>JBLIMQ010000127.1:0-12412 GCA_047638775.1 Flavobacteriales bacterium
ATAGGCGTATTCGCCAGTCTTCAACAAGCTTTATCACTACGGCCATTTCGGCTTTGTCGGTGACTTCGCCCTTTAGATATTTCTGAATCAAGAAAGGGCCTTTGTGAATACACAGCCAACGTTGAATAACTTCGTCAAAGCTCCAGTCTTTAGGGGGCTCTGGGTCTATTTTTAGCACAATGTGATAGTGATTGCTCATTACAGCATAACTACAGATATCGATTGAGGAAACGCTGGCGAGTAGGCGTATACGATCTTCTATCCATTGGCGGCGGTGCTCAAAGCATTGACCTGTACGATCATCTGTTCCGCATAGAAAGGAATGTCGAACGCAGCGCGACATGATGTGATAATAGGCTGTATCTGAAAGCGATATTTGTTGGGCACGGGAAGTTGTCACAGGAATTCCATTTCTGTTCGTATATACAGTATTTATACTAGTTGCGGTTCGTTATGATGTCAATCAATTAGTGAGTGTCCCTGCATGGGTTTCTCCCTGCATGGGTTTCCGTCGCTTGAAAAAGACCAAGCAACACAAAATAGGCGCCAAATACTGGCGTTCAGCCTTTCAGATAGTCACTTGAAATGATATCGTTTTGTGATATCATTAATTTATGAATTCAAAACAAAAACGCACACTTGCATCGGTCTTTAAAGATCCTGTGTCTGCCTCAATGGTATGGAAGGATATTGAATCCCTCCTAATCTCAGCTGGTGCGGATGTGATTGAAGGCAATGGCTCTCGAGTAAGATTCCATAAAAATGGTGTCATTGCCAGCTTTCATCGACCTCACCCTAAAAAAGAAGCAAAGCCTTACCAAGTAAGGGATGCACGAACATTTCTCAAACAATTAGGAGTGGAACCATGAATAACTCTTTAACTTACCAAGGTTATGCTGCTCGTATTGAGTTTAGCTCTGAAGACGAGTGTTTTATCGGTCATATTGCTGGTATTCAAGATACGATCGGCTTTCACGGAGAGTCTGTTTCTGAATTAAAATCGTCATTTGAAGAAGCCGTAGAAGACTACTTAGAAACTTGTAATATTGTAGGTAAAACACCACAGAAGCCTTATTCTGGCAAGCTAATGCTGAGATTAAAACCAGAAATACACGCCGCAGTAGCTACTGCAGCAGAGCTAAGCGGTATAAGTATTAATCAGTGGGCTTCAGATGCTCTAAACCGTGAAGCTAGCATGTAATGGCTGAACAAGGGCGTGCAATCTGACCTCCGGCCACTGTCACTTTTTGTGCAAAGGACCGCACAAAAATCACCATTGGCCTACGACAGTTGACGCCGGCGTTGGAGCGCGTATGAAAATATACCCCGAAGGTTTTCCTTTAAAGCCAATCGATCGAGATGGAAATATTATTTCTGAAGGTGACTCCGTAAAACTAATACAGATTCCAGACTGGCTTATTTGCGATCTTGATGCAGAGTCGATGCACGCCGTCAAATCGTGTGAAGGGACTGTAATGAAAATCTATGAAATTGATGACTATGGTTATGCTTGGCTTGAAAAGGTCCGGTTGAACACAGAGGACGATTATGAGAGTAACCGTTTTTCTATGGAGCCAAACAATCTTTGCAAAATTTACTAAGGCTCTAACAATACGCCCCACCTAAAAAATTTTTCCGCGTTCGTTTTGTCCCTGTCGCGGCGCTCCATTTTACACAAATCGCTCACGTCGATATTTTCAGGTGAGCTCAACGTTAGATTACAGGTCATATGAAATCAATCACTAAGAATCAGCTTCTCGAAGTTATCCGAAAATGTATCGATGGAAAGTCTTCATCTGCAGATTTACAGAAATGGATGTTGTTTAATTACGAACCAGCAGAAGTAACTATTGGCGAAGATGAGGCTCAGCACACAGTCGAGGCGATGAATATTGTCATGAATGAATACGAGCTCTCAGAGATTGATAAATATGAAGAAGTTGGTTTTGATCTAGCATTGAAGTTTATATCTTGTAACGAGCATGATTTCGAGGTGGCTCGTAATGAATTCATACGTAAAGGTTTCACTGACTAGTTTATAACATCCACTTTGTAGGTATAAGTAATCTAACAAGAAATTCCATGGTGACCCATTTCACTACACATTTTTATGTGTAAGTCGCTCCGCTCTATTTCCCACATAAACAGAAAAGTCAGGGACACCCACTCAAAAGCCCTAGCTCAGATTCACAAATCAACATCATATTTAAATGGGCTTTATGGCCCTTGAACACAGGTCTATGTCACACAATCTCAACTTTTAGTAAAGTTTGGAAACTTTTTTTCACTAAAAGGACTTACTCTATTTCTTGTGCCAGTATCTCGTTCTTGGTATTTGGCACATAACTTGTTCAGCACTAGGCCCATTAAAAAACCTGAGTATTTGGTATAGCTCACTTGAGCTAACTCCTGAGCTAATTCCTGAACTAACTCCTGAACTACGTATGTGGCCTGTATGCTCGGTATTCCAAATAAGTACAGCGGCCTGCAAGACGTGTCAACATTCGATCTTTTAGTTTAGGTTGAACAGGCGATTGGATGGGGTTTTAAATGCTTAAACGTACGCGGGTCAACTGTGTTTTTTGTTGGCACCTCATTTATCGAGGTGTCTCTAAATAAAATAGCTTTAAAGCGACGAAGCGGATATAGGTCAGTGATAGATTTATCTATAGCGTAATCGGTGTAGCCCCGTAAATGCGGGTCTCGCTGCTATTGCTACAATCGCTTAAGCTGCAATCACTTAATACAATCGCTTAAAGAGTAAGTAGCAAGGAGCAAGCCATTGAAGTTGTGCAGTAATGGCTGCTATTAACGTATGTTTTAAAGATCTTCCGATAAATATTCTAAAAATGAAGGTGCACCATGAAAAGAACATCTCTAATGCCGCATTACTCCGTGCAAAGCCTGCTTTATACCGTCCCGCCCTAACCGCCACGTTCAATTCTAAGCATCATTAAATGGATGCGCAGCTAATAAGCGTAAGTCACATACCCGCTTATACCGCAGGCACGCTAGCAAGTAAGATAGGCTGCGTCTGCAAAACACTTGAGCTAACATTTTGAACCTAGTGCACAAATAAAACGAATATAGCGCAGGCTTTCTAGCGCTCTAACATCACGTTATGACGTCTTCTAGCCCATAAATACCGTGTATTTCTGGATGAGACTTAAACGATTAATTCGTGAGGGAGCCGTATTTCAGAAGGTGCTGCCAGGGTTTGACCAAGGTTATTGGACTTACCTAATGAGTGGCCTCGTTTTTTTGCCTAGGTGACCTACAACCTAAATGAGTTTGGCTATGAAAAACATGAAAAATAAGAATAATATGAAATACCTTAAACGTCGGCCAGTAAAATTAATAGTATTGGCCGCCACATTATTCACAATGGCAACAGCACACGCACAAGCCGATACGCGTATAGAAGCCGAAAACTATAATGACTATTTTGATTCTGATATCGGTAACAACGGCGGTGCGTATCGCAGCGATAACGTCGACATCGAAGCCTCTTCCGATACAGGCGGCGGCTTTAACGTCGGCTGGATTCAAACAGACGAATGGCTAGAATACAGCGTTGAGTTAATCGCAGGCACTTATGAAATAAGCACGCGTGTTGCTTCAAATATTGGCGGCGGTAACTACACACTATTGGTGGATGGTAATTCAGTCGCTACCGATAACGTGGCGAATACTGGCGGTTGGCAAGCGTGGCAAACTCACTCCTTGGGTTCTATCAGTGCCCAGACAGGTACTCACATTGTGAGAGTCGATGTAAGTGGCGGTAACTTCAACCTGAATTGGATTAACTTTGAAGTTGTAGCCGATGTCGATAGTGATAGTGATAGTGATAACGACGGCGTCGCCGATACAAGCGATGCATGTCCAAACACACCAGCTGGTGCAATGGTAGATTCCAATGGCTGTGAAATAGCGATTGATAGCGATAGCGACGGCATTATGGATGTTAACGACGCCTGTCCAAATACCCCTTTTGGCGTAGCGGTCAATTCGATCGGTTGTGCCATTCCCATTGCTACAAACCTTACAGTGCAAGCTGAAGACTACAGCGCCTTTGCAGACACAGATGCAGGCAATAACGGCGGCGCTTATCGCAGTGACGATGTTGATATTGAAGCCACAAGTGACATCGATGGCGGTTTTAACGTCGGGTGGATTCAGTCGGGCGAATGGCTTGAATATACCACTAGTCTTGTTGCAGGAGATTACGATATCAGCACACGTGTTGCCTCAAATGTTGGGGGTGGTAATTACACCGTATCCATTGGCGGGGCAGAAGTCGGCCGTGACAGTGTTGCCAATACCGGTGGCTGGCAAACATGGGAAACCCACAGCTTAGGTGCGGTCACTATTACTGGCGAAGGCCCACATACCTTACGCGTTGACATCAGCAGTGGCAGCTTCAATCTAAATTGGATTCAGTTTAACGCTGTCACCATTGTTGATAGTGACCTAGACGGCGTTGCGGATGGCGACGATGCCTGCCCGAACACACCTCTAGGAAACCTTGTTGATAGTTTTGGCTGCACAATCCTAATGGATACCGACAGTGACGGCGTGGCCGATGGCGACGATGCTTGCCCCAATACCGCACCCGACGCAAACGTTGATTTAAGTGGCTGTGAAATTATTATTCCGTCGAACGAATATATTCAACAGCTAGGTAATGGTGATGTTCTGTTTAACGCAAACATCACTGTCGAGCCGCAATTTTCATTAATATTTATTCGCATCAACGGTATTCAATCAGAACCAATCCCAACGAATATCGACAACGGCAATGGTAGCTACAGCATTCAATACACACATGCTGCGTCTAACGTTAACGACGGTGATGTTATCGAAGTGCGTTTCTATTATGCGCCGGTCTCAGGCGGTCAAGACTTCATCCCTGGGCCCACCAGTACAACATGGAGCGAAGCTTTCACTTACGGTGACAGCGGTGGCCCAAATGACGGCGATGGCGATGGCGTTACAGACGATTTAGATTATTGCCCGAATACCGCTGCCGGTGTGAACGTTGATGCTAACGGTTGCCCGATTGACGAAATTGTTGATACAGACGGCGACGGTGTTATTGACGCTAACGACAACTGCCCAAATACGCCAACGGGAACCACGGTTGATGCTAACGGTTGTGCACTTGGCGGTGGCGACAATGATGGTAATGATGATGGCGACAATGATGGCGTCTTGGATATTAACGACGCGTGTTTAAATACACCACCAGGTGCAGAGGTTGATGCGGTCGGTTGTGTTGTTGGCGGTGGCACTGGCGATATCGTGCCGCTGTTTTCTAGCGCAACGGCACTCGGCGATACTCTAATTACTGATAGAGGCGATGCCATTGTCACTTACTTTGGCGATCGTGCGCGTGACCGCCATGCTAAGGAAGATCAGTTCCAAAGCTACGACCACTACCTTACGCATTACTGGTTCCATCGAACGGCTCGTTTTAAGTTTGTTGATTATGTTGCCAAAGGTGGCTCCACCATCGACATTTCTTTTGTAACTGAATTCCGTCTTGGGCCAACCTCAAGAGAATTTCGTGCCTGGTATAGTGGCATGGGATCTGTTGCCCAGTACTACGGTAATTACGGTCCAATGGTGGCCGAACAAGGCCCAGCAACGTACAACAAAGAAATGCAGCTAATCAGTAATAGCGGTGAGCAGTACCTTTACACCTATACCATCAGTGAGGCGAATCCCTTGAACGGTGATGGTGTTATAGGCCAAAAAACCGGTATTCCACTAGCCGTTGGTCAGTTCATGGAGATTGAAGTCAGCCAGTTCCTTGATGGAATCCTACTGGCAGCTTCTGGAGACTCGGGTCGCGCAGCCTATTACGGCACAACCTTTCTTTACGAAGTGGGTAAAGGCGGCATGGTTCCCTGGGATACGCTTGGTGATTTTGACGACAAAGCTTCTCAGCGAGAAAACTCTGTCAAGATTCCAGAGTCTGCATGGCTAGGCGGGCGCACTACGCTTCCTTATACGCACACCGACGAAAGCGATAATCACTTTATGCAAATGGCGACTAACTTGGCGCCCGAGCATGCACAACCTTTTGTTAAGGGTCGTCGTGTTCTTCATACGAACATGAGCTCCGGCGTTCACGATGAAAGTGCCGATAATGGCTCTTTCCCTGAGCTGACGAATTTGGCGGGCAATCAATTTGTTAACGACAGTTGTACAAGTTGTCATGATCGCAATGGCCGTGCAGCGATTGCCAACGTAGGTGAAAACCTTAATAAATGGGTATTTAAAGTGGCCAGTGAAGACGGCAGCCCAGACGCGTTTATTGGTAGCGCACTGCAACCCAATGGTAGCCATGGCGAAGGCCGTGTTCAGCTTGGCCAGTGGACAGATGTAGGCGGCGGTTTACGCTCACCCAACTATGTTTTCTCGGGCAATAGGCCTGCACGATTTTCGGCACGCCTTGCGCCGCAACTCGTCGGCTTAGGTCTACTAGAAGCCATTGGCGAAAGCACAATCTTACAGCGCGTTGACGCAAACGATTCGAACAGCGACGGTATTTCAGGCCGAGCGCAAATTTCAATTGATCCGACCAATGGCAATACTCGCCTCGGTCGCTTTGGTTGGAAGGCGGCTACCGCCAGCGTTAAACACCAAATCGCCAGCGCCCTAAATACCGACATGGGTGTAACAACGTCGCTACTGCCAAATCCAGATTGTGGTTCACAGCAAAATAATTGCGGCGGCGGACAGCCCTTGGCCGACGAACACTTAGAGGACATCACTCAATACGTGTCTCTTTTAGGTATTCGCCCGCAACGCGATATAAGCAATGCTGATGTGATTAGTGGTCAGCAGATATTTAACGATATCGGTTGTGAAGACTGTCACCGCGCCACCATGACAACCAGTGAATTTGCACCATCGGCAGAGCTTCGCAGCCAAGTGATTCACCCATACACCGATATGCTTTTACACGATATGGGGCCCGGCCTTGCCGACAATTTAGGTGAAGGCGTCGCAACAGGTGCCGAGTGGCGAACAACACCACTGTGGAGTATCGGTTTGTCATCGTGTGTTACGGGCGGCGTTACCGGCGTTTTCCAGCAGCAAGTGTGTAGCCCTAGCGAAAGCTATTTACACGACGGCCGCGCAAGAACGCTAGAAGAAGCAATTCTGTGGCATGGTGGCGAAGGCCAGGGTTCGAATGACAATTTCACCAACCTAAGTAATACGGACAAAACAAGCGTAATAAAATTCTTGGAAAGCTTGTAAATAAAAACAGCTAAATGTTTGGCACAGGTCAATTTGACTGTGTCATTTCATACAACGTCGCCAAAATAAAAGCGTTTAAAATCCCACTAAAGCCCCACTAAAACAATAGATAAAACCCCACTAAAACAATAGATAAAACAATAGACATCCACCCACCATCCTCTTATTCTTTCCCCTCCCAAAAGCTTAGCGAGTAGTACGCTTACATGCCGATTAATGACGCCCTTTCCCACAACTACCGTACCAGCTTGGATAACGTGCCAGCAGAGGCGCAAGAGTCTATAAAACTGGTGACAGACCTAGCCGGTAGATTCTTTACCAAGAGCCTAGCCATGGTCTGGTTATTTGGCAGTTATGCCCGTGGCGAAGCCATTAACGACAAGCGTGTGAATCAAGAAACCGGCACCCTGTCAGAATACCGCTCCGACATCGATATTCTAGTGGTCGTGCGCGGTAAAACGGTAGAGGACCAGTCATCTCGTTGGGCGCGCTTGTGTAAAAAAGTAGAAGATCACCCCGACATACCCTTCAATATTCACTTGATAGCTGAAAGCTTAGTCCGCCTTAATGACGCCATAGCAAACTGCGAATATTTTTATCGCGATGTGATCAGCGAAGGCGTGGTGTTATACAGCACCGTCAATCAGTTGGCCGAGCCAAAAGAAATGACACCGCAAGAGCGCCGCCGATGGGCGATACAGTATTTTGAACGTTTTTATGCCCGGTCAGTGGCGATGCGCCAATCGTTGTATTTACATTATCAGTTAGATGACTATGGCTCGTCGATGTACGCCCTACATCAAATGACCGAGCGTTTGTTTTATACCTATTTATTAGTCTTCACCAATTACAAACCGCGTGGCCATATTCTTGGCGAGTTACGTAACCGTGTCGCCAAAATAGATAAAACTGTACGCGATGTTTTACCGCAAAATACCGAAGAAGAAAAAACCAATTTTGATTTATTGAATAAAGCCTATGTGGATGCACGTTATAAAACCGATTATGACGTGGACATTGCCGTGCTGGATGACTTGATTACGCGGATTAGTGCTTTTCAGGTTTGGGTGTATGAACGGTGTTTGGTAGAGATAGATAAGATGGTGCTTTTGGATGGGTATTCTGAGGGCTGTGAGGTTGTTAGGGATTATTTGGATTTGAGTGAGTTGAAGAAGAGGGAGTTGCCGCAGGCGGTTGTTGTTCGGCAGCTGGGGGAATTGCGGGCGGAGCGTGGTGAGAAAGAGCGGCTACGGCAAAAACTTTTGGATGCTGGGATTGATCCTGATGGGGTTTGATGAAGGGTGGTTGTTGTGTGTTTGAGTAGATTAATAGTATTTTACGCGCCATAACATTAGGCTGAAATTAGCTGTTGTACGTACAGTAATAGTTAAAATGTAAAGCATAGGAGAAATTCTGTATTTCTCCGATACAAGGAAGTGAATTTTGGTTGTAAGCATGCATTGGTGCGATGTGTAGAGTTGTGATATAAAAGGGCTTTGTTGAAATGTGGATTTTTTTCCATGTCGAAGTACCGGATTTTTCTGCATAATAATATTGTTATGTGCCAGCGTTCTAATCAAGTAATGGAGTACTTATCTTGAAAATTTCAAAACTAGAATTAACCAATTTCCGCGGTTATAAAAATGTGGCAGTTGAGTTTGATGAAAATTTTAATGTGATCATTGGTAAAAATGATATTGGCAAATCTACGATTCTTGAAGCTCTAGAAATATTTTTCAATAATGAAACCGTAAAAATAGATATTGATGATCATAATGTTCATGCTAATGATGAAGAGTTCATGGCGATTCAGGTCAGTTTTAGGCCGGAAGACAAAGCGTATACGATTGATACTGTGCCAACTGATTTAAATAAAGAATACTTACTTGATGTAGATAGTAATCTTTCAGTCAAAAAAGTTTGGGATTGCTCAAAAGATAAACTTTCAGCAGCATCACTAAAAACCTATTTAGTTGCTAACTATCCAACTGCGTTTGAATCTCCATTGATTTCAATGAAAATTGCTGATCTTAAAAAATTATTAGTTAACTATGCAGAACAGCTCGATATTAATGAAGTTAAGAAAAATAAAAGCTCATCTATCCGACAAGCAATTTATGAAGTTGAAAACTTAGATGATTTAGATTTAATTGATATTCCAATAGATAAAGAAGATGGCAAAAAAATATGGGAATCTCTTAAACTAGATTTACCCCTATTCTTCATTTTTCAATCAGATAGAGCCAACAAAGACTCTGATAAAGAAGTTCAAGACCCACTAAAGGCGATTACCAAAACAGCAATTAGCCAACTTCAAACTGAACTTGACGAAGTAAAAGAACAAATACGAATTAAAGCAGAACAACTTGGGTTAAAAACTCTTGAAAAATTAAAGGAAATGAGTCCAGAAATTGCTGATGTTTTATCACCTGAAATGACACATAAACCATGGGAGTCATTGTTTTCATTTTCTTTTAACAGTGATGATGGTATTCCTATCAATAAAAGAGGTAGTGGAGTAAGAAGATTAATATTACTTAATTATTTCAGAGCAGAAGCTGAAAGAAAGAATGCCGAAGATAGAAATGTAATATATGCAATTGAAGAGCCTGAAACATCACAGCACCCAATATGGCAGGTTCAGTTATTTAATGCATTAGTAGAACTTTCAGAAAATGACAATACACAGGTTCTAATTACTACTCATAGCCCGTCTCTTGCAGGATTGGTTAATACAGACAAATTACGTTTTATTAATCGAATTGATGGCACTCCTGTCGTTCAAAAAGGAACCGAAGAAAACTTAGGGGTTATTTCTGAAACGCTTGGCATGCTTCCTAATGTTTCTCTTTCTATCAATAATCTCGGGGTTCAGGCCATACTCTGTTTGGAAGGGCCTACAGACGTGGAGTTTTTCAGTCATGTTGGTAAATTATTCAATTTAGATTTAGAAAATGATGACCGTATTTTGACTATATTTTTAGGCGGCGGAACACTTATGCATTGGGTAAATAAAAATTACCTAGCTAAATTGAATAGGCCAGAGATCCACATATACGATAACGATGTTTCTAAATATCAAATTGCAGTAGATCAAGTAAATCAAAGAGATGGTTCATGGGCTGCATTAACAAACATGTTAGAAATTGAAAACTATATCCACCCAAGAATAATAAAAGAGATATACCCCATTGAAGAAGACTTCATGCATTCTAATGATGGATGGGTTGAAGAATGGAAGAGTAAAAATATACCTAAGGATTTATCTGTATTCCTGAAGACTCTTAAAGCTGCTGGCAATACAGAAATTACAGGTGAAGGTGCAGGGTCAATCAAAAGAATACTATCTGAACAAGCCGCACCTTTAGTAACACTTGATGATCTAATTCAATTAGAAGCTCATGGTGAAGTTAGCAACTGGTTTGAAAAAGTAAAAGAAAATCTAACATAATTAGGCTTATATAAATTACTTAAGTGAATAACAAACATTATAAAATTATGACACCACATACAAAAAAATCTTATAAGGCTAAATGCTCGCACTGTAAAAATATTAGGATCAATAGGGTCAGAGTCATTGATTTTGCGCGCCAAACTTAGCCATCAATAAGTGTGTGTTCCCGCATGCTATTGATTCCTGACTGGGCGTGATTATTCAATTTTGATCTGTCGCCAAAAAAAATAGTCATCCTTAATCCTCCTGTTTTTGAAGATCAATAGGGTCAGAGTCATTGATTTTGCGCGCCAAACCTAGCAATCAATAATATGAGGTTGAATTAATGTCTGCGTATGTAGAGATTAGAATTAAAGCAGAAGATCCAAGTCTACTAAAAAATTATCAAAAAGTGGCTCCTGGAGTCATTCAAAAATATAATGGTAAGTTTATAGTTCGAGGTGGAGAAGTCATTACCCTGGAAGGCGAGCCTGAAACTCGGAGAATTGTAATTATCGAGTTTTCATCTATCGAAGAAGCTAAAGCATTCTATTATTCAAACGAATATACTCATGCGATTGAGCTACGTAAAGGTGTAGCTGTTGCTGATATAATTGTTATTGATGGAATATAGCATCTAACAAGTCACTGAAAAGTGACGCAAAAAGACGCGCACTTTAGTGACGCGTTATATTTAAAAGGGAGTACCATGTTTGTTGTTGGGCTAGTGCTGGGAGTTGTTATAGATATCTATTCGATCTTAACGACCCTAGATAATACGATCCTATTAGTTCTAGGTGTGATTTTAACATCAGTAAACGTAGGGTTAATATATTGTCGTATTTATTCTCAAGACATTGTTGACGATATCGAGATGCATGTCATATATATTACGGCTTATCTAGTCCCATGTGCTCTGTCGATCATAGCATTTTATGCATCTAGGATTGAAAACGAAGTAAATCTACTGAACCAGATCGGTTATAACCTACCACATTCTTTTCTAGGTAGTGGACAAGATTATATAAGTTCAATAAATTTATATGTGATTTCATTTTTTGCACCATATATTTTTATAGTGGTTTCAAAAATATCCATTTGGGTAATGGAGTAGCAAGAGAAATATAACAAGTTTATCAACGGCCGCCAGCTATGCTGGATCGGACCTCCGCTGCGTTACTTGTTTGTGCTTTACCGCTTACGCTAGCACAAATGATCAATAGGGTTGATCAATAGGGTCAGAGTCATTGATTTTGCGCGCCAAACCTAGAAATCAATAAGAGTGTGTTCCCGCATGCGATTAATTTCTAACTGGGCTTGATTATTCAATTTTGATCTGTCGCCCAAAAAATAGTCGTCCTTAATCCTCCTATTTTTGAGGTCTTCCGAAATACCCGTTTTTTTGTAGAAAATTCAAGGGTTTAGAATTTTCTTGTGTTTTGGTGATAGGCGACAGGAGGGAGCATTTACGCGAGGTGGTTTTTCTGGGGAAATGGCGCAAGACTTGACGTGGTAAGGGATTGAGGGTAGTTTTCTTTTTTTACGATAAAAAATAGTCGCGCACCGGAATAGGCAGTCTGGGGTACGATATACAAATGTTAGCTTCTACGCGAAAATTAGAGTAAATATGAAGAAATATGTCTACATGTTACTAAGTTTTATCTTGGTTTCTACTGCATTTAGTGGTGGTGTTTATTATGGATTTCATAC
>JBLIMQ010000128.1:0-12346 GCA_047638775.1 Flavobacteriales bacterium
ATTTAGAAAAAAAGGCTCATCTTCGGATGAGCCTTTTTTTTGCCTTTTTTTTGACAGGTTTTACCTGTATTTGTAGTTCACCTCATCCTCTTTTTCCCTTTTACCTACTGTAAAAGACGGATAGACTAAAAGATGGATAAACTGATCTTGATGTCAGTTAGTCCGTCTTCATGCAGCGTAGCTTTGCTTAATTGCGTTTGTTTTATAATGTACAGATGAAGCTTAGTATTCTATGAAAAGCACTTTAGTTGTCGTTGCTAAAAACAAAAACTCCCCATCATTTCGTTATCGAATAAAACCTTTATTAGATAGGCTAACTGAGCGAGGTTGGGTGATAAGTGTTGTTGAGGTTAAAGGGCGTATTTACCTTTTAAGAGTACTCAAGTTTAAGGCTCTTCTGCAGGCGGCTGATGTTGTTCTGTGTCAAAAACTTCTTTTACCCACATGCGAAATATCCTATATAAGTAAGCATGCAAAAAAGCTCGTTTATGACATCGACGACGCTATATATATTAAACAGCCTAAATGGGTGGGGCATATCAGGGATCGAAGTAAATCACGTTTAGCTCGATTTAATTGCATGGTAAGAACTGCGGATGTTGTTGTCGTTGGGAATGCGACACTTGAAGAAAAAGTCAAAGCAATTGGTGGTTTTACTAGGTTACTGCCAACTGCGATTGATTGCCATAATTATGATGTGTGCAAGGATAAAAGCTCTGAATCTATATATGTTGTATGGGTTGGTCTTCCAGCAAATATTCGTTATTTAGAATCATTGCGCTCAGTCTTTTCAGATCTCACAAAAAAATACCCCGCCTTTCATCTAAGAGTTATTTCGAGTCAGTTTCCTGATTGGGACGACGTAAGGTTGGATCGAGTGAGCTGGACTCTTGATGGAGAAAAATACGCAATAGCTTCTGCCCATATTGGAATTATGCCACTGGATGACAGTGAATATTCTCGAGGGAAATGCGCATTTAAATTGCTCCAATATATGTCAGCAAGCCTACCGTGTGTAGCATCTCCGGTTGGTGCGAATGTTGAAGTGATAAAACATGGAGTTAACGGTTATTTGGCCGATACACCCCAAGAGTGGCTATCTTTTCTTGGTAAACTAATTGAAGATGAAAGTAGTCGCTTAAGTCTAGGTGTAAACGGTATGAAGTATGTTCAAAAAAAATACGATCAGGATGTTGTTTTTAATGAATATACGGGACTACTAGAGTCAATACTTGCTAATTAGTGGCCGGTGATATCATTTAATTATAAATATCAAGCTGACCTTCGGGGCGAGTTTTAAAGCGCTTATGAACCCATAAGTACTGTTCAGGGTTTTTTCGGATCTGCTGTTCAATAAAGTGATTTATGAGTTTCGCATTATTTTCTTCACTATCACTAAGTTTACTAGTGATTGGAGGGTGAATCTTAACTTCATAATTTCCAAAATCGTCAAGACGTTTAGTTGTCCACGGGATTACTTCAGCTTTACCTGCGCGTGCTAATTGTGCTGGGGCTTTAACCGTTGCAGTATCGATATTAAAAAACGGTGCAAAAATACTTCTTCTATGACCGTAGTCCTGATCGGGCGCATAGTTAACAATACCGCCTTTTCTTAATACTTTGATTATGCCTCTGACATCGCCGTTTGGTATGACCTGACTATTCTCATTATGTCGAATTCGGCCTGCGGCTTGTATGTATTCGTATACAGGGTTTGTATGAGGGCGATAAAATCCTGCTATACCTTTTTCGAGGTTTACAAATGCTGCGCCAATTTCTATTGGTGTGAAATGGATGCCCATAAAAATGGCACCTTGAGATCCTAAATTATTTAAGTGTTCTAGCCCCGATATTGTACAGCGAGGCTTTAGTCTCCAGCGAGGTAGGAACCAAGCGCACCCGGATTCGAATATCCCAATAGTCGTCGACTCTAATGTGCGTCGAGTTAACTCTTCGACTTCTTTTTTTTGTAACTCGGGGAAGCAAAGCTCAATATTTTTTCTAGCTATGCGGACTCGTCGTATGTTTTTTTTGTATAGAACTCTACCTAATTGCCGCCCTAGATATATCTGAATTGGAAATGGGAGTAATTGAACAGATAACCACCAAAAAACCATGGCAATCCAGCTGCTGATGTAGCGTGGATGTAACAATTGCTTTTTAAATACTATCTGAGGCATGGGTCTTTAATACCTACTTTGAAGTGATGCATAATATTCACATAGTGCATGTGATTCTCGATCAATAGTGTAGTTTTTTAAAATTTCGTTACGCCCTTCTAAACCCATGCGGATTAGGTTTTCAGGCGACGCTAATAAATCATCTAATGCGTTGCATGTCTGTGCTAGATTGCCCGCATCGACTATGGAGCCAGTGACGCCATAGTTAATTATGTCTTCCCATGCTCCCGCTTTACTTGCACATACAGCTGTTGCAGAGGACATTGCCTCGAGTACAGTGAGACCAAAGCCTTCGTTTCGACTTAATGCACACGCGAGATGTACAGAATTGAATAGTTTAGGTAGCTCTGAGAATTCTAGTTCCCCCAGAAATAGTATTCGTGTTGACAGTTTTGCATGATCTATTTTGAGTTTTAGTTTATCTGCAAAGTCGCTGTTGTCTGAGCTTATAGCGCCTACGACTATCGCTGTAAATTGTGGATGTTTTGGCAATACTTCGATACAGGCGTCGACAAATATATCAATACCTTTTTGTGGTCTAACACGACCAAATATACCTAAACCATATTGACCGCTTAACGAAAGATCATACCAACTTTTTTCCTTGTTTTTACTCGGTGTATAAACATTGGACTGAATCCCGTGAGGGATAATGCGCTCTGCGGGTGGGTTGAGGAATGAATTTGCTGCGTTACAGGTCGTGATAATTCCGTCCATTTTAGACATAAGCCAACGGCTAAACTTAGAGTGATATCGCTGTGCCGTTGAAGTAAAACAGATTTTTATTTTAGCTCCAAATACCCACTTTAGTGTGAGAGCTTGAATCATTTCGTCGTTTCGTCTTGCGTGGAATACACGCAAATCGCCATTTGGGAGTGGTGTTTTGCAAATTGAAATGGCTTCACGAAATGTGATGGCTAAATGCTGTAAGTTTTCGGGAAGGTGGTGCACGCCCATGACTCTAATGTCTATCATGGTGTGTTGGACTTCGAGTGTCTGTAACATAGTCGAGCTCACGCCAGAAAACCTCGGGTTTGAGTTCCCTAGAATAACACTGATGTTATTGGCGATTTTTTGATGCATTTTGAGTACTACATATCCTATTGAACGGATATTTTAACAAGCTTATCGAGGATTTACTTAGTAAAATGAGGAAATAAGTTAGTATACGCCGTATTGGCGCAAATACATTCGTTGTCATATGTCACTGTGCTTTAATATGGTTGCTTCCTAAGTACGGCTATCACTTCGTCCATTTCATAACGGTATAGTTTACCTATACCTAAATTACGAACTCATAAACCTATGTCTGAATGTGAATCACTTAATATCGTCCATCTTATTTTATCTAGAGGTTTTGCAGGCTCTGAACGGAGTACGGCTGAATCGTGTAATGAGCAGGTATGCGATCATGAAGTTGCTCTTATTATTCGTCGTGATCATAGAAAGAATGGAAATAGTATTGTCGACAAGTTAGATCCGCGCGTTAAGGTTATTGAGGTTCCTGCGCGCCTTTTTACGGCAAAAAAAGTTTCTATGGCGATAGAGCGTGTTCAGCCCGATGTTATCCATTGTCACCTTCGTCGAGCTACCCGGATTGTCGCGCGAGGTGGGTTTTCAGCGGTTAGTGTTTCAACACTGCATATTGATGTGAATAGCCATGATTTTCTCGATATGAGTGGGTTGATTTGTAATGCTCGTTGGCAGGTTGAAAGTATTCCGAAAACCTATAAAGGGGAACTATTTAAGGCAAATAACTCTCTCGTTCCTCATCGACGGCTTTCTGACTTAGAGGTCTTGGAGAAACGCCAAGCTCTAGGTTTGCAGGAGGGAGATGTGTTGATCGGGGCTGTAGGTCGATACCACCATAGTAAAGGTTGGGAAACACTTATTGATGCATTTATGACAGTGCACTCTGAGACGTTGAAATTAATGTTTTTTGGAAGTGGTACTGATGAGCGCAAGCTCAAAGCTAGAGCCAAAAATGATCCTAGAATTCATTTTGTTGGTTACCAAGAGGATATAAAGGATATTTATCAATGTATGGATATTCTCGTGTGCCCTTCTAGGTTCGAGCCTCTTCCGCGAGTAATGCTTGAGGCGATGGACGCTGGAGCACCGATAATTGCGTCCGATGCGGGAGGTTGTAAGGAGTTGATCGTAGACTATGGCGGAGACATGTTTGCGGTTGATGATACAGAGCAGCTCGCGGCGATATTACTTCGCCGAACGAGTAATATTCCGCCTAGGTTCCGCCCCGATTTAAGTCAGCATTATATTCATAACGCTAACGCGGGAATTGTTGGTTTTTATCGTGCGCTTATTGCAACAGCAACAGCAACTACACGCTAACTGCGCTCCTTAATTCCCGCAGGTGTGACGCTTAATTTGTTGTCAACAGTATTGTTTCGGATAACTCGATTACGTTTCCAATCTTCGTCTGTTACATAGCCTCTAGCATGATCCAGGTGTACGCATACCGCGCTATACCGAATCTGCTTAGCTTTAATTCCTGCGTGTTTTAGTCTCCATCCAAATTCCGCATCTAGGCCGCCGTACTTCATTCGTTCGTCAAAGCCGTTTACACGCAATGCATCAGTCTTCCAGCACGAGGCGTTGTGCCCGTTCCAGGTACGGTTTGTCGTGGTTAGCACATTTAGTATTCGCGAGGAAAATTTACCAACCGTTAATTTCAAAAACTTGATAGAGTTTTTAACACCATTGTTGATAAGCCAGATTTTATCAAAACAGTGTTGAGCAATTACGTCATTCTCTGTAATAGCTTCGCTAGTGTTCAATGGAAGCTTAAAGTAGCCTCCAGATAAAAATACATTTGGTTCTGCTAAGCGTCGATGAGTTGCGACGAAATCAGCGCGTGGAATACAATCACCATCCGTCATGATTATATATTCGCCTTTAGAGGCAATAATGGCTTTGTTTAATATTACACATTTTTGAAAACCATCGTCTTCGTGCCAAATGTGCTGTATATCTAGGCCTGTTTCCTTTTGAAAACGTTGTATTAATTCGCGTGTTTCTGGCGCGGAACCATCATCAGCAATTACAAGTTCAAAATTACTATCTTCTTGAACGTTAAAACCCCAGAGTACTTTCTCTAACCATGCTGTCGAATTGTAGGTAGTGAATAGAACACTAATTTTGACCGTTGAGTTCATGTCGTCTTGATAATTCCTATGGTGGATACGAAGAGAGTATTTAGCGTGTTAGGCGCTGTGCGGCAATGTGTAATAGTCTAGCGTGGCTTGCCATTGCATGCGGTTACCGTCTTCGCGTACATTGAATTTTTTTAAGGATATGCCTTGAGAGAACGCAATTGGAACCGGCTTTTCTTGCTTACATGATGTTCGGCGAACACATGTCCCTGCTTTAATGGCCATAGCTTTGAACCATAAATCATCAGCTCTAGGTGCAAGGTTATCATATAGTTCGCGCTTAGTTACATCCTTATGCAGGCTGTGAGGTGGGTAGAGCACGCCGCCGTAGCCAATGGCTAGGGTGTTAAATTCGCTTCCTCCTATTTTTTCACCACTCCAGTTAGCGTAGGGTAGTACTCTGTTGTTTTCGTCATAAGTGATTACACGGCATTCGTGAGCGACAATTTCTAAAGGGAAGGACTTACTTTCTTGATGCAGTGTTAATAGCCAATCATTAGGATACATAACATCATCATCACAAGTGACAATAATATGATCTGGGAATAGCTTAAGGCTTTCTACAAGTTTTCTGTGTGCGCATGTTTGATCTGAAAAATGAATTTCAAATCGTTTCGATTGAAGAGCTGAAAGCTTATTAGGAATTTTATTGCTAAGAGAGTGATGTAGCCAAAGCACGATTTTTTCTGATTTTACACTTTGGTCTAGTAAGCTTCGTATTGTAAGGTGGACAATACTTAAGCGGCTCTCAATAGAGGTTAATGAAACGATTAGCCGCTCATTAATCTCGGAGGCATCCTCCCCTAGTGAGTTTATAGGCTTGCGAACCAATTGCCAGACACGTGCTATAGACGATGGCAGCTCTTTGAACTTCATAATTACTACTATTTGCAAATGATAAGCAAGTGTATCCATCTATTGGTAAAGATGGAAGTTTAGAGTTTGATAGTATACCTGCACGCTTTTACTTGACACTAAAACACTTAACTGAAAAACTCCTTCAGGCTTAAACTACTGAATAAATAAACAGATATGGCTCTTGTCTTAGGTATTGACCCTGGCTCCCGTAAAACGGGCTTTGGTATTATAAATGTTGTTTCAGGCCGTCATGAATATATCGCTAGTGGTGTAATTCGTGTCGATACTGAGCCCACGCTGCCAGAACGTTTAAATCGTGTATTTGAAGGCGTGTGCCAGGTGATCGAAAAGTACGCACCTGATGAATTCGCCATCGAGAGTGTATTCATGTCAAAAAGTGCTGGTTCAGCGCTAAAACTTGGGCAAGCTCGCGGTGCGGCAATTGTTGCTGCCACTTCTCACGGCTTGCCTGTAGCCGAATATGAAGCTAGAAAAGTAAAGCAGGCGGTTGTTGGAACCGGTGCGGCCGATAAGACGCAGGTACAGCATATGGTGATGACTATACTAAAACTAAGCAAATGCCCACAAGAAGATGCTGCGGATGCATTAGCTATAGCCTTGTGCCATGCGCAAACACAGCAGCAACTTATTAAACTTGCGGGTTCAAAACAGTTTCGCCGAGGAAGAATAGTTTAAATGATTGGTCGTATACGGGGGATACTTATTGAGAAACAAGCGTCAGATATCTTGGTTGATGTGGGTGGCGTCGCTTATGAATTGCTAGCGCCAATGACGACATTTTTAGCTTTGCCCGAACTAGAGCAAAACGTCACGTTATTTACCCATTTATCGGTCAGCGAAAACTCTCAGCAATTATTTGGCTTTCGCCAACGTCAAGATCGAGACTTCTTTCGTTTGATTATCAAAGTCAATGGCGTCGGGCCGAAAATGGCTGTAGGTATTATGTCGATTGAGACTCAAGAGATCGTTCGCTGCGTTATGGAGGAAAACGTTGGGGCTTTAACGAAAGTGCCAGGTGTTGGTAAAAAGACAGCCGAGCGCCTCATAATTGATATGAAAGATAGATTGAAAAGTTGGAGCTATGAGCCCTCATCGTCACCTGAAAGCGCTCCAATAAATAGTGGAATACACTCCAATCTAATAGTTTCAGAAGCCGAAGGTGCGCTTCTTGCTTTGGGTTATAAGCCTGTTGATGCCTCGAAGGCCGTATCCAGGGTCTATGATGAAACCATTACCACGAGCCAAGAGCTTATTCGTCGCGCATTGAAATCAATGTTGCCAGTGTAATGCTTCAGAACTGCAATTATCCAACAGGTAAATAAATGATAACCGAAGATCGATTGATCGATGCCGAGCCTCGCCCACGCGAAGAGCAGCTCGATCGTGCTGTGCGCCCTAAAAAACTGGCCGATTATATCGGCCAGACTACGGTTAAAGCGCAAATGGAAATTTTTATTCAGGCGGCGAAAAATCGATCTGAATCGCTTGATCACACCTTGGTTTTTGGACCTCCTGGTCTGGGTAAAACAACCCTCGCCAATATTATTGCAACAGAAATGGAAGTGGATCTCAAGACTACATCGGGACCTGTGCTAGAAAAAGCCGGTGATCTTGCCGCGATGTTGACGAATCTCGACGATGGAGATGTTCTTTTTATTGACGAAATTCACCGATTAAGTCCGGTTGTTGAAGAAATTCTTTACCCTGCAATGGAAGACTTTCAGCTAGATATTATGGTTGGCGAGGGGCCAGCGGCGCGCTCTATAAAGATTGATTTACCGGCTTTTACCTTAGTCGGAGCGACTACTCGTGCAGGCTTGCTTACCTCACCGTTACGAGATCGTTTTGGTATTGTTCAGCGCCTTGAGTTCTACAATGTATCTGAGCTTACACAGATCGTTATGCGAACAGCTAGGTTGATGGATGTTCCTACAAGCGAAGAGGGGGCACGTGAAGTAGCGATGCGTTCGCGCGGCACACCTCGAATAGCAAACCGTCTGCTTAGGCGGGTAAGGGATTACGCGCAGGTTAAAGGTGACGGTACTATAAATGCTGAAACTGCGGATGGGGCTCTAAATATGCTCAATGTTGATAAATTCGGTTTCGATCATATGGATCGTCGTTTACTCTTAGCGATTATAGAGAAATTCGATGGAGGCCCCGTTGGCGTTGATAGCTTAGCCGCGGCAATTAGTGAGGAGCGCGATACCATCGAAGATGTACTTGAACCTTATCTGATTCAGCAAGGGTTTATTCTCCGTACGTCCCGTGGACGTATGGCCACAAATTCAAGTTATGCTCACTTTGGTTTTGATATTCCCAAGCGTGAAACAGTCTCTGCTGGTATCAGTAAGCAAAATAGTATTCCCGGACTGTAGGCTTTCTTTTACAAATCTTAGGTTTAAATAGTAACTTTTATGGAATTTTCACACTCAATGCGCGTCTATATTGAAGATACAGACGCTGGCGGCATAGTTTACTACGTTAATTATTTAAAATTTATGGAGCGTGCGCGCACAGAAATGTTTCGTCACCTTGGTTTTCCTAAGCCCGCATTTATCGAGGGTGGTAAACTCCTTGTTATATCGTCGGCCTCTGCCGATTATAAATTAAGCGCACGGCTTGATGATGCTCTTGAAGTGACGGCTGTAGTTGAGAAAGTAGCTCGAAGTTATGTTGTGTTTAAACAGGCCGTATTTAGATGCAATGAAATAAATAGCGTACGTGAGCTATTGTGTGAAGGGGCTGTTACTGTAGCGTGCGTGAAACGCGATACAATGCGACCATGCGCTTTCCCCTCTGCGGTTAAAAGCGCATTAGATACCTTCAAAACTTAGGAATTTCGACATGACTCAAGAAAGTCTATCTATTTGGCACCTGATGAGCGGCGCAAGCTTATTAGTGCAGGCCGTGATGGCGATATTGTTTGCGGCCTCTGTTGTTTCTTGGGCGATGATTGTTCAGCGAGGGCGTTATCAATCTAGAGCTAAAAAGTCTTTACGAAACTTCGAAACACAGTTCTGGTCGGGTGTTGATCTAACCCAGCTGTATCGACAGGGTAATGCAGCCGCGGCTGATCATAGTATCGATGGGGTTGAAAATATTTTCCGCGCAGGTTTCAAAGAGTTCTCACGATTGCGTCAACAACTTAGCAGTGACCCTGATGCCATCATGGAGGGCACACAGCGAGCTATGCGAGTCGCTCTTACACGGGAACAAGAAAAGCTGGAAATGAGTCTTCCTTTTTTAGCGAGTGTTGCGTCAGTTAGCCCATATATAGGACTCTTTGGAACCGTTTGGGGGATTATGAACTCGTTTCGTGGCCTTGCTAGCGAACATCAAGCAACGCTTGCTAGTGTAGCGCCGGGAATATCCGAAGCGCTAATTGCGACAGCAATGGGCTTGTTTGCAGCAATACCTGCAGTACTTGCCTATAACCGTTTCGCGGCAACGGCCGAAGCAACAATTATCGGTTATCAAACTTTTTCTGAAGAGTTTTCTGCAATACTGCATCGGCAAGTTCACGCTTCCGCAAAGGCATAGGGGGTCGTATGGTTCAGGCCGCTAAACGAAAACCCATGGCTGAAATAAACGTTGTTCCGTACATTGACGTTATGTTGGTTTTGCTTGTTATTTTTATGGTCACCGCGCCACTGCTAATGCAAGGTGTGAAGGTGGACCTGCCTCAAGCATCGTCTGCGCCAATGGATCAACAAGACTTGGAACCACTTATTGTATCGATTAAGCCAGATGGTAGCCTCTACCTTAATGTAGGAAAAAACCAAGAAGAGCAAAAAGCGATAAAAGCGGTGGTAGATGTTGTTGCTAAGGTCTTGCGACAAAAGCCGCAAACACCAATATTGGTTTGGGGTGATCAGAAAGTTGAATATGGAAAAGTCGTTACCTTGATGAGCGATCTTCAGAAGGCCGGTGCGGTTTCTGTTGGCCTGGTCACTGAGCCGTAGCTATGTTTATAGTTTGGTCAATCTAATGCGAATATCGCTACCGTTTCCCGTTATTATTCTTCTGAGCTTGGCCGCGCATGCGGGGCTGTTAGTGGCATTTTCGTTTGCATCTGGTGATAAGGCTGCGCCAAAGACGGTAAAAACGCCACGCTACATAGAGGCGAAGTTGGTTAAACTCAAAGCTAAAACACCTAAGCCCAGTAAGCCTAAAAAAGTAAACCTTACTAAAAAGAAGAAACCCACTAAAAAAGTGATTCCGAATAATCAGCCTGTTAAAAAAATACCCAATAAGCCTAAAACTGAAGTAAAGCCAAAGGTGGATACCAAGGCGCTTGAAGAGCAAAAAGAAAAAGAACTAAAGCGTCGGCAAGATGAACTACGCAACAGTATGGAAGCGGCGCTAGCACAACAGGACACGGTGTTTACCGAAGATCAAAACGCATTGGCCGCACAGAGCTATATTGCGGCAATATCACAACGCATTGAAGATAACTGGGATCGACCACCGTCAGCTCGAAACGGCATGCGTTGTGAACTAAGAATATCGTTAGTTCCCACCGGACGAATAGTCTCAGTCAGTATTATTAAATCAAGTGGAAATACCGCATTTGATCGTTCTGCTGAGCAGGCAGTTCAAAAAATCGAATCAATCCCCGAAATTGCTAAAATGCCGGCGGATGTGTTTGAGCGCGACTTTCGCAACTTAACCTTAATATTTAACCCTCAGGATTTAAGACAGTGACCTCATTTAGAATGGTTTTTGCGTTACTAATATTGTGTATATCACAGTTTTCTTTTGCCGAACTTAGTATTGAAATAACCCAGGGAGCTGATAATCCTACCCCTATTGCGATTGTTCCGTTTGGCGGGGCGAGTTCGGGCTTACCGGAAAACTTACAAAAAATCATATCGGATGACTTGCATCGTAGCGGATTATTCGCCCCTATTGCCGTGCGGGATATGTTATCGCATCCTGCCGCTGAATCGGATATTTACTACCGTGATTGGCGTTTATTAGGTAGCTCATATCTCGTTATTGGTTCGCTTACACGAGAAACTGATGGCTATGCTTTGCAATATGCCCTATTTGACGTGCTGGCCCAGCGTCTGGTACTACGCGATTTACAGCGTGGTTCTGAAAGTGAGCTTCGAGATATTGCGCATTCAGCGAGCGATGCTATTTTCGAAGCTCTAACGGATATTCGAGGTGTGTTTTCCACCAAGATTATATATGTGGAAGATATGCGCCGCGAAGGGCCTAGACGATATCGTTTGGTCAAGGCGGATGCTGATGGCGCTCGAGAAGAAATCTTATTTGCGTCATCAGAACCATTAATGTCCCCTTCGTGGTCACGCGATGGCACTCAAGTGGCTTACGTTTCTTTCGAAACATCTCGTCCTGCAATTTTTAGACAAAACCTTGATACCGGTGCACGTGAACAGCTTACAAATTTTAAAGGATTAAATAATGCACCATCATGGTCGCCCGACGGCCGCAGGTTAGCGTTTGTTTTGTCGAAAGATGGGGACCCAGAAATCTATGTGTTAGATATAGCGCTGAAAAAATTAACGCGAGTAACACGTCATTTCAGTATCGACACAGAACCGAACTGGACTCCTGATGGAAAATCGATCATTTTTACCTCAGATAGAGGTGGTAAGCCCCAAATTTATCAAATAGGACTTGCCAGTGGAGTAGTAGAACGCTTAACCTTTGACGGCGATTACAATGCTCGTCCGCGTATTACTGCAGATGGCAAGAGTTTGATCATGGTGCATAGGGAAAACGGTGTTTTTCATATCGCTTGGCAGGATCTAGCATCGGGTCGCATAAGAATACTGACAGAAACTTGGTTGGATGAATCTCCGACTTTGGCACCAAATGGTGCAATGTTGCTTTATGCAACGCAGCACAATAATAAAGGTGTATTGGCGGCCGTTTCGATTGATGCCGGGGTGAAATATAAATTGCCCTCAAAAACGGGTGATGTACGAGAACCAGCTTGGTCACCATTTATATCGAAAGAATTAAGAATTAAGAATTAAGAATTAAGAATTAAGACAGTTTTCTACTTTTTATTAATCAATAACTATCAGGAGTCCTAGTGATGTTGAAATCATTAAAAACCTTAACATCTGCATTTGTAGT
>JBLIMQ010000129.1:0-12282 GCA_047638775.1 Flavobacteriales bacterium
TTCCGGTGGTCTAATTACTTTTTTTCAGAGACTAGTATTTTACCATCCGCGGAGCCTTTTTTCTTCTATATCAACAACTTACCTAGTATTTTATCTCCAGAATGAACTCCGAAACTTGAGTTAATAAGCAGTGAGGCCTTATGCAATAGGGAGGATGACTCAGAGTATTATTTGCAACTTACGCAATTTTTTTTACTTGTGAAAGAAGAATATGAAATGGTTTAGGATCGCAGTATGAATACCATAGTTTGGCTGAAGGATGCTGTGAAGTTATTTGGATCGCCTTGTAGCTCGGCCTTTAGGTTGACATGCTTCCGTCTAGTAATTTGTCGGGCTAAAGTCCGACGTACAATCCAATCCGCACACCAATCTACAATCCGATTTTTATTGCGGTCGACAATGCGTCTTATGAGTCCAAATAAATTGAATTCCAATAAGGGTAATTCCCAGCGGTATGAACTAGGGCCGCACGTAAAGGGTTTGCCACAATGTATCGCGCAATTGCAATACGATCTTCTTCGGATCGTAAGGCTCGATCATAATACGCGGGTTGCCAAAGTAAATCGTTTGTTCCTGAATGCTCGTTAACTCGCTTTGCACTAAGCCCTTTTAAGTGCCCAACAGTTTTCGTTAAGCTGCTTTGGCCTAATTGAAGTAAGCCGTGAAAATGATCCGGCATTAATACCCACGTTAGCCAAACACAGCCATGCATCTGCTCATTCAGTGCAATTTGCTGACAAAATATACGTGCAGCCAAATCATTATTAAACCGTTCTATACGTTTGTCGCATACAAAGGTAATAAAATATTCCCCTTGCTCTTGTGAAATACGGCCTCTTCGTAAGTCATTCCATGACATCAAATGCTCCTTGTTATCATCCGTGTATATCGAACTGTAGGTCGGCCTTCAGGCCGACAATTCCCCTAATCGCACCGCCATTATAGGCTACCTCCATGGCGACGAATAAACCTATACCGCCCCGTGTCATTTTGTCGGGCTAAAGCCCGACCTACAGCCCAATTTTGGAATCAGTCCCAGGTCCTCACCCCTGTAGGTCGGCCTTCAGGCCGACAATTCCCCCTAATCGCACCGCCATTATAGGCTACCTCCATGGCGACAAATAAACCTATACCGCCCTGTGTCATTTTGTCGGGCTAAAGTCCGACCTACAGCCCAATTTTGGAATCAGTCCCAGGTCCTCACCCCTGTAGGTCGGTCTTCAGGCCGACAATTCTCCTAATCGCACCGCCTTTATAGGCTACCTCCATGGCGACGAATAAACCTATACCGCCCCGTGTCATTTTGTCGGGCTAAAGCCCGAACTACAAGTTCGATCTGCGCTTTACGTACCTACCCCTGTAGGTGGGCTTCATGGCGACTATCCCTTGGGGGAATCATCAGTTATGCCGTTCCTCCAATAATACGTACGAATATTTTGTGCCTTCTAATCGTCGAAACATTGTTCTCCAAATAAGAACATACATTTGTAGTTCTTACTGTTTGTTCAGTTAAGGACAACGCATAAGATGTACATATTGATTAACGGAGCCATTGCTTAACTGAGTGATTACTTAACTTGACGATTGTTAACCTTGTAACAGTTTAAGCAGAGTCCACGGTTGAGCGAGAATCAACAGTTGAGGCAGAATCAATAGCTTAAGCGGAATCATTAGTTAGAAGCGAATCGATTGTATTACTAGCGTAAACCGATGACTTAACGGCACGTTAATGCGTAAAGGCACTTTTGGTCCATTGAGATGAAGATCAAAACAAAAATATTACAGACCTTTACCAATTTTAATATCGGTAAATTTTAGGTCAAAACCGAAATAAACAGGAGATTATTATGGGCTTACTAGTTGAAGGTAAATGGCAGAACGAATGGTACGACACTAAATCTAGTGGCGGCCGTTTTGAACGTAAGGCGCCTAGCTTTCGTAATTGGATAACCAAAGACGGTAGTGCGGGCCCATCAGGTATTGGTGGTTTTAACGCTGAGTCCAATCGTTACCATTTATATGTGTCGCTGGCATGTCCCTGGGCGCATCGTACTATTATATATCGCAAGCTTAAAGGCTTAGAGGACATGATCTCAATGTCTGTGGTTAATGCGTTTATGGGTGATGAAGGTTGGACATTTGCAGAAGGCGAAGGCGTGGTTGCCGACCCTATCTTTAATGCCACCAACGTACATGAAATCTATACCGCCGCTCAAGCCGATTACACTGGGCGAGTTACGGTGCCAATTTTATGGGATAAAAAAACAAACACCATTGTTAGTAATGAATCGCCAGAAATAATTCGCATGTTTAATTCGGCTTTTGATAATGTGGGCGCAATACCGGGCGACTTCTCTCCGCCAGAATTATTGTCAGAAATCGATAAGTTAAATGAATTCATCTACCCAACGATTAATAACGGTGTATATCGTGCGGGTTTTGCTACTACACAAGAAGCGTATGACGAAGCGGTAGTAGACGTATTTAGTGCGCTGGATACCTTAGACGCACGTTTAGAAAATCGTCGTTATTTAACGGGCAGCACCATAACTGAAGCTGATTGGCGATTATTTACCACATTAGTGCGTTTCGATGCCGTTTATGTGGGGCACTTTAAATGTAATTTACGGCGTATCGTCGACTACCCAAATATTTGGGGATACTTGCGAGATTTATATCAAGTGCCGGGTATCGCAGATACCGTAGCAATGGATTACATCAAGGCGCATTACTACGGCAGCCACGAAACCATTAACCCAACACGCATCGTACCCGTTGGGCCTTACATTGACTTTAATGCGTCCCATGGTCGCGAGACCTTATCAGCATTTAATCAATAATCAATAATCAGTAATCAGTAATCAGTAATCAGTAATCAGTAATCAGTAATCAGTAATCAGTAATCAGTAATCAGTAATCGGTAATCAGTAATCAGTAATCAGTAATCAGTAATCAGTAATCAGTAATCAGTAATCAGTAATCAGTAATCAGTAATCAGTAATCGGTAATCAGTAATCAGTAATCAGTAATCAGTAATCAGTAATCAGCAATCAGCAATCGGTGCATGAATCATGGGTAAGTTAGTGGATGGTAAATGGTTGAATGATCAAGAGTTGCGGGCATTCGAGCAGCAGCAATATAAAGACGCGAACGGACGGTTTCAGCGCGGTACTTCGATATTCAGAAACTGGATAACCGTTGATGGTCGCGCAGGTATTTCGGGTGACGCAGGTTTTAAAGCGGAGCCTAATCGATACCATATTTTTGCGGCAATCAATTGTCCGTGGGCGCACAGAACGTTAATTTACCGCCAGGTTAAAAACCTCGCGCCTATTATTGGACTGTCGCTGGTTGCGCCGCTGCGAACGGATGATGGCTGGGTATTTAAATCAGGTGATGACCGTTTTTCTGACGAACTTTATCAGCTCAGGACTATGCATGAAATTTATAGCAAAGCTGTCCCTCAATATACTGGGCGTGTAACTGTGCCTGTGTTATGGGATAAACAGCAGCAAAAGATTGTGAGCAACGAGTCGTCTGAAATTATTAGAATGTTTAACAGTGCGTTTAATCACGTGACGGGTGATGATCAAGATTTTTATCCTGACGCGCTGGCGGCAGAGATCGATGAACTTAACGACTTGATTTATAACAACATCAACAATGGGGTCTATAAGGCGGGTTTTGCCCGAACACAAGAAGCTTATGTTGAGCCAGTAACCAAGGTGTTTTCTACGCTCGATTCGTTAGAAGCGCAATTGAGTTCTCGTCGCTACCTGTTAGGCGACAATATAACCGAAGCCGACTGGCGATTGTTGCCGACTCTGGTGCGTTTTGACGTGGGCTATTTCAGTGCATTTAAATGCAACCTGCGTGCAATACGCGACTACCCACATCTTTCAGCGTATTTACAAGATTTATATTCTCAACCCAGTGTAGCAAGTACAGTCGACCTTGATATCTATCGTGCCGGTTATCACTCAAAAAGTCCGCTTAGAAATCCACACGGAATTGTTCCGGTGGGTTTCGAAAACGTACTTAATTAACACAGACACGTAGGGGGCACGCCATGGCTCAGTTGGCAGAATGTGAAAACTTCAATGCGAATTCGGACATGTCCGAATTATTAAATACAGAACTTAATATTGATGGTCGTTATCATCCTAACCTCGGCGGCATTAGTCGTGGCGGCATGGCCAATCATTACCCTATGACAATTTTATCGATGCACGAACTCGGTGCTAGCGATGAACAGCTTAGAAGTTTCAAACACCAATGGCCACGACACAGGGCATTAATTGATGAAACGTTAGGCCTGATAGATAAGCGTAAAATTACGGACAAGAACTGGCATTTAGTTTTAGGTCAGAGTCAAAAGCTGAAAGAATTTCGTCGTGTATTTTTAGAGCAATTTTTTGAACGTAATACCGCTGATGTAATCACCGACGCACTTGATCATATGCGCGATGGATTACCGATGGGATTATTCCATCCGTTAATTCGCTTAAGCTTTGCCGCGATACATGGTGATAAAGGTTTACTGGCCGATGCACTCGCCTATATGGCCATCCGTTACCATGATATTTATAAAGCTGAGGCTATACAGAACATGACAACTGTGGAGTACGCGGTCTTTAGAAATGCAGTAGTAAAACAAGCCAAACCATCCGACATCACGAGTGGCCTCGCGCTACAAAATTGGTCAATGATTCGGGCTCTTAACCAAAATAATCAATTGTCAGGTCGATTGCCAAGCCTAACTTATGGTGGTTCCATTCACGTTTGCGAGCAATTGTGTTCCTCCCCCTTTGTGCACGAGCTATCGCTGAACAGTGGTTTCAATATAAACCAAGGTAAGCTACAAAACCGTATTGCGCAAATCTGTAAAGCGGCTGCACAGCTCTATTTAAGTGAGCCCTCTTTAAGTACACTACATGCTGTCACGGCCAGCCATGCTCTTGCGGATTTGACCCTGCGTTTTGTGAAAAGTGACCAATCTGGAGCCGTATTTACGCGCTTGTGGCGACATTACTGGGTTTGGTTAACGTCTCTTTTTATTGAAAAAGGTTGTACGCTATCGTCTATTGAACCCAGTGATGCAAGTCAAGAAAGAGTGTCGGAAAGGGTTTCGAAAAGAGATTGGCCGCAACTTTCGGTCACGGCACTTAGAACCAACGAAGTACATGTCATAAAAATGGTCTACAGTTGCAAATGGTTGTTTGAAAATTTCGATGCAGACCCTCTTTATCAACAAGCTGCCGAAGCAACGCTATAGCTTATGGAATCCTATAGCTTATGGAATCCTATAGCTTATAAAACCTCTAACTTAGGCAATAATATAAATATCTAATTTCAAATAGTGGAAAGAAAGAATGATGTAGAGTAAGCGCTATTCCGAATCAGGTTCTGGTTATGGCATAGCACATGTATGTTCTAAAATATAAGTATTCAGAGAATTTCATCAGGTGGACACGTGTTATTTTTTCTGGAGAAAAATTCTGAATTTTTAATCCAACAGGAAAGCCGCGTGGCAACGATTGATAAAAGTGAAGTCATGATATTTAAACCGTGGCGCTATATTCAAAGAGAGTTACCATCAAGTGATCGACGCCGTAGTGTGATTATTTGATGTGAAAATAGCAGATAATAAATAAAATAAAGATACTAAATGTGAGCTTGGATTACAATGTTTTGGTCGCGTCGCCGAGCGTAGCCAGTATGGTCTAATCAATATTATTTAATTGATATAGCTTAATAAGTATGAGGAGAAGTGCAGCATGAATTTTAAAAACACCCATAAAAACTATGGTTTAATTGCGAAGACAATTCACTGGCTGACAGCGCTATTGTTTTTAAGCGCGTATTCAAGTGTTTACTATCGACACTGGTTCACTGAAGCTAAAACACCCGAAAATTGGAATGCTTTGCAGCTGCATTTTTCATTCGGTGTAACCATTGGTGTATTCGTAGCGCTAAGAATTATTTGGCGGTTAATGAATATGGCTCCCACAGAAGAGCCCGGCACACCGCTAGAGCATAAAGCCGCCAAGTTAGGGCACTATGCGCTGTATGTCATTATGATTGTCATGCCCATCACTGGTTATTTAGGTACGGGTGCGGCGACAGAGTTTTTCTTTCTATTTGACATCCCCAAGTTTCCAGATACAGGCTTGTTTACTCATCTGGTTCAGGACGGACTGGGTCTCGGTTTTAAAGAGTTTGAACGTCCTATTGATTTTATTCATAAAGAAATACTTGGTTCGTGGCTTGTATGGATGTTGATAACAGGACATGTTTTAGCTGCTCTGTATCATCACTTTGTTAGAAAAGACCGGACATTGAAGAAAATGACTGTTGATAGCTAGCATGAATATAGTGCGTTATTAAAGAGGCTGTAGAAACAGTTCATATCAGAATGAAAGTCAGAATGAAAGTCAGAATGAAAACCAGAATTAAAGCCAGAGATACACAATAATAATTGAAATAATTAAAAGAGAACCTACAATGACTAAGCTCATCATAGCGGATATTAAACCTAAAAAAGTAAGCTTGAATAAAGGTGAAGAATATTATTTCTGTACCTGTGGTCGTTCCCAAAATCAGCCATTTTGTGATGGCTCCCATGCTGGAACAGGTTTCAAACCAAAGGCATTTACCGCAGAGGAAAGTGGTGATTCTTTTTTATGTCAATGTAAGTATACCAGTAGCGCTCCCTTTTGCGACGGTAGTCATAAGCAGTTTGATTCAGAACAAATAGGAAAAGAAGGGCCGGCTGTTCAAATTCAAGCCGCCAACATACCTGTTGCAAGTGTCACAAAAGAAGAGCCAACAGTAGAGTTTATTCATCAGCTTGCCCGCGAAGGCTTATCTAAGATGGGGCATCATGGGCCCATGACATCCATGGGCGTGCCGCGGCATCAACTTCCTCACTGGGATGACCTGCAAGTGATGGTAGCGCAGATGGCTAAAAAACCACTTCTTGAACATGTGGCAGTTAACACGGAGCTCGTGATTGGTCCTAAAGCAAAAAAACCATTGAAATTGAATATTCCACTCTTTGTTTCTGATATGAGCTTTGGCGCTTTGTCGGAAGAAGCCAAAATAGCTTTGGCTTCTGGTGCTGAGCTTGCTGGAACGGGTATCTGTTCCGGTGAGGGCGGCATGTTACCTGAAGAGCAGGCGGCAAACTCGCGATATTTCTACGAACTAGCAAGTGCCGGTTTTGGTTATGATGAATCAAAATTAAAAAATGTTCAGGCCTTTCATTTTAAGGGAGGTCAGGGCGCAAAAACGGGCACAGGTGGTCACCTACCCGGTAATAAAAATATCGGTAAAATAGCCGAAGTACGAGGAATTAAGGAAGGCACTTCCGCTATTTCCCCCCCCACTTTTACGGATTTGCATACAGCTGAAGACTTCAAGAAATTTGCCGATCGTGTGCGTGAAGTCACAGGCGGAATTCCCATTGGATTTAAACTCAGCGCTAACCATATTGAAGACGATATACAATTCGCACTCGATGCTAGCGCCGATTACATTATCTTAGACGGCCGTGGTGGCGGTACAGGAGCCGCGCCAGAAATGTTCCGCGACCATATCAGTGTTCCAACTATTCCAGCCCTTGCTCGTGCTCGAAAATATTTGGATAAGCAAGGCGCCAGTGGCCGTGTTACCTTGATTATTACTGGTGGCTTACGGGTACCCATGGACTTTGTGAAAGCCTTGGCACTAGGCGCTGATGGCGTAGCCATTTCTAACAGTGCTATGCAGGCTATTGGCTGTGTTGCTGCGCGTATGTGCAACACCAATAACTGCCCTGCTGGAATTGCGACGCAGAAAAAAGATTTACGTCAGCGCTTGAATGTAGAAAAATCAGCTAAGCAACTTAAGAACTTTTTCGAGGCATCTACAGAACTCATGCAAGTAATGGCCCGAGCGTGTGGTCATAGCTCGTTCGAGTATTTTAACCAAAATGATTTGGCTACCTGGCACCGCGAGATGGCATTGCTAGCGGGAGTGTGTTATTCGGGTATTGGTACGTTAGAGTGAACTAAACGGGAATATTTAGCCTGTCATAGATCTGGTCATAATCGCACGCAAAACCAGTAGGTTTTCAATGAGACTTCTTGGGTTATTCCAGTAGTCTTTTGTTATTTAGGTAATATTTTTTCAAGCGTAATTTAGATAGGATGATCATAAGTTTTTGCGTATCAATGTATCAACAAGGAGAAGAGTTGCACCCTCCTAAAACAACGAGCCCCTCAAGCACAATACTGCACCGTACCTGAGGGGACGCCTAAACGATTGTTAGTCGCAGGTAATCGTGCCTGCATTACCAAATGAGTCGCCTAACGACGAGATTGATCCAGGCCAAACTTGAGCGTACAGCTCAAAAGTCCCGACGCCTAGCGCGTCACAAATGGCATCACGGTGATAATACTGATACACATAGTCGCCGCGATTGGTCGCGCCAGCGTTGCGTCGATATAGCCAACGCTTGCCCCCACTATAATCGCCAACCACGAATTGGACGTAATCACTGGCATAACTAACGGCGGTCCATTCTGTGTAGTACCAAGTGCCATCAAACCAGGAGTTTAATATTTCAATACCATTGTGAATCTTTAGATCATCAATGGCGATGTCACCACGATAGGAGCCAGCAGCAACGCCACGAAAGCGTAGCTTAATATTCCCGGAGAATTGATCTAGTGAAATTGATGCTTTTGTCCATTCTGAGGTATACGAACTGTGCTGCTCCCCGCTGAGTGACCAGATGGTGGTCCACGCTATTCCGTCGAAAACGTCGACAGCCAAAGTTCCGATATCACTGCCAAACATATGGTATTTGAAATTTAATCTCGCATCACTTGAATCAAACGACGAGCTCTCTAACAAGGCTGTATTGCCCGCTCGGTTAGCGTATCCGGCAGAGGTCTCCATATAAAAATATTGTGATCCTTCCGCCGCACTATTCGGGCCAGTAGAGCTTGAGGAGGTGCGACCTGAATCGCCGCTCCAAACAAAATTCCCCTTTGAGTTCCAGCTTACATCCCCTTCAAACCCATCTTTCAGCGGTAGTATCATTGCATTGGATATTGAGTCATCTGTACCGCCAGCCTCAACTCTAGCTCGGCTTAAATCACCATCCATCGTTAGGGCGTCTGCTTGATCTCGGTAGGTTGCAATACTCGGCCATACCAGAGTATAAATGTTGACAGCTGAACCCCAAACTTTTGCATGATCTATTAAGCTTGTGAGAAAGTCGCCCGTGTTATGGTTAAATTCAAGCATATCAACCTTGTAAGTACTGCTATTAATCATAGTTTCAATGTTGCTTTTCCATGTGCTTAAGCTACTGCTATAATTTTCCCAATAGAGCAAACTCAATTTCACTTTATCGGCATAGCTTGCATGCGTACTTTGTGAGAGAACAGTCCTCATTGTCGCAATACTGGTAGCGTTAAATGATCGAATCACCGTTATACGATTTGAGTCAAAGTAACCGTTGTTATTTAAATCTAACAATAGTTGATTGGCATAATCTGTATTGCTTAAAGTTTGCTTGATTTCTATAAATAGAATTTGATTAGCTATTTTTAATTCAGGTATCGCCAGTACCTGGTCGAAGCTTAATGTGCTTGCTCCACCGTGGCTTACGGACCATCCGTTGCTGTTGCCGACAACATCCAATTCAATTAGATCAACATTGGCATCCAATGCATTCTGAATGGTTTCCGCTGTGTCGTCAAAATTTGCGGAATAGCTGTAGCAATTATGACAGGAAATCGCCACGGTATTTCCAGACGGAGTTTGAGGCATTTGGCCTGATTCGAAGCGACTACTTCCGTCCCAGATACTGGCCGAAAAAGCGGGGATTGAAATTATTTCTATCGTAATAAATACTATAATTATTAATGTTCTAATTGACATTAACGTGCTCCGGTTAATATAAAATTCAAATAAGAGAGTCAAACATTGGAATACACAATCCACACCAATTAATGGTGGAGGGCTTGATCCGGCACTCTAAAAATTGAGCCTATTCCAATGGCTGGGAATTCGACCTCAGGTTAAATAGCGTGGACCTTCAAAACACAAAACTGTGAAGCATTGGCAGGGTTCCAGTAGATCTAATTGCAGGTAATAGTGCCTACGCGGCCAGATGAGTCACCTAACGACGAGATTGATCCAGGCCAAATTTGAGCAGACAACCTAAAAGTGCCTGCGCCTAGAGTCTCGCAAATTTCATCACGGTGATAATACTGATACACATAGTCGCCGATATTCGTCGCGCCAGCGTTGAGTTGGAATAGCCAACTTCTACCGCCTCTATAATCGCCAACCACGAATTGAGTGTAATCACTGGCATAGCTGACGGGCGTCCATTCGGTGTAGTACCAAGTTCCGTCAAACCACGAATCTAATATTTCAATACCGTTGTGAATCTTTAAGTCGTCAATGGCTATATCTCCACGACTCCCGCCCGCAGCTGTTGCCTTAATTCTTAATCTAATATTTCCACTTAGTAAGTCCAAGCGAACAACCTGAGATTTCCACGGCGAAGACTCCGAGGTGTTTTGCTGGCCACTTTTAGACCAAACAGAATTCCAGTCAATACCGTTTGTCGATACCTCTACGGCTAGAGTGCCAACGTTACTTCCATACATGTGGTATTTAAATGTGATTTTTGCATCTTGCGCGGCAAAAACGTCACTCTCCAAAATAGCTTCGTCGCCAGCTTGATTTGCCGAACCGGCGGAGGTTTCAAAGTACACATAATTTGTACCTTGTGCGGCTTGATTAGGACCTGTTTGATTCGAAGGTGTTGGACCAGACTGTACCAGCCAATTGAAATTGCCAGTATCGTACCAGGTGACCCCATTTTCGAAATCTTCGACATGCGGGAACACCCTTGGATTCATATAGGTGGGTGTAAAGAATCCACTAGTATTGAGAATGCTCAACTCTGAAGCACCTAAGTGAGTATCGGGGTAATCGATATAGCCAAGGTACATTATGCTGTCACTATCACAACTCGTAGAGCTGTCGTTATCTTCACAGCCCGGTGGGTGCGGAAGACCTAAAGCGTGTCCTAGCTCGTGGCCCAACCCACCAATCCACCGGCTTTCTTTGGGAATATCAAGGCCGCCGCTACAACTTGCTTCGATAGGTTCACCAGCAAGCCCATGTAAATCATTCACACCCATAACGGCAATGCCACTGGTTCCACCAATGATATTATTTGGTATGCACGAAGCCTGTGCATCAACATAAATCACATAGATATTGTCGGGGTCATTAAATTTAGCGTCAACAGTATCGATTGCTCGAGTCCACATTTGATCCGCGTGCCATGAGGTGTCATTTATACTATAGATGACTTCAACTATGGCGTCTGATGTTGAAAATACGGAACCACCTAATTGTTGAGAATAAAAAGACTGTATACCAAGAGCCGCCTTTTCAATGCCATCTTCATAGGCCTGATTGTAATCTCGGTCAGATGGGATTAGATAGAAAAAATTAACCTTGGGTGAGTTTGTTTGAGCGAATCCATGTTGTGCTAATGCTAACAGCATGACAGAGTATAAAGCTAAGTGGATTTTATTGGTGAGATAATGATACATGTTACTGGTCCTTTGTGAATAGGTTTTTCAGTATAATCATCGAATTCATCATAAATCAATACAGCTTTAAAGAATTCGTGAGTTAAGTTATAAATAACATTTATTTTTTTTTTGTGATATTAAATAAAGACGATTTATGGGTTTTTGGGGTGAGTGTTTTTTATTGATTTTAATAAATATTTATTATGAAAAATATATACGAGTAAGAAACCAAAAAACTTTAAGCGTAATCGTATATAGATGTTATTTATCGGTAGATATTAAAATGTTTGTCCAGTGTCAGATATTATTAACGTTGTGATAGTGGTGTTTTTTTAGGGATGTAGCGCGTAGAGTGCAAAAATTAAGAGTATAAATGGCCTCATGTTTTGTTCGTGATGTGAGTAGGTCTGTCAGGCGTTCTACACATTGTTGTGCGAGACTAAATAATCTGATAGAAAACAACAAGATAGATGAGTGCGATCGATGTTTTGTTTTTTTATTTTTTTGTCAGCACTTGAAATTTAACTGAATTCTCACCGAGAAGCTCCCCCTATTACTCCCCTGCATTGGTCGATCGGTATTGCCAGGATAACCAAGTCCGAAAAACTAAACATCGCTAGAGCCCAATACAAAGCGAAAAAATCGCCCCGAAAACACCATGATAGAATAG
>JBLIMQ010000130.1:0-11974 GCA_047638775.1 Flavobacteriales bacterium
TGGCTAAATCATAGATTGTAAGGCGGGTTTTATTTGCCTGGTCGACATGTTTGCCATCACCATCACTAGGAATACTGTTACGCGCTAGGTCAAGTTTCTGAAAAGAGAACGATAAGCGAGTTCTAGTCACTACTGAATTTAATAACTAAGCACTTATGACGCGTTCAGTTAAATACGCACACAAATTTTTCTTACGTTAGGGATTTCATAATAATGAACTGGGAACGATTTACATATATCTGCCGGAAGGCAAAAGGGTCGCTGAAACCAGACGAATCAATATCGGAGTGTATTTCTCGGGTTGAGCGTGAGCCTGGTTGTGGCTTGTACGGTAAACGAATACGTGATGATGAAACAACTCGCTACATACTAAATGATATAAGCAATATGTCGGATAGGTCTGAAGCCATTAATACTTTGGGTATCTATGGTGAAATAGCCCTATCTACGAGTCTTTTTTATATGGTCAAGTTTGGCCGAATAATCATATATTTAGCCTATATAACGGTCATTCTCTATGTGTTGAGCTTGATATATCAAGTGCTTGTTATTCCATCGTTTATTGAAACGATGGAAATATTTGATTTTCCTATTCCATCCTACTTGGTGTTTTTTAGAGATTACTGGGTGTTTTTTCTTGTTATTATTTCAATTTTTTTACTATGTTCTGCATTGATAGGCATAACGCTTAAAGGCGTTTTTAAATTCAGAGCCGACTCTGTAAAGGGTTTCATGTTCAGACTGTATTCTTTTAGGGAAATTCGATCTTCTTATTTTAAAATAATAGACGTGCTTTATTTTCCTGTGCGAACGACGATAGACGAAACCGACAGTAGCGATATGGTCAAGCATCTTCAAGCCATTAGGCGTTCAGGCATGAATTTATCGTTAGAGATTCAAGCCTTAGTTAATATAGAGGCTCAGGTACTGTTAAAGCTGTGTGAAAAAAAAATGAAAATAATAACCTTATTAACGACAGTTGTCGTAATTGCTGCGGTGGTGTGTTTTTTGTTTAGTGCTTATTTACCAATATTTTACATAGGTGACGCAATATGAAAATTTACAAAGGATTTACTCTAATAGAATTAATGGTTGTTATCGCGATTATTGGTGTTTTGGCGACGTTTGCGATGCCTGCGTATCAGAATTATATTCAACGCAGTGAGGTCGTTGAGTCGTTAAATCTGGCGATTATTGTTAAAGCAAATGTGAACAACTATTATGTGGAAAAACTAGATTTCCCTGTTGATAATGACGATGCGGGTGTTCCTGCGCCGCAGTTCCTTATTGGTAACCGTATTACGAGTATTGCTGTCGAGGCTGGTGCAATTCATGTCACTATGGGAAATAAAGCCTCTAAACCGCTCCAAGGAAAGGTGCTAAGTTTTAGGCCCGCGGTTGTCACAGGTAGTCCTATGAGCCCGATTGCTTGGCTGTGCGGCTACGATGAGCCAGTTACTGGCATGGAAGCGGTAGGGGAGAATAGAACGGACTTAGATCAAATATTCTTACCTCGAGCTTGCCGAGGGCCACACAAAGCTTCGTAAGGTGTTGCTTAGGCTTCTTTCAGATTTAGTTTCTTGTAATGCAGTGGTGTATAACCTGTCCTCAGTTTGAATGCTCGATTAAATGATGACTTGCTATTAAAACCTACACTGTGAGCAACATCTAATATGTTGCGTTTCTTTTCGTGGTTATCGGTCAAAATTTTGGCCGCAGCCTCCACTCGATAACGGTTGATGTACTCGCAAAAATTAGCGTCGAAATACGTATTGATTAAGTTCGATAAGGTTTTTGCGGGTAATGAAACTTCTGTGGCTAGATCATCTAAGCGCAAGTTTGCATTGATATATGGCCTTTTTGACTCCATGTGATTTTCAAGTCGTATCAACAGTTTATCGTTGTTAGCTGCAGGTTCCAATTTTGTGTCATTGCTCCCGTCACGTATGCCCTCAAAGTTAGAAGAATATCTTAAGCCAAAAAACATCAGGCTAAGCTGAGTGATAAACCACGCAAGCGGCAGTACGTCTGAAGCCATCAGTGCGAATATAACCATCGTGGGGTGTTGCCATGCGGGGTCGGTATACAGCACGGATATAAATTGTAATAGCATCCAGCCCCCGCGCACTATCAATAAGGCGTAGAGTAATAGGCTAAGCCAGCGAAAATCGATTTTATCCATATTGGAATATTGTTGGGCCATTCGCTGGTGATAGCTTCGCACAGCGAATCCACATAAAAGCACGTATAAAAATCGGACGAACTGCACCAAGGTATAGGCGATGCCGATTTCGGCGGGTCGTTGTTCGTTTCTAAGGTTTAGGTATTGGAATACATCGGCTTGCGCATAAACGGCGATGCAAGCACCCACTAACAGGCTGATAAAGCCCAAATGAATACCCGCGGTACGAAGAGTTAAGGCCTTTTTGAATAGTAGTGTTTGGCAGTAGCAGTATAGAAAGAAGCCTTCCAGTGGGATCAGGGCATTTTCCAAATAAAATAACCTTAAAGCTGTTTTACCTGGTGAGTTATGAAGTAACTGTCCGTATAGGATCGTTGCAGTAAATAGACCCAGAGCTTGGATGGATAGAAAAACTGCAAGTAAGCGATTTGCGCGGGTATTACTTTGCGGCTGACTAAGCAGAAAGCCCGCTAGTATAAGGCTAAGTAAACCCGTAAATATCACTAACAGGTCTTTTGGGGTAAACAGCATTCTAATTCTCGTTAATTGAGCGGCACTTTTCCGTTTGGTCGTCAGACTGATTTGGTTTCGCTAAAATTGCTGTAATGGAGCATAACTGGTTGCTTTACGCCCATAATTAACCTGTTCAAATGCCGTGTACGCGAATCAACAACATACACTGATTAAAAACTCATTGCCGGTAGTATGACCAATCAGCTTCATAGTGTAATAACTAACAATGTGCGAAAGCCACACTTTATTGCAATGTAGATTAACCTACTGCATTTTTTGGTTTACACCAAGCCAAGCCACACCCACATCTATCCTGGTTTCTATGCCTTTGCGGTAGGTGCGATCGGCCTATGCTTTTGCAATGGTCATTTACATTTCTGACCCCTGTTTAGACATTTATGCATTAGCGGTTTTTACCGGGTTTATAACGCGCTTGGTCTTCGGTGCTAGGTATTGGGTGGGTGTTAGATGGGTGTTAGCTGAATAGTTTATGTTCCCGGCTATTGAATCTGTCTCGCAAAAGCACCTCATGCAATCTTAAGCAAACTCGAATGATACGGTGGCATTCGTCAATAATTGGCAGGCTAATGCCAAATCTAGTCTTTCGATAGCCCTAATTGTGCAAAATTTTGTGTGGATTTACGGTTTTTTCTGCTTTTGCGACGAATTTTAGTGTTCTAGTCGCCAGTATCTGCGTCGAAGCACTTTCTTGTCTCTGGCGGAGGATAGATACGTGTAGCGACAAATTCATGTGTTAATCGTGTTTTGCGATTCAAGTTTATGGCAAGCGCACAATTGAGCACACTTTATTACTAGCTCAATGCGAGTTATGTAAATCACAAATAACAAAAATGACTAGGCAATACTATGAACGCAATTTTCAAATATTTTGCATGTACTTTATTTTTTATTGGGGGGGGTGTCGAAGCTTCGGAATTAACCTTAGCTCAAGGCATATTTTCTGACCTCAAGGCAAGTTATTTCGAGCCACAGCAGGGCTCAACCAGAGCCGTACTCATGCTGCATCAATGTAATTCGGATCGCTCTATGTATGATGTGATCGGGCCAGAGCTCGGTCGTAGAGGTGCCCACGCACTGAGTATGGATTTTCGGGGTTTTTCTATTTTTGGAGATTGGCCTAAAGATGTGCAGCTAGCATATGATTTCTTGCGGAATAAAATAGGAGAAAACGGAAAAATCGGTGTTATTGGGGCTAGCTGTGGCGGAGATCAAGCAAAAATATTGGTGAAAAATAACTCAATCAATGTACTTGCCTTCTTTTCCTCATCGGTCGTGGACGAAAAAAATAAAGATTCAATTGCCGATTACGCTTCGACTCTAGCCAAGATGCCAACATTATTTATTTCAGCCGAAAATGACTTTACATATAATGGAACAAAAGAAGCCGCGTCAATAAATACACATAAATCCTCTCTCTTCCTTTCTTATGAGGGAAATCTACATGGTTATCCATTACTCGATAAATATAGTGACCTGACGCAAAAAATAGTTGAATGGTTCTCTAAAAATCTAGCAGAAAAATAACAGAAGGCGTTCAATATAACCTTAGTAGATTGTCCTATTTTTTACAAAACTAAGAGGATAGTTTGCTAATGCACGCCGGCAGTTACCGGCTATATCAACAATAAGATTGAGATATTTCATGATTAAACTACACCGATCACTAATAGGTATGGGACACGGCATCGCAATAGGCGCAATTTTAATGGCTACCAATATGGCTACGGCTTCCGAGCTTAGTTTAACCGCAAGCGATGGCTTTGAGCTTAAAGCAGATTATTATGCCGCCAAAGCGTCATCTAAAAAGGCTGTTGTATTACTACACCAATGTAATATGGATCGCAGTATGTATAAGGAGTTGGGGGAGTCTTTTAAGCGTAAGGGTATTCACGTCTTGAGTCTTGACCTTCGTGGTTTTGGTGGCAGTGTTGATGCGCAAACGAGCATTAATTTTTTGCAGTTACTACCTCCAGAAGAGCATTACCAAGCGGAAGTTTTTGGCCTGTGGGCCGGTGACGTCGCGCTTGCCTACGACACACTAAAAGAACGGGTTGGTGATAATGCTAAAGTTGGGGTTCTGGGTGCGAGTTGCGGTGGCGAAGCTGGTCAAATGTTAGCGGCGCAAAGATCTGTTCAAGCCTTGTCATTCTTTTCGTCAAATGTTCTTAATCCAAATGATAGTAATTCGGTTAAGGGGTATCAAGACGGGTTGGCGAGTGTGCCTACACTGTTTATTGCTGCGGAAAATGACCAGATTTATGCGGGTACTAAAAAGGCCAGTGAGCTCAATACGGCTAAAAACTCCACGTTCTTCTCATATGAAGGGGGGGAGCATGGTGCGCCTTTACTGGAGTCACAAATAAAGCTATCGTCAAAGATTATTAAATGGTTTGCTAAAAACCTTTAAGATATTTAGCAAAGTACAATAATTCCAGTTTTCAGGTGGTCTTTATTAACTGGAGCTCGTATTGTTATGCTTACTTTATATACTTTCATAGAACCTTTCTGATTCTGCGTCAGGCGCATACATCTTTGTCACTAGAGTATTAACACGTAATATTCTAGTGATTAAGGAGCGCTTTCGCGGTGGGTCTTTTTAGTTCGATCTACAATACAATACAATACAGTGCAATATATTTCTCGATACGGATAAGTATTATTCTATTGCTGTACCTAACTAGTGCCCATTTATGGATGGGCACTAGTTAGATTTTGTGCATATAGGGAGCCGTTTTGTGAGTCTTCCTAAGGGCGCGAAGGCCTTGGTTCGTGAATGAACCAAGGCCTTTTTTTTCTATTTTCCAGCGTCAATGATTGCTTGTGCCATCTGTTCTTCATGCTCGTGATTGAACTCTTTTGCGAACAAAATATAGATGGATGGCAGAACAATTAATGTGAATATTGTTCCTATAAACATACCCAGCACCAACACCAATCCGATTGAATTTCGTGCTTCGGCACCGGCACCGTAGGCAAATATCAATGGCGTATGCCCGGCTATAGTTGCGATACTCGTCATTAATACCGGTCGTAAACGAACGATGGATGCTTCTTTAATAGCCTGTATTTTTTCCAGTCCATTCTTTTGTAGTTGGTTGGCAAATTCAACCACTAGTATACCGTTGCGAACAATTAGGCCCACTAAGGTAACGAGGCCTACTTGTGAGTAAATATTTAACGTCGTGGTGTAATCATCTGTCCAAAATTCACCGCCAGATGAGTTTTTCAGGTAGGTAAAAATAAGTGCGCCGAACATAGCAAGCGGCACAGATCCGAGTAGAATAATTAGAGGGTCGCGAAAACTATTAAACTGAATGGCTAACACAATAAAAATAATAACAATTGAAAAGGTAATTGCCTGTATGAATAGATTCCCTTCAGCTTTTAACTGTCGAGAGTCGCCGCTGTATTCGACAATGTAATCACTGGGCAATACAGTGTTTGCCGCGTCATCTAAGTAACTGAGTGCTTCATCAAGTGATACGGTTGGTACCGCGCTAAGTTTTACAGCATTTAGCTGTTGAAAGCGGTTGAGTGTTCGTGGTTCTGTGGTGAACTCTGTGTGGGCGATTTCCGCCAAACGAATTAGCTGGCCATTAGGCCCGTTAACATAAAGATTTTCGAGCTCTTCCGGAGTTAAGCGCGAGGCGCGTTCTACCTGCGGAATAACGCGGTAACTTAGACCGTCCATACTAAAGCGGTTGACAAAGTTATCTCCCAATAATATGGCTAGATCACGCGTGACGGCCGATAGAGATAAACCGTAACTAGCGACTTTTTCTTTATCAATTTTTAATTTGGCGCTAGGTTGGTCGTAGCGTAAGTCAATAATTGGCGGGAAAGCAAATTTACCGCTTGCGGCCGCTTTTTGTTGTAATTGCTGAGCGTAGCCGTAAATGTCTTCGGTAGGTGCTGTAGAGGCAATAATAAATTCAACCGGGAAGTTACTACCGCCAGGTAAGGCCGGGGGCACAAGCGATATTATTTTTAAACCCGCTACTTTGGAGCCTTCTGCACGTACATCTGGAAGTATTTCAAATACCGATCGCTCTCGTTCAGACCAAGGTTTAGTGATTAGGCCACTAAAGCCTCCGGCAGGAAAGCTGACTTGAAATGTATTGCTGGTTTCGTCTTGTGTTTGCATTACGTCATTCACCTGGTCGGAATAGAATACCATGTGATCTAAGGTTGCGTCGGAGGGTCCCTCAATAATATTTATTATGATGCCTTGGTCTTCTAGCGGTGCTAATTCTTTCGGTGAAAACATATACATTGGAATGATTAAAAGAGAAATGGCCGCCCAACTAAAATACGTAACATTTCGCCTTTCCAAAGAGGATTCTAAGAATTTCGTATAGATATCACGAAACTTTTCGAAGGTACTTTCGAGTGGTGCACGCATGCCTTTTTTGGACGAAAGCATTTTTGCGCCGAGCATCGGAGACAAGGTCAAAGCAATAACGGCCGATATGGTAATGGCTCCGGCAAGCGTTACAGCGAACTCCCTAAACAATGTTCCTGTAAGCCCTCCCTGAAGTGCTATAGGTACATATACAGCAATCAAAGTAATGGTCATCGAGAATATTGGGCTAACGAGTTCGCGCGCCGCGATAATCGAAGCCTGGAAAGGTGAGTGACCGGCTTCGATGTGGCGTTCGATATTTTCGACCATAATGATGGCATCATCGACGACTAAACCTACACTCAAAACAATTGCCAGCAAGGTCACTAGGTTTAGTGAAAACCCAAAGGCGTATATAATAAATACGGCGCCAATTAAAGACAGGGGTATTGCCAAAATAGGAATTATAATTGAGCGACTAAAACCCAAAAATAGAAAAATTATGATGGTTATGATAATTAATGTTTCGATTAATGTCGTGCTAACTTCTTTTATTGATTCATCAATGTACGCCGTGGAGTCGTAAGCGACATTAGCATTTAAGCCCACTGGCAAACTCTTTTTGATGCTTTCGAGTTCGGCTCGCGCTGCAGAAATGACCTCTAATGCGTTAGCCGTAGGGACAACCCAAATACCCATAAAAACGGCGGACTCACCCGAGAAGCTCACTTCTGAACTGTAATTCTCCGAACCGAGCTCTACTTTGGCAAGATCATTTAGGCGAACAGTACCGGCATCACTTCGGCGGACAATGAGTTTTTCAAAATCAGCCACGCTATTTAAGTCGGTGTCGGCACTTAAGGTCATTTGCGAAAGTGCACCTTTCGTTTGGCCGAGAGTCGCTTGAATATTGTTGCTTGCAAGTGCTTGTTGAATTTCGGTGGCAGAAATATTGAATGCCGCCATTTTATTTGGGTTTAACCAAATGCGCATTGCAAAGGGCTTTGCTCCTAGTAAATCGGCTCGTTGAATGCCGGAAATTACCGATATGCGGGGTTGTACGTTACGCGCTAGGTAATCTGTAATTTGACTCGGGCTCAGTATGTCGGAATTAAAACCGAAATACGCGATGGCGAATTGTGAATCTGGCGAGGTGACCGTCAACGTTGGTGACTCAGCTTCCGGGGGAAGATTACTGCGTACTTGATTGATTTTTGAATTTATTTCGGACACTGCTCGAACTGGGTCGTAGTTAAGTTCAAGAAAGACGTTGATTGTGGAAAGACCTTGAGCGCTTTGTGATTCGATATAATTTACGCCTTCTACCGATGCGATTACACGTTCAATAGGTTGGGTAATAAAACCACGAACAAGTTCGGCATTGGCGCCAATATAAATGGTTTGTACACTTATAACAGCGCTATCACTTTTGGGGAATTTTCGAATCGATAAATCAGAGTAGGCTTTAATACCGGCAACAAGAATAATCACGCTTACAATTATCGAAAGCACTGGACGTTTTATAAAAATATCAGTCATAGTTTGGGCTTTTATCGTAGATGACGATGTATAGTGTTTGGCTACTCGGAATAAGTAGCCTTTAAAGAAGGTATGCTTTAATTCTGTACGTTAACTGAAGCTCTTAACTTTCGTCGGGTTTTGGGTGTGTGCTGTAGGCTGTTTCTTTACTGTTACTTACTTCAATGCTTTGTCCATTATAGAGTTTGAATGCGCCTGCACTCGCGACAGCTTCGCCTTCACTCAAGCCCGTTCGAATGGCAACAAAATCACCGCGGCGTTCCGAGACTTGAATGAACTGTTGGCGGGCAGTCTTTGCCCCCGTTTTGCTATCTGTATCTATTATAAATATAGAATCACCGAACGAGTTGTAAACTACAGACGTTGCAGGAACCACAAGAACCGGGTTTTCTTCAGGGAGAATGATTTTCACTTCAACAGCCATGCCCGGTAGTAGTGTGTGTTCACTGGCGAGCAAAGTTGCTTGTGCCAGAATGTTACGTGTAACGGGATCCACTTCTGCGCCAACGGCGTTAATGATGCCTTCGGCAATGAGTCCGTCACCTTCAAGCGCGTGTATTTCTACGGCCAAATTAGCTTTGATGGTAGAAATCCATTTTTGAGAGAAGGGGAAGTTAACTTGGACTAAGCCCTCTGATTGCAAGGACACAACGGCTCCGCCAACTTGTAAATCTTCGCCTAAATCAACTTCACGTATACCCAGGCGGCCAGCAAAAGGTGCTCGAATACGTTTCTTTTCTAAGGTTGTTTCGAGATCGCTAACGTTGGCCCTGCGGGTAGTGAGTTGTTGGCGGTAATTTTCGAACTCGGAATCAGAAACGGCATTTTGGTCGTGTAATTGTGTAATACGCAGTAAGTTCGCTTGGGCTAGTTTTAATTCAGAGGCAGCAGACGCTAGCGCAGCGGTCTCGTTGCCACTTTCTTGTTCGATAAGAATGTCGCCTGCTTTGACGCTGTCACCCGAGTTAAAGGCTATGCGTTGAACTTTGCCGGCTCGTTCAGCGACAATCGTAATGCCATCACTGGCTCGAATGGTGCCAATGGCGCTAATGCTCCGCCCCCATTTTTGCTGTTGAGCTAAAAAGGCGTTTACACTTGCGGCAGGCGGGCGGGCGTTTTCAAAGCCTTTAGCTGCGGCCCGCGACTGGGCGTATTTAACGCTGCTTACTACAGCTATGAGAATTATTAGCGGTATAATCGCAACGTATCGTGCTTGAAAGAGTTTCATAGGGTGCTCTGTTTGCGTGTGCTTGTTGTAAATCTGGGCAGCCTTTAGCTGCTAGCCTTGGCGAATGATAATAGCGATGTGAATATAAATCGCGAGTGATTCGAGTTAAGTTGAAGGCTAATGTCGTTAAAGTGAATTGTATGCCGTTTAGTATAATTTAGAATGCACTTTTTGTATGTGCCTGAGATTTCCTTTACTGTAAATAGTTTGTAAAGCTTGAGTCTAAGGCATTGAATTTATTGGCGATTTATCGTTTAGAATAGATTTTCTGCTAAAGTTTACTTTATTATATTAACGAACATTAAATAGGTAGCTAATGGAATGGAAGTAGCAAAAAGTGCTATGCAAATGTGGGTGGATGCCGATGCTTGCCCTGTCGTAATTCGTGATCAAATTGTTCGTGCGGCAGAGCGGCGAGAGATTCATTGCTATTTTGTTGCAAACAGCCCGCTTCGCTTACCAAAATCGCCCTATATCCATTTTATCCTTGTTCAGTCAGGGTTTGATGCGGCGGATGACGAAATAGTTGCACGTATCAACGTCAATGATCTGTTAATTAGTAGCGATATACCTTTGGCTGCTGAAGCCATGGAGAAGGGAGCGCACGTGATAACTCCGCGTGGCGAGCGCTATACCCCAGAAAACATCCGTGCGCGACTAAATATGCGTGACTTTATGGAGACAATGCGTTCAAGCGGAGTCCATTCCGGTGGGCCACCGCCACTTAATCAGCAAGATAGAAAAGCTTTCGCTGATCAATTCGATCGATTGCTGCAAAAACTGACTGTACGCTAGGCACTGTTCTTGTTGCATAGACCCATTTCTAGTTGGTGTGGTTTAATCTCCCATATACTAAGAGCTTAGGCTCCCACGCTTTCATTGTGTTATGTGACTCAGAAAGTTAAAGATTTAGGCTAAAATCGTGGCATTATCTATACATATTAATTACCTGTGCTCTGGTCTAGCGCATACTTTCTTTAGTGCGCCATTAAACGGTTTGGACTTAATGCATTAGGTTCTTTTTGGCGTAACTGGGTGAGTTGAGTTATTTAGCTAATTGAACTCTTTAGCTAGTTGAACTCTTTAATTGGTTCAACTCTTTAATTGGTTCAACTCTTTAATTGGTTGAACTCTTTAGCTATGCGAACTGTCTAGACAGTTGAGCTGTTCAACGAGATAAGGCGTTTTATAGTGAGTAATTGATGCGTGTATTTTTAGTTAAATAGTACAAATATCGCGCGTCATTCTTTGTGTTTTTGATTAATTAAGAGGAAGTCGCCATTCTGTTGGGCGTAAGCTTCACATCAATGACTATTGGTGTTGTTTTCGCGACAGATAGGGCCCGCGTTAGCGTATGCTTTTCACGTAATTATAATTATAAGAAGGTTAAATTCATGACGTATCTTTCCAGAAATTTTCTCGCGTTGGGAGGGGTAGTATTTGTGCTTGTCCTTTCAAGCTGTGGTAGAGACGATAATGGAACGCTAGCGTCCAGCCCAGCCTCTTACCCCACCCAAACCTTCTCCGCAGCTCCAGTCGCTATCGGGAATTGGAGTATGTTATGGAATGATGAATTTTCGGGCTCTGAAATAGATACCCATAAATGGAGCCATGAAAAAAGCTGCGTTGGTGGTGGAAATAATGAACGGCAGTGTTACACCGATAACAGCGGGAATAGTTACGTTGCGAATGGTTTTTTACATATTGTTGCCCGCGAAGAGTCTTTGAGTGGGTCGCCTGTGTCCGATGATGGTCCAGATTCTGAGCTAAACGATAGCTCAAAGACACAGCCATTGACTTCTGCGCGAATACGGACAAAAGGCAAGTTTGACTTAAGGTATGGTCGCATAGAGATTCGCGCTCAATTGCCGTCTGGCAAAGGTAGGTTACCGGCATTCTGGATATTACCCACAAGCAATATCGACGGTGGCGGTTCTAACACTGGGGTGGATATTATAGCGGCCCATACCGCTACTGATGTGGCTGGAACAGTGCATAACAGTTTGCTCATACCTGAACGTAAAATTACAGAAGGCAATCTTTCTATAGCTCAAGATCTCACTCAAGATCTCACTCAAGATCTCACTCAAGATCTCACTCAAGATCTCACTCAAGATCTCACTCAAGATCTCACTCAAGATCTAACACA
>JBLIMQ010000131.1:0-11900 GCA_047638775.1 Flavobacteriales bacterium
GTTCTTCGGCCATGGCTTGCAGCTTTTTGTGATCCATTGTTTTACTCATTATATTACCTTTGGTTCAGGTTATAGATAATGAGCAGTTACACAATTAGTTTTACACCCTCGAAATACTTATCGCCAAAAAAGTAAAATTTAGACGCTAGCCACATAATTGTATTTACCTACAAGCCAGATTATAGATACAGGTTTTTAAAACTAATAAGTTATGTTTTACCAAACAAACCTATCAAATCACCCAGCAATTTACCAAGCAATTTACCAAGCAGTATTTTGACTATCATAGCCAAGCTATCGATTCAAACCAACACTCAACGTGACAACGATTTCAAACTAAAAATAATCATGCAGCCGCACCCAAAATAAAATAACACGACAATAACCGACATAACATACGTCTTGTCACGTATATGTGGAACGATTAAATCCACACACAAATACCCTTACTAAAATAGAACGCTTGTAAATAGTAATTAAAACCATCTCGAATTTGTAAAGGATAGAAAGGCCGATACATCACTTCAATGGCTATAGGCACGCGAAGCGCACCAGACAATTATTCAAAGCACGTCAGCAAGCGCTTTAACAGCTTAAGGAGTGACACCTATATGTTTCTGCCCGCGAGATTTAGCCAAATTAATTTGTTTTTGTCGCTCTTCGAAGCGAGATTTCTGTTCATGACTTAAACTATCGTGACACCGTGCGCATGAAACACCTTCAACAAATTTATCTGATTTTTTATCCTCGTCATTTATAGGGAATCGACAACCGTGACACATATCGTAGGAACCGGGCTCTAGGTCATGATCTACAGCAACACGATTATCAAAAACAAAACACTCTCCTTCCCAAAGTGTTTCGTCTTTCGGCACGTCCTCTAGATACTTTAATACTCCACCCTTAAGATGATAAACCTCTTCAAAACCCTGCCCCTTCATGTATGCCGTCGATTTCTCGCATCGAATTCCTCCAGTGCAGAACATGGCTATTTTTTTGTTTTTCTTTGGGTCTAGATTCTTCGCAACATACTCAGGGAATTCCCGAAATGATTCAGTCTTAGGATTGATGGCATTTCTAAATGTACCTATTTCGATTTCGTAATCATTGCGTGTATCGATAACTACGACTTCCGGGTCACTAATAAGTGCATTCCATTCTGCAGGCTCAATATAGGTCCCGACACTTTCATTTGGATCAATCCAATCAATCCCCATGGTAACAATTTCTTTTTTGAGCTTAATCTTCAAACGATAGAACGGCTGATCTTCGTCATACGATTCCTTATGAGCCAATTCATCCAGGCTCAACTCGGACTTTAAGTAGCTTAATAACGCATCTATTGCCTCACGAGATCCCGCTACGGTACCGTTTATACCTTCGCGAGCAAGTAACAAAGTTCCCTTAATATTATGCGTAGTACAAAAAGCTATAATCGACGTTTGTTTTTCTTCAAAATCATCAAAAACGAAAAACTTATAGAGTGCGGCAATGACATAAGGCGCCGCGGATTGTTGGCTGCTGGTCATGAATGGTCTCAAAATCTAGATAATTAATGGCAATAATACTCAATAACGTCAAGTTTAATCACAAACACGTAACTGCTCAACAATTAAGCGAAAATAAGGACTATAGATTATCCTTTTGATCCACCCATACAGGCTGGGGATTCGGGAGAACCCTGCTTTTTAGACCACTCTTGGTCGGTATAGAGGTGTAACGCCAACGCGTGAAGACCTTCAGCAAAACAATCCTTGGCTAAAGCGTAGACTTTTTGATGGCGCTTTACAGCATTCAATCCATCAAACTCTTCACTAATACACGTTAGCTTAAAGTGCGTCTCTGAATCTTTAGGCACATTATGGCTAGAACTTTCATTAACAAGCTCAAAATAAGACGGGTGCAGCGCCTCAATAACTAGCGCTTCTAGGGTATTCCGTATTGTTGACATATTCTATTCTCGCTGATTATCAGGACTAAGTCTCAATGACTATGCTCCGACTAGGGCCTAGAGTCTCAATTGTGCTAGGATCGACACATGATACTAACAAAATCACCGCTAACTACGTAGTAACTTTGGACCGGTGAACGAATTAACCAATAGATTAAACATATGGACCCTAAATTAATTTTTATAAATAGACGCAGCTCTGATAATCGCCGGCAAGACTCCGATCCTTGCAACGAATTGTCAGTCGATTTATACCATCGCAAACGACGCATATGCTCTGAGCGTCGTACTGCAGACAAGACCTTATCCGATGATTATTACGCCTTTGTGGAGAGTCAGCTGCAAAAACGAATGGCAAATAAAAATATCCCGAAAAACCCAAACCTTAACTAATACTTTACCAATACTTAGCTATCACTTAGCTATCACTTAGCTAAAGCCTCGCTCAGCCCTGATGTCTGCTCAATGAGCCTACATATTTAAAATTACCCTCTATACTTAAGTCCAAATAAGGCAATACGCCCAACGCAACGCAATCTGTCTATGGAGCAGGTCGATATGTTATCCGCGCAAGAACTTAAGATCGTATTAAGCACGCTTAACTCAAGAAGGGCTTGGTTAAAGAAAAGCTTGGAAGAAGGGAAACTCGAAGAGGCCGCTAAAGTCGAACAACTCGAAACGTTTAAACTCATCGATAGCGCCATCAAAAAGCTCCATCAACCGCCGCCCTCCCCTGAAATCAGAGCACAAATTAAGCCGCAAGGTAATTCCGTTGCGCCAACGATAATTCAAAATGGTAGAGAGCGAAATTTTGAGTCTGCGCGAGTGCTTATTGCCGACGATGATAAAAGTGCAGCAGAACTATTAGTCGGTGTACTTGCCGATATGGGGCTAAAGAACGTCGACCTAAGCAAAGATGGGCGAGAAGCGTTTGACCGACTCAAGTTAGCGGTATCGCCATATGACATTGTTTTGTGCGACTGGGATATGCCGCAGTTATCGGGATTAGAGGTGCACCATAAAGCCAAAGCCTCCAACAAACTTCAAGGCGCTTACTTTTGTATGGTTACAGGAGTTAGCGATTCAAAACGTATACGCAGCGCCATTCAGCAAGGCGTAAATGATTATATCGTTAAACCCATCGATGCTGGCATACTGGAAGGTAAAATCCGGACAGCAATGAAAGGTCGTTACGAATAACCAATCAGCAACAATCTGCTATCAACAATAAAAAACCGTTTAAGTTTAGACTTAAGCGGTTTTTTTAGAATAATCAATCACAAACCTGACGTCCCTGATCAGGCCAACCTTTAAGCATAGACTGACCTTAATGAATAGGCTGACCAACTTGTAAAATTTTCATGGTGTTTGTTCCACCAAGCTCATAGCTATCGCCTTTAGACAATATAACAAAGTCACCGTCACTCACCACCTCGCTACTACGAAGTAGCTCGATTATTCGCGCATTTATTTCTTCAGGTGCTGTGCTTTGATTATCAAAATCTATAGTCTGAACTCCACGAAATAGTGCCGCTCGACGTAATGTTTTTGCATCATGTGAAATTGCAAAAATAGGCTGACGAGTACCAATCCTAGACATTAATAAAGGAGTGGACCCTGTCTCAGTTAAACAGGCTATACCGTTAACCCCCTTCAACTGCGTCGCAGCGTACATAGTGGCGACAGCAATAGCCTCATCAATCGCTTGAAAATGACCATCCGCGCGCTTAATTTTTCTCTCCGCACTATGATGCTTTTCAGCACCCATAATGACACGGACCATGGCTTCAACTGTCTGAACAGGAAATTGTCCCGCCGCCGTTTCGGCTGAAAGCATAACAGCATCGGTTCCATCGAGTACTGCGTTAGCAACATCAAACACTTCTGCTCGAGTTGGCATGGGGCTGCTAATCATCGACTCCATCATTTGAGTTGCAGTAATTACACAACGATTCAAAGTACGTGCACGCTCAATAATAAGTTTTTGAACACCTATTAATTGTGCATCACCAATCTCTACACCTAAGTCTCCACGTGCAACCATTACAACGTCAGATGCCAATATAATGCCATCAAGAGTGTCTTGGTTTTCAACCGCTTCAGCGCGCTCGATTTTAGCCACAAGATACGCATCACCACCGGCCTCTTTAACTAATTGTCGCGCAAGATCCATATCTTCAGCGCTTCGCGGGAATGAAACAGCGAGATAATCAACGCCAATTTCAACGGCCGTAAGGATATCAGCACGATCTTTATCGGTCAGTGCAGGAGCCGTTAAGCCACCACCTTGACGATTAATACCTTTATTATTCGAAAGCTTACCCCCTACTTCTACGGTGGTATGTACGCGTGTACCCTCAACAGAATCTACTTTTAATACAACGCGGCCATCATCTAATAGCAACAAATCACCTGCAACAACATCATTTGGTAGCTCTTTATAATCGATGCCGACCTCGCGTTGGTTTCCAGCATCACGCTCTAACGCCGCATCAAGATCAAACTTTTCACCAACAACAAGATCAATTGGACCCTCATGAAAACGAGCAACACGAATTTTAGGTCCCTGAAGGTCACCAAGAATCGCTACGTGCTTACCGAGTTTCTTTGAGTATTCACGGACTAATTTTGCTCGGCTGATGTGATCTTCGGGGCCGCCATGGGAGAAATTCATACGCACCACATTGACACCCGCGAGCAGTAGATCTTCTAGAACACCAGGTTCATCGGTCGCAGGGCCTAAGGTACTTACAATTTTTGTTCGTCTGAACATATTCTTCTCCGAGAAGGGACGCTTTTTGAGGTGTGTGCATTCTACACCATGCGTAACACAGTTCAAAAACCAATCACGAGTAATTGACTTAAGTTTCAAGTATTAGCGGAAAACAGAGGGTAATGATGGATAAATGATACTAACTATGGTTTTTTTGGTTGAATTCCATGGCTAAGTAAAGACAGGTACCATTAAAGTGACAAAACCCTAGCATTTTGTCACTTTAATTCACAAACTATAAACTACTTACCATAGAAATCATAACACCTGCAGCAACAGCCGAGCCAATTACACCAGCGACATTAGGGCCCATAGCGTGCATTAATAAGAAATTATGTGGATTTGACTCCAGGCCAACCTTATTCGACACACGCGCGGCCATCGGCACGGCTGATACACCAGCAGAACCAATTAGCGGATTAATTTTATGCTTACTAACCGTATTCATTAGCTTCGCCATGAGCACGCCAGCGGCTGTACCGATACCAAAAGCAACGATACCCAATAATAATATACCCAGCGTCTTGGGGTCTAAAAATTTGTCCGCTGCTAACTTAGAACCAACAGATAAGCCAAGAAATATCGTCGTTATATTAATAAGTGAATTTTGCACGGTCTCAGACAAGCGTTCTACTACACCGCACTCACGCATAAGGTTTCCAAAACAAAACATTCCCAATAATGGAACTGCGTCAGGCAGTACAAACGCTACAAGCAGTAATAATAATACGGGAAAAACAATGCGCTCACGTTTACTCACGGGACGTAGCTGAGTCATCGTGATTTTACGTTCCGCTTCAGTCGTAAGAGCGCGCATAATCGGCGGCTGAATGAGAGGAACAAGAGCCATATAAGAGTACGCAGCTACAGCGATTGCACCGAGCAAGTCTGGCGCTAATTTACTCGAAACATAAATTGCTGTTGGGCCATCAGCACCACCAATAATACCAATTGCAGCAGCGTCAGCGATAGAAAAGTCAAAAATCCCTAATGCCGACATACTTACAGCACCAAGTACTGTAGCAAAAATGCCAAATTGCGCAGCGGCCCCTAAGAATAGTGTTTTTGGATTGGCTAAAAGCGGACCGAAATCCGTCATAGCACCAACACCCATAAAAATAACGAGAGGAGCAACACCACTAGCGACAGATATATTATAAAACGTATATAAAATACCGTCATTAAAACCACCTGCACCAGCTAGCTTCGACACACCTACATGTACCACTTCGGAGGACGTTTTATACGCAGTCAACAATTCGCTTTCACCGGCCCCCTCTACAAGGCCCAGAAAACCACCAATCTGGGCAAGCAATTCGGGCCCTCCCATAATAATGGCATTCTCTGTTGCCGACATGGCCATTCCAGCCCCAGGAATATTCGCAAGAATCCCCCCGAAGCCAATGGGTACAAGTAGCAATGGCTCAAAACCTTTACGAATGGCTAAAAACAACAAACCAGCACAAACAAACAGCATAACTGCCTGATCCCACTGTAGGTGGTACACACCGGAACCCTGCCACAAGCTTAAAAGACTATTCATAGTTCTCTCCAGCCCTAAGCAATCGAAAGAAGTATGTCGCCAACTGCAACGACATCCCCTTCCTTAGTATCAACCGAACTTACCGTTCCGGCGCTCGGTGCACTTACTTGAGTTTCCATCTTCATGGCCTCTAACACCAGTAAAGTATCACCTTCTGCAACTTGCTGGCCCGGACTCACTAGAACTCGAAATATATTGCCCGCTAAAGGTGCTTTTACAGGCTCTCCTGCCGAAGTGGGGGCTGAACTGTCAACTGCAGAGGCACCACTAAGCGGCACAATACCGGTCAACTCACCACCGTTACTCACTGTAACTGTGTATTTTTCACCTTCAAGGTCAACAGAATAGACTTCATCACCATTATCAGCATGAACAACCGAACTCTCTTTCCCTGTTGGTGCTGGCTCAAATGCATCGGGGTTATTACGATTCGCAAGAAACTTCATTCCGATCTGAGGAAACAAAGCGTAAGTTAAAATATCATCAACCACGCCTTCGCCAGCTGTAAGTTCGACATTACGCTCTTTTGCTTCTTTGCGAAGCTTTTCACCTAGCACCGCGAATTCAGGTTTTATAAGGTCTGCTGGGCGGCAGGTTATCGGTAATTGCCCTTCCTCTAATACTTTTTGCTGTAATTCAGTATTCATAGGGGCAGGTGTAGCACCGTATTCGCCTTTTAAAATACCTTTAGTTTCATTCGAGATAGAAGCGTAACGCTCACCACGTAATACATTAAGAACGGCTTGAGTGCCTACGATTTGTGAAGTCGGCGTAACCAAGGGAAGAAAACCTAGATCTTCACGAACGCGAGGAATTTCTTCCAAGACCTCATCAAATCTGTCTTCTGCACCTTGCTCTCTTAATTGGCTTTCCATATTGGTCAACATGCCACCAGGAACTTGAGCCCTTAAAATACGTGCGTCAACGCCACGAAGTGAGCCTTCAAATTTCGCATATTTTTTACGAACATCTCGGAAATATAACGCAATCTCTTCTAGAAGAGCTAAATCAATCCCAGTGTCACGATCAGTACCTTCCAAGATCGCAACGAGTGTTTCGGTAGGGCTATGCCCGTATGTCATTGACATTGACGATATTGCGGTATCAACGTTATCAATACCCGCTTCAACACACTTTAAGTATGTCGCGTGAGCTAAACCTGTAGTTGCATGACATTGCATATGAATAGGGATATCACATGCGTCTTTAAGTTTTTTGACAAGCTCATATCCAACATAAGGCTTTAGTAATCCAGCCATATCTTTAATGGCAATAGAGTCGGCGCCCATATCTTCGATACGTTTACCTTGCTCTACCCAGCCATCTATTGAATGAACCGGACTAAGCGTATAAGAAATAGTACCTTGAGCATGCTTTCCCTGTGTCTTAACAGCTTTTAGTGCTGTTTCGATATTACGCATGTCGTTCATGGCATCGAATACGCGAAACACATCAACACCGTTTGTTGCTGCGCGCTCTACAAACTTGTTTACTACATCATCTGCGTAGTGGCGATAACCCAATAGGTTCTGTCCGCGCAACAACATTTGCTGGGGAGTTTTAGGCATAGCCGCTTTTAGTTCGCGGATACGCTCCCATGGATCTTCGCCTAAGTAACGTATGCAAGAATCAAACGTTGCTCCACCCCACGACTCAAGGGACCAAAACCCAACCTGATCAAGCTTTTCAGCGATCGGTAACATGTCGTCTAAACGCAGCCGGGTGGCAAAAAGCGACTGATGAGCATCTCTCAATACAACGTCTGTGATGCCTAATGGCTTTTTGATATTCGTCATTTATGCTGTCCCCAAGTTCGGCTTGGCACTATTAATATTAAAAATGTTAAGAAATTCGTCTATTAACTTAAGCTTGTTTCGCGCGATGCTGATGGATCGCGTCTTGAATCAGCTTTAAAGTTTTTGCATCTACAGATGCAGTGCTTGCTTTACCCATGTTCCGTTTAGGCTCTGCAACTACTATATCTGGGAAAAAACGCGTAATGACGCGCGACATAGTTATGGTGCTGAAAATAAGAAGGGTCAAGAAACAGAAGACCGTTCCCATTCCAAACAGCATCAAGTCAAAACCCTGTCCAATTAGTACATTATCCACATGAATCCCCAATCTTTCATTCATTCTCTGCTTATGTATAACAACAAAACAGTTAACGGACGTAAAACGAATCTGATACAGATCTAAGTTACGTAGCCTGGTTTACGAACATTTTGGTAACAATCAACCTCTTATGCCGAAACACTACTAATGCACGCCATACAGTTTAGATTCTCACAAAAGCAGCACGCAAAGGCGCGAGATTATAGCATCCTTTGACCTTCCGTTAAGCCAATATTAGCCATCTACATTCAGGCATTTCGTGAAAACTCGTAAGTTTTTTGCAATTCTAACGATAAATTAACCAAAGTGACCACTTACTGACCACTTACTGACCACCACCGAGTACTATAAATACACCTAGCCCTCATAATGGAACAACAAAAAGCGCATTGACGTATTGATGTGAACAGTTACTATCTGCGCCATTCAATTCGCACACGAGTCCCTGCCCAGCAATGCATATATATATGGCCCCCATGGAAGGCGTTGTAGATTTTCACATGCGGAAGATTTTTTCTTCACTTGGCGGGATCGACTGCTACGTTACCGAGTTCATTCGTGTAAGCCAAACACGCCTGCCCCGCAAGGTATTTGTGCGCTCATGCCCTGAATTACTCAGCGAGAATCGATTCCTAGCTCCGACGCGGATTCAACTACTCGGTAGCGATATAAATTTACTTGCCGATAACGCTCGCAAAGCCGCAAAGCTAGGCTCTCCAGGTATTGACTTAAATTTCGGCTGCCCCGCCAAAGCCGTTAATCGTAACCGTGGCGGTGCGTGTTTACTGGACGAAACAGAATTAATCCACGACATTGTCCACGCTGTACGAAAAGCCGTACCGGCCGAGATACCGGTTAGTGCAAAAATACGCCTGGGTTTTAACGACCGTGATAGTTACTTAGCCAATGCTATGGCAATTTCAGATGCCGGGGCTGACCAGCTCTTTGTTCATGCACGCTCGAAATCCGACGGCTACGCGCCACCAGCATACTGGAGCAATATAGGCGAGATAGTCAAAAGTATAGATATTCCGGTCGTCGCCAATGGAGAAATTTGGTCTCTCGATGATTATCAGCGCTGTAAGGAGCAAAGTTTGTGCACAGACGTTATGTTAGGCCGAGGGCTATTAGCGCGCCCAGATTTGGCGCTGCAAATTAAACATGCTGAAAGATCATCAATAAGTGGCGATAAATACACCGTGCTAACGTGGCCAGAAATAGTCAATAAGCTGATAGAGTTCTTTGAGGCAACCAGTGCTAGCTACCCCGCAAAGTTTATGGGAAACCGATTAAAACAATGGTTACACTATTTGCAACTAACCTACCCCGATGCGAAACGCTTATTCGACACCCTAAAGCGCCTTAAAGACTATGACAAAATTCGAGCACTACTGATTAATGAGCTGCGCTAAGACCTTCAAAACTGGCAACGTCATCAAAAAATACGGTAACGTTACACGCGAATATATTCTATTGAATCCTTGGTTCGGATTCAACTTCCCACTTACCATTTACGTAGCTTATCGCTTGAGTACCACCAAATTTCGGCCAGACTTTTAAGTCATGTCCTTTAAGCCTAAGCCCATCCTGAAGCGACTTGTCCGCAAAGCCATCGATAAAAACACTACCTGGCTTCCATTGCTGATGAACTCGTACAGCCGAAAGCGAGTCAAACAGACCTTGCTTAAGTGCCAAATGATTAAATAGTGTCTGGTAAACCTGAGATATTATCGTTGGCCCGCCTGCCGCGCCAAGAACCATAACAGGCTTCTCATCGCGCATAACAAGGCTCGGGCTCATACTCGACAATGGCCGCTTACCCGATTCTATGCGATTAGCCTCAGATCCAACTAAACCATATGCATTGGACTTTCCTGGTTGTGCACTAAAATCATCCATTTGATTATTCATCAAAACACCGGTTCCGGGAACCACGGCTTTACTACCAAAGCTTGTATTCAAAGACGTGGTAATTGAAACCCAATTACCGAGCTTATCGGCAGTCACCAGGTGCGTCGTATGTTTGTTAAATAACTCGGTTTTGTAATTTGGAGGTAAGCCATAACTTACTCCTTCGGATGCTTTTCCATCAATAGTTTTCAGTAGAGCTTTAGCATACTCTTTTTCAATTAAACCGAGAGGAACCTTAGCAAAATCAGCATCTGCCATCCAGTGAGCTCTATCAGCAAAGGCACGTTTCGATGCTTCAATAAAAAGGTGGTAGCGCTCCAGTTCAGGCAGCTTTGCCGCATCAGCGGCCTCTAGTATATTCAGTATTTGGGCAATATGGGCACCGCCAGAACTTGGTGGAGGGAAACCATAAATGGTATAGCCGTTAAAAGCCGATATTACCGGCTTACGCTTAAGCACTCGATAGGCTTTTAAGTCTTTTTCCGTAATAAGACCATGGCTTTTTTTCATCCATGTAGTAAGGTTTTTGGCAAAATCACCACGATAGAAATAGCCCTCACCCTGCTTCGCCAATTGACGATAGGTACGCGCTAGGTCTTTTTGAATGAGCGTGTCGCCCTGTTTAAGAAGCCGCCCTCCAGGCAAATATATTTTTGCACTTTCTGGAAACAATTTTAGTGATTTTTGGCTCGACTGTAGGCGCTTTGCTAAAACGGCATCAATAGCAAAACCTCTATCCGCTATTATCGCGGAAGGTTCTATCAGCGCGGCTGGAGACATCGTGCCGGCCATATCCAACAACTCATATAGGGCGGCAACTGAGCCGGGAACACCAACAGCCAGCGGGCCAAGACGACTCATTTTAGGGTCATAAACACCGTCGCGCAGATACATATCACGATGCGCAGCAGACGGAGCCATTTCTCGCCCATCAATTGCGACTACTGTGCCATCTGCAAGGTGCGCAACAATAAAACACCCACCACCAATACCAGAGTTATGGCTATCCACAACGCCTAAGGCAAACGCAATCGCAAAGGCTGCATCAACAGCATTACCGCCATTCTTATAGACGTCTAAGCCAATATTAGTCGCGATTGGATTTACGGTTGCAACCGCAGCTTTATTATCGGGAGTAACCGCCGCGTAGGGTTGCTCAGCCATTAGAGTTATTGGCGGAACTGCAAAAATTAAGACTAGTGCGAAAGCGCAATAATTGCGTACGCTAACAGAATAGAAAGAAACTGATGGGAACATAAACAAGCAACATATTACGAGAGTAAATATCAATTGTAACGTTTAGCTCAAGAGAGTGAGCCCTGTTTTTGTAAAAAAACAATAAATCACTAAGGGACACAGCTAAATTAGCACTAAATTCTGATAACTTAGCGGTATTACTAGGCGTATTTAGAGGCTAGAGGCTAGAGGCTAATAACCGGAGCCTAGCACTTAGAACCAATAACTATCACCTTGAGGTCCTGAAATACCCATACGGCCACCGAGCTTGCCGCGAGTAATAATTTTATGCTGAATTGTAAGAGCATGCAGAAACTTAAACATTGGGGCTTAATACCAAAAAAATAGATTATGATGTCGTTTATATTCAC
>JBLIMQ010000132.1:0-11851 GCA_047638775.1 Flavobacteriales bacterium
ACAGTTTTTGTCCGTTTAACGGGTTGTCCATTGCGTTGTCAGTACTGCGACTCTGAATATGCTTTCCATGGCGGCGAACGTATGACGATTGAGGGTATTCTGGAGCAAATTGCTCAATACTCATGTAAGACGATATGTGTGACGGGTGGCGAGCCTCTGGCGCAGCCTAATGCGCTAATATTAATGACGCAACTGTGTGAACTTGGTTATCAGGTTTCATTGGAGACGAGCGGCGCGATGGATGTCGCCAGCGTCGACCCGCGCGTTAGTATTGTTATGGACCTAAAAACACCAGATTCCGCTGAAGTGGAGAAAAACCTTTACGGTAATATCCAACATTTACGGAAAAAAGATCAACTGAAATTTGTCGTATGCAGTCGTCGAGATTTTGACTGGGCACTGTTTAAAATTGATGAGTATTCCTTGTCGGACAAAGTCGGAGAGCTGCTGATATCCCCTAGCTTTGGCCAAGTCGAGCCCGCAGAGCTTGCGGATTGGGTGATTACTTCCGGTGCTCCGGTGCGATTTCAATTGCAATTACATAAAATTTTATGGGGCGATAAGCCGGGCGTGTGATGACCGGTAGCATTGTAAAGTTATTAGATTTAGAGAGAAAAATTAATGTCTACAAACAAAAGAGCCGTAGTTTTGAGTTCGGGTGGCCTTGATTCGACTACGGTTATCGCCATGGCTCTAGCGCAGGGCTACGAGTGTTATACCTTGAGTTTTGATTACGGTCAGCGTCATCGTTCAGAATTGGTCGCCGCAAAGCGTATATCCGAACTTATGAAGGTCGCTGAACATAAAGTTGTATCTTTAGACCTGCGTTCAATCGGTGGTTCGGCTTTAACCGACGACAATATTGATGTTCCCGAACATGAGTGTGGTGGTATTCCTGTCACCTATGTGCCCGCTAGAAACACTATTTTCTTATCTATTGCGCTTGGCTGGGCTGAAGTGCTTGATGCAAGGGCGATTTTTATTGGTGTAAATGCCGTTGATTACTCAGGTTATCCCGACTGTCGCCCTGAATATTTGGCGGCATATCAGACTATGGCTGCACTGGCTACGGTGGCAGGCGTAGAAGGACGGCCAATTGAGCTAGTAGCGCCACTCTTGGAATTATCGAAAGGAGAGATAATTCAGGCTGGTTTAGCCTTAGGCGTTGATTATGCGCAGACTGTTTCCTGCTACCAAGCTGACGCCGTTGGTGCAGCGTGTGGGCTTTGTGATAGCTGTAGACTGCGAAAAAATGGTTTTGAGCAGGCTAAGGTCGACGATCCGACTCGATATGGGGCATAAAGCGCAAAAATTCCGAGCATGATGTAAATATCACTTGAGTTTTGGCTCTAAATCATTACTATATGCGCCTCTTCGCTAGGCTGGTTTTATATTGCTAGCGTTGATAACGTTGTTTGCTAGCGTTAGTTGATAAAGATGGGTCGTTAGCTCAGTTGGTAGAGCAGTTGGCTTTTAACCAATTGGTCACTGGTTCGAATCCAGTACGACCCACCACTCTCCTCAATTATGTTTGATGGAGTCTGGAGCAAGCGAGGGGTCTGCCTCGTAAAAAAAGACACAGTTTAGGGTCGTTAGCTCAGTTGGTAGAGCAGTTGGCTTTTAACCAATTGGTCACTGGTTCGAATCCAGTACGACCCACCATATAAAAAAGGCTGCCATTAGGCGGCCTTTTTTGTTTCTGATATTTATGATTGCCACTAATCATAGTTAGCCTAATTGTCAATCTAGTAATTAACCTAACTAGTAGCCTACGGGAAACGCCATGAGCCATGTTGATGCTAGCCCTCAAGAGCTTGTTAAAACTTTTTTAGATGATGCGCTCAAGCAAGAGCATCCCATACCCAGTAACTCTGAACAGTTGCGCCAAACCATAAAATCTCAGTTAAAAACGAATAATGCAGTTTTGGTAGCGCATTATTACTGTTCGCCTGAAATTCAGGCCTTAGCTGAAGAGACTGGCGGGTGTGTTGCAGACTCACTAGAGATGGCTCGGTTTGGTAAAGAGCACAGTGCCGATACCCTGGTTGTTGCAGGAGTTAAGTTCATGGGGGAAACCTCAAAAATTCTCTCTCCTGAAAAGCGCGTACTTATGCCGACCCTTGAAGCGACCTGTTCGTTAGATATAGGGTGCCCTGAAAAAGAGTTTTCGGAGTTTTGTGATGCACATCCCGATCGTACGGTCGTGGTATACGCAAATACATCTGCAGCCGTGAAAGCGCGAGCTGATTGGGTGGTGACATCTAGTATTGCGTTAAAAGTTGTTGATCACTTGGATGCCAAAGGAGAGAAAATACTGTGGGCGCCAGATAAGCATTTAGGTACGTATGTACAGAAAGAAACGGGTGCTGACGTTTTGTTATGGGATGGAGCGTGTATCGTTCATGAAGAGTTTAAGGCGCGTGCGTTATTGGAATTAAAATCCCAATACCCCCAGGCTGCTATTCTTGTTCATCCTGAATCACCACAGGCCGTCGTTGATATTGCTGATGTGGTTGGCTCTACGTCGCAGTTAATTAATGCAGCCAGCATAATGCCTAACCCGGAATTTATCGTTGCTACGGATCAAGGTATTTTTTATAAAATGCAGCAGGCGTGTCCTGGCAAAACTCTATTGGTAGCACCAACAGGTGGAAGCGGAGCAACATGTCGCAGTTGCGCTAGTTGTCCGTGGATGGCTATGAATGAGCTGCAAAATTTGGCTAATGTTTTTAGCCAGTCGGATAATGAAATAAAGATTGATGCTGAGGTTTCAAAAAAGGCATTAATTCCGCTTGAGAGGATGCTTAACTTTAAATTCTAGCATCTAGCATCAGCCATCAAAATATATTGTTTTTACGATAGTGATGGGCTCACATTCCATTCTTCTAATCCAAATTGATACAGTTGACCCGCTATACAATTTACCCGCTATACAATTTACCCGCTATACAATAGTCGCTACATTAATCTCCTTTCGACATGCTTTTCCTTATCTTGATGCCCTCACATGGGGCGTCAGGTGTCAATGTTGTGCAAAAAAACCGTGAAAAATATTTTAAATATTACAGTATTTAGTAGCAGCGGAGTTTTTAAGTCATATCTTCTCCGTAGATTGTGATTTAACTATGCCATAGTGTCAGGGTTGAGTTTTTGATGACTACTGGCATGAGATGTGCAGATACGCTTGGGTAGTAAAAGGTTCTTTTTTGTCATCGTAGGAGAGTACTCCCTGTGCGAGAAATATTATTTGGTAAATACAAAAATATTGTTGTGTCGATTGCTTTATTCTTATTACTTGACGCATCGGTATTGATTTCAAATTTCTATATATCTTATGAGATTTCAGAAGATGCTCAAAGTGTAAACTTGGCAGGCCGCCAGCGAATGCTATCGCAACGAATGGTGAAAAGCTTATTGGATATCGAGTATTCCAGTGAGAGAGTTGTCGATAGGGGGAAATCCCTTGCTGAACTGCAATTAACACTAGATCTATTTGACTCTACATTGGATAGCTTTGATGTTGGCGGAGTAACTCGTGGAGCGAATAATGATGACGTATATATTAGTGCGGTAAGTTCGAACGTCTCACTTGCTGCAGTCTCAACGGCAAAAGAAATTTGGAAACCCTATAAAGTGCTTTTGAAGAAAGTGCTCGAAGGACCTAGCGTAGATTCATCAGACAATCTGACGGCCGCCATTAATTATGGTCGGCTTAATAATTTAGCCTTATTGAAATCAATGAATAACCTTACCGTAGAGTTGGAATTAATTGCATCCTCCAAAGCGACGCGATTACGAATTATTCAAACGGTTGGTATACTTTTAGCTGTCATTAACTTCTTTATTATCATGTTTCATTTTATCCGCCAGCTAAAAGATGGTGATCGGCGTGTCGAGTCCGCCAGGAATGAAACGCTTGAGATTTTAGAGAATGTTAACGAAGGGCTTTTCCTTATTGATGAGAGTTATACCATTGCCTCTCAATATTCCCGTGAACTAGAGATTATGTTTGCGAGAAAGGATATTGCAGGAATGTCATTGGATGAACTACTAAATGATGTGGTTTCGGAAAAATACTTAATAATTGCGCGTCGTTTTATATCGTTATTATACCGAAGTGATATTAGGAGTAACTTGATTGCCGATCTAAATCCTTTGACGGAGGTGGAGGTTACGATATCAGAAGAAGATGGATCCTTTATCACAAAGTATTTGCGTTTTAGTTTTTCTAGAGCGTATGAGTCTGGCGTTATTAAAGATATCTTAGTGACTGTTACGGATGTTAGTTCTCGTGTTCTTCTTGAAAGGGAACTCGCGATCACAAAAGAGCAAGGGGAAAGGCAAGTGGAGGTGTTGACGTCAATACTGCATGCGAACCCGGATTACCTACGGTCGTTTATATCTGATTTGTTTGTTAGCTTTCAGAAAATAAATTCAATTCTTATGGAACCCTCAAAAAAGCATGGTGAGTTAAAGAAAAAGTTGAGTATGATTTTTATTGAAGTTCATAGAATTAAAGGAGAAGCGTCTTCTTTGAATCTGGAGACATTTATGGACTTAACACATGGTTTCGAAGAACAGTTAATTACTATACAGAAACTCGATCGTGTTAGCGGCGACGACTTCCTACCACTTGTTGTTCGATTAGAGACGCTTGTTCGTCACGCGGAAATTGTTCGTTCCTTGGTGGATAAGATTTCTTTATTCTCTCTTCAGTCACATAACGACGGAGGAGATGTGATGGTTGGGTGGGATCATCTAAATGATCTTGTGCATAATGTTTCAGCTCGCTGCGATAAGCAGGTCGAACTAGTTTGCTCAGGCTTGAACGAACATAAACTGACGGAGTCGTTAAAAAGCCTAATAAATGATATTGCGATTCAAGGTATTCGTAATGCAATAATTCATGGCATTGAAACAGAGGAGGATAGACGCGTTTTGCAGAAGCAAGTTAAAGGGCGAATTGATGTTCGTTTAGCCGTTACATCTTCTGGTGACATGGAATTAAGTGTGAAAGACGATGGCTATGGTATCGATTTTGATGCGATCAGAGCGAATGCTATCTCTAGCGGACGAATTACCGAACAGCAAGCTGAAAGTTGGACGGGAAAACAGTTGTTGTCTTTGATTTTCGAACCTGGATTTTCTACGGCCACAGAGCACAATTTTGATGCAGGCTCTGGCGTTGGAATGGATTTAATAAAATCACGTGTGACGTCAATGCGTGGAAAAATTCGAGTTCATTCCAAACGTGGGTATGGAACTAAAATCCAAGTCACTCTCCCGCGGGCTTTTAGTCACTCTATAGCGGCGTGATTTTTGAATAAAGTCACACTAAGTAAATATTGGGAATAGTAAATGTTGCGATTACTGGTTGTAGATGACTCTAATATCATTCGAAGAAAGATAGAACGAAGTTGCATTGGTGGTCGTTTTAATGTTGTGGGTTTAGCGAAGAATGGCTTTGAGGCATTAGAGATGTTTGAATCTTTGGATCCACATGTTGTGACAATGGATTTGACAATGCCACAGATGGATGGAATTGAATGCGTTGGTCGTATCATCAAGCGAGCGAAACACACTAGGATTTTGGTTGTGTCAGCTTTGTCAGATATCGAAACAGGAATACAGGCTTTGGAGCTTGGTGCGCGAGGTTTTTTATGTAAACCATTTTCAGATGAGCAATTGCGTTCCGCGTTAAATGATTTGGTGTTAGATATTAATCCATCTTAGAAAATTCGATTCCGGTGTAGATTTCCACAGAGGCTAAACCTTAGGCTCGTCTGCGTCGTAAACCAACGTCCTTAAATTCTATTCGCTTCCCATAATTTCTTGGAAATACAAAAGAGTACTATAATGTCGGAATCAACAATTCAGGTGTTTATTGATGGTGTTGTCAATTATTTTAAGCATACAACAGATAAAGATGTAAAAGTTGGAGCTCCGTATCTAGTTGAAAATACGGCGCCTCTAGCTTTTGATTATACAGGGCTTATCGGTATTTCTGGCCCAATTCGCGGGACTGTATACTTCACGGCCCCCAAAATATTACTTACCCACCTTTTGTTAAGTCTTGGCGAAAACGATACATCTAACACGAATATATTAGATGTTGTTGGTGAAGTGGCTAATACTATATCGGGTAACGCACGAACTGAGTTTGGTCACGAGTTTATGATATCGGTACCCGTTATGATCGAAGGGATACCTGGCAGTATTCATTTGCCGCAGGAACTTCGTTCTTACGTTATTCCTATTTACTGGAAGGCCTACAGTGCGGCCGTTGTTGTTTGTTTAGACATCAAGTAGCGACAACGTCGGATATTTGCTCTCGCTCGACGGTCAGGGCTTGCTTATTCCACAAAAATAAACCATCAATGCTATTTTCAAGCTTCTTCCTTGCCTTGCTTCGACGCAGCACATACTATTGCGCACATTGTGTTTTCGAATTTGGTTTTATGTAATTGGTTTTTTTGTAGTCGATGAGTTTTACCTCGTTTGCTGTGTTATGCCCTACAAATTCACCCGGATTAAGTCTGTCTTCTTAGTTTATTCGAGAGCTTTAACCTAATTATTAAGCTTTTACCCGAGTAAGAGCGCGTACATTTGCTAGGTATGCCCATGTCTAAAGAAAAATTGGTTATTTTTGATACAACCCTCCGTGATGGCGAACAGAGCCCCGGTGCCTCTATGACAAAAGAGGAGAAGGTCCGGATTGCTAAAATGCTCGAAAAAATGCGTGTTGATGTCATCGAAGCAGGTTTCGCTATAGCAAGCCCCGGTGATTTTGATGCGGTAAAGGCTGTTGCTGACGTTGTTAAAGACTCTACAGTTTGTAGCTTAGCGCGCGCGGTTGATGCGGATATAGACCGCGCTGGTGAGGCGCTTAAAGGGGCCAATTCTTCACGAATCCACACCTTTATAGCAACATCGCCTATTCATATGGAATATAAGTTGCGAATGAGCCCTGAACAGGTTCTAGAGCGTGCGGTGCATGCGGTAAAACGTGCGCGTAACTTTACCGACAACGTTGAATTTTCGCTCGAAGACGGAAGTCGTTCAGAATTCGATTTTATGTGTCGGATTACCGAAGCGGCTATTAACGCAGGCGCCAGAACGATCAATATTCCTGATACTGTTGGTTATGGTGAGCCGGCCGAATATGGCGCCATGTTCCGTCGCTTGATTGAAGCTGTGCCTAATTCGGACCTCGCTGTATTTTCAACGCACTGCCATAACGATTTGGGTCTTGCTGTTGCGAACTCTCTTTCGGCGGTGATGAACGGCGTGCGCCAAGTTGAATGTACTATTAACGGCTTGGGTGAGCGGGCAGGTAATGCTGCGCTTGAAGAAGTTGTCATGGCTGTGCGTACGCGAAAAGATGAGTACCCAGTAGAAACGAATATTATTAGTGAATTTATTGTTCCGACCTCTCGATTAGTGTCGGGTATAACAGGTTTTCCTGTGCAGCCAAATAAAGCCATTGTGGGTGCGAATGCCTTTGCGCATGAATCGGGTATTCACCAAGATGGTGTGTTAAAACATCGCGAAACTTACGAAATCATGCGGGCAGAAGATGTTGGCTGGAATACCAATAAAATTGTCCTGGGCAAGCATTCTGGCCGCGCCGCCGTAAAAGCGCGTTTCGAGGCACTGAACATAACATTTGATACGCAAGACTCTTTAAATGTTGCGTTTGCACGCTTTAAAGAATTGGCGGATAAAAAGCATGAAATTTTTGATGAAGACCTTCAAGCCATAATGTCATCATCTGGGACGCGTGATTTTCAGGAGCGATACCTGTTGATTGATATAGAGATATGCTCTAAAACTGGAACTAAACCTAGTGCGTCCATTACCCTACAAGTTGATGATCAAGACATTTTGACCAAAGCCGAAGGGAGTGGACCAATTGACGCGGCCTATAGAGCGATTGAGCGTGTTGTGAGTAGTAAAGCTGATTTAAAGCTCTACTCGGTAAACTCCATAACTCAAGGCTCAGATTCGCAAGGCGAGGTTACGGTTAGGCTGGAACGAAGCGGTAATATCGTAAATGGTATCGGCTCAGATACGGACATCGTAGTAGCGTCAGTTAAAGCCTATTTGATGGCTCTGAACGTATTAGAGTCTTCGAGCGGTCGTTCTCATCCACAGCATGGCGGTGTTTGAGTTAGAATGCATTATATTCAGAAACACTTCCCACTAACATTCGTTGCAGTAGTTGTTGCGGTTGAATGTTTGGTCGCAGGTTAGGGCATGAACGAACAGCAGCGAATGCAGTACATGGAGTCAATGGGTATCGATATGTTCGTACCCCGCTTGCGTCTTGTGAACGCCGCTGAGTCGCCGCAGTGCGAACTTCCTGTGGCCGTTGAACCTATCGCGGCGCTTGGAGCGGCCGAAGCTGTCAATCATGCGCAGTCGTCTACTGGCTCAGCGACTGTTCGCAGTGCCAGTGATGTTTTATCGGTTTTATCAGACATAACTGAAGAGTTAAAATCAAAGCCAGCTGTAAGATCTTATGGGGCTAAAACCGCTGCTACTAGTATAGAGCCGTCTGGGAAGTTAAATACGGACCCTCTAGAATCTTCGAAAGCTAGTGCTCTGTATGCTGAGCCTGGAGCTGTTGATAGCCCGACAGCTAGCATTGATAACGACGACCTTAGAGCGGTATCTAGAGGCACTACAGGGAGTGTTCAGGCGTCTAGTGCTCTAGGACCTAATGTTCAAGAGGCTAATGTTCAAGAACTCAATACTCAAGGGGCTAATGCTCATGGACCTAATGTTCATGGGTCTAATGCTCATGGACATAGACTTCCCGCTGAAAGCAGCGCTAATGCCCTAACGGAAGCTGCTCTAACGGATGCTCAGGCTGAGCCAGGTGGTGCGCAGCCGCCGACAAAAGCCGAATTTACACTTGGCTTATGGCTATTAGATTCTGGCGTACAAGTTATTGATAGCCGAAGCCCGCGCGATGCCTTGCCCACGGATGCTTTGTTAAGCAATGTATTGCAAGCATGCGGGTTGTTAACCCAACGGATGCCATCGATAGAAATCATTACGTGGCCGTTTGCCAACAGTTCTGTAATTGATAGCTCGTGGCAGGCTGCTCAAGAAATGATGTCGGACTTTTTAGGTGCCCGCTTTTTTAATGAGAAACCGAAAGTCTTTATTTTATGGGGTGAAGAAGCTGCAAAGGCGATGATGGGTGAGGCTTTTGATTTCCCGTCACATTGCTACTCCTGCGTTGATTTGCCCGGTTTTGATCGTCAGGCTTTGATGCTTCCAAGTTTAAAATCATTTCTATTGGCGCCGGCCGAGAAGCGTCATCTTTGGTCCGCCTTTTCTCCTGTGCGAAAACTCACCCAATAGTGCGTTCCGAGCCTCTAGATCTTCCTCAAATACTGCCTTCGGGCAATCGTTTTGACAGCCGTTTTGGTAATGTCGATTGCCGTTTGGTGTCCTTTGATGAAGACTTATTGGATGCTGTCGAGCTCGTTGAGCGCCAAGCCGGTCCTTATCCGTGGTCACGGAAAAATATACTGGATTCCATTCACGGGGATCACCATTGCCTGGCGTTAGTGTTAAGTGATGAGCTTTGCGCACACGCTGTCTTGTCTGAAGTGCTTGGTGAGGTAGAGCTGTTGATTTTGACGGTCGGTCAGTCTCATCAAAACCTGGGGCTAGGACGTTTTTTTTTGCAGCAGTTGTTGCGTATATTCAGTACTCGTTGCGAGCGGCTGTTATTGGAGGTTCGCGTTAATAATTTTGGCGCTATACGGCTCTATCAGTCCATGGGCTTCAAAAAAATTGGCCTGCGACGGAACTATTATTCCTGCGCTAGCGCGTCAGAAAAAGAAGATGCGATAATTTTTGAATGCACGCAATTGATCTAGACTTTTGAACCCTTGAAGCTCGGTTGATGGTTTGAAACCCAGTCGAGGGTTAGTGCCTTAAAGTACTATGGCTTCAAAAGACCTATGGCTTCAGCGTGCACTAAATTAAAAGTCTCTAGGCTCTAGTTTCAAGTGCACTAAATTAAAAGAGTACTAAATTAAAAGAGTACTAAATTAAAAGAGTACTAAAAATCACCGTAAAGAAGCTCTTAAGGGCTATTAGAAATTCCAGCGTGCATAGAGCGCTGAACTTTGATAATCCATAAAAATATCAGGCGGTGTTCCTGCAGGGTCGCCAGTAATTCTGTCTCGGGCTAAACCATCACCAAAGCGCATTTCTAATACAATATCTAAGTGTTTTACCGTCTCGGTTAACGCTAGATTAACGCCGTAATAATAGCCGTTCTGTGCTGCGCCACTATCGAGCGTGGCGGCGCCAAAAAAACCGCCAACTTTAATATATTTATGTACTTTTAGTTGGTAATCAAGAGCGCGAAGGCCAATGAGTCGATCGCCAAGGATGTGCTCAAAATCAATACCCATTCCAAAACTATGTTGCTGATCGCTTCCGTAAATATTACTGAAGCCCGCGCCTAGATAGAGACTTGAATCACTGTTTTTAACGGTGCCCGCCGCGCTGTCGTCGAATGTTTGCGTGGTGCTGTGGCTTTGGAATCCTGCGTTAATATGGCTTTCCGCCCATGCGGGCTGCGCAAGTAATAGCGAGAAAGAAAGAGAGAAAACTATACTCGCGGCTAGATATTTTTTTATGAACATGAGTTGACCGTGGTGTAATAAATAAGTGTTTTACCAGCGAATAAATGCCGATAGTTGCGTATAGCTATAACCGAAAGAATCGTTGCCGTTAATGAGCTTTCCGCCGGCAATAAAGGCCCCAATAGCCTGGGAGTATTCGGCTTCTATTTCCTTGGCGCTTTGGTATTTAATTGAGCTTATATTTTTGTTTTCTACAGTTCGGACCTTCACGCTAAGCGCACGCCCAGGTGCAATGTCATAGTTGGCTTTTATAAGTTGGGCTCTTGCCCCAACGGCATCACCAAATTCTCGTCTATTTGCAGCCCAATGTCCTAACACCGTGCTGTGATGTGTAAGGCCGTCACCATAGTTTGAATTGGTGTACCACGCATTTTGCCATTCGGCTAACTCGTAGCTTACATCCAGTTTTTGAGTGACTTTAGGAAGGTGAACACCAAACATGAGTGCCGAATTACCTAGATGAATGTCTGAGCTTTTGGATGTGTCTTCACCGGCATACTCCATGTATATCGAAATCGGGAAATTATCTGTATTAAAAATATACCGTGTATTAACAGACGATAATTGGTTACCAAAATCTAAACCTGATATTCCACGATTTTCACTTTCTTTGGTATTAAAGAACGCATTAAAAACATCGCCGGGGCTGCTGGATCGATTGGCGCCGCCGAATTGCATTAGACGGTTGAAACCAATAGCCATACCTTCATTTAATTCAAAGTCGAAATGTACGCCAAGTAGTTTAGGCTTTCCTGTAAGCCTCTCGTCGCGTTCTGGACTTAAAATAAGCTCTGACTCCGACATTTGGTTTAAAAATATTTCGTAACTAAATTTCATTGAATCAAGAAAAGGAATAGAGAGCGGTTCGGTGTTAGACAGTGTGGCGCCGAGTAAACTTGAGGCGTTGGTGCTCATTAGCATGGAGCTTTCCTGAAACGGGCTTAACCAGTGTGGTCTATAGCCAATATCAAGTTGCAGGGCATCCCAACCCAAAGAAACGAAACTGCCATCCGCAAATTCGCTCGTAATATTGTTACTGCGCTCTCCGGCAATGGCGCCTACATTGAATGCGAGCCAGTCATTGGCCGCCCAGAATGCCGCAAATGAGACTAAATAGTTTGACTCCAAGCCGAAGCCACGTTGATTCGCTAGCGTGATATCGTCAGTATTGTCCTTAC
>JBLIMQ010000133.1:0-11804 GCA_047638775.1 Flavobacteriales bacterium
CACGTTATTGACGTTATTTCAGCAAAAGAATCGTTGTTGAAATAACGTCAAGCGGATTTACATAGTTAGTGGTATTCATTTGATGGCGAGGGTAGGCCCGAATAACAATGATCGTCGTTTGATTGTGATTGTTGCTGGCCAGCAATCGAGACCCGTTTTTGGCCGAATGTCTCTGCACTTCACCTTAATATAGAGCAGAATATAATCTGTATCAATTTGTGTTTTGGGCGTACCAAGTAAATAGATTAGATTTTCTTGGTTTCAATCTACTCGTTAGATGATGGGAAGGTCTTGTTATGATTTTTAAATCAATACATGAATACCGAGCGTGTTCTGTATAGTTTCACTGAAAAGTGTTATCTTTGGCAATGAATGTTTTTTCGGAACACCTGAGTGAAACTGTCAATTTCTAACATCACATCGCGTTTCTGCATGATTTTCCTTCTGCTGACCTATTCGGTACAGTCGCTGGGCGCTGTTAGTGTGGGTATTGATCTTTCTGTCACTGAAAATCACCAAAATAATAATTGTCACCAAATTACGTCTCTAATTACACCTAAAATGGCGCCTGATCTTCAGGTCGAGTCTAAGTCTGATTCACATAAGGACGGTCTACTTAACGTTCTGGAAGGTCTTGGTAGCAAGGATTGCTGTGAAGAGGGTTGCTCAATGGATTCTTGTCATACGGTAAGTGTACTTCTAAGTGGTTTCAATACGGCCCGTCTACCTATCCCGACAGCCTTCCATTCTAGCCCCTATATATTAAGCCTCTCGAAATTACCTAACTCGTTATATCGCCCACCTATTCTCGGCTAACACAAGATGAGTCCGTCTGTAAGACGGAGTTATGTTAGCTGGGGTCTAAAAAGCCTCAAACTTTTTTCCGTTGATCGTATGGTCTCGGAGCTAAAATCGAGGATATGCTCGTGAATTACTTTATCAAACACCTATTGGTGCCTTTCCTAGGAGTTACCGCTATGGTTTTTGTGGCTAGCTCGGAAGCAAAGGCCGCCACTGTAAATCTTGGTGTGGTTCTAAAAGGTTTGAACATGCCAACAAGCGGGTGCTGCAGTCTATTGCTGAGCCACCCAGACAAATATATGTTCAGCCCTGCGGTGCTAGATAAAGCTTCGCTGAACAGCATCAAAGACACGTTTAACATTCAACGCAAGATGCAAACATGTTATGTAGGTGTAAGTACATGTACAGGCACCAGTGGGTTCATTTTTGAGGGTAATATTCCCGTTAAATTTAGGCAACTGTTTTCTGCAAGCCCTGCATTGCACCTAAAGTCCTCTTATCCTTCAAGTCATGCGATGAATTTAGCTGTACTTGTTCAGCCCGTAAGAAGTGCTGACACTGACACACGCTATCGTTTTAGTCCCTACAAAACTAGATTTTTTAATAAAAATGTAAGTGTTGAAGACAAAACTGTGACCAAGACTGAAATTAATTCTCCAGTCAATTCAACAGTCAATTTTCTAGCAACTTCTACAAAGAAACAAAACTCATGATAGTAACTATGGTTTTTAAAAAGCGTCTACTCATGGCCGTGTTAATACTGTTTGGTAATAGTTTTTCAAGCTTGAGTTTGGCAAAAGAGTACTCATTAGCCGAAGCAATTCATAAGGCTCAGGCGATTGATCCTTGGTTGCAAGGAAGTCATTTTCGTCAAGAAAACCTAGAAGCATTGAGTATTCAAGCCGGTACGCTGCAGGACCCCACCATTAGTTTAGGTTTGGCTAATGTACCTATCGATAACTTTGATTTTACGCAAGAGGGAATGACTCAAGTGAAAGTAGGCGTGAGTCAAATGTTTCCACGGGGAAAAACATTATCTTTACGACAAGAAAAACTGGAAAAACTCAGCCAAATGCAACCTTTTGCGCGGCTGGATAGAAAAGCCAGCGCAGCGGTTACCGTTTCCCACCTGTGGCTAGAGGCATTTCGGAGCCAAAAATCTATCGCCCTAATTGAGCACGACAGGGGCCTCTTTGAGTATCTTGTAGATGTGGCGCAATCGAGCTATAGCACGGCGTCTGGCCGTACGAGACAGCAAGACTTGGTGCGGGCACAATTAGAGCTTACGCGCTTGGAAGATCGTCTAATCTTACTACAGCAAAAACGAGAGACTCAGTTAGCTAAATTGGGAGAATGGCTAGGTGACTACGGCGCTATCAATCTTTCTACCTCAGAAGCATTGCCCCTTGCAATTGAAAGTCACAATCTGGTCGGCGCCCTAGATAGCAAAAATCGTAATCGTTTGGCGGAAATATTAACGCTTCACCCGAAAATTGTGAGTATTAATCAAAAGGTTAAGGCGGGAGAATCTGGGGTCAAACTTGCTAAGCAAAGTTACAAACCTCAATGGGGCGTGAATGCTAGTTATGGTATGCGCGATGCCGATCCTATGGGCAACGACAGAGCCGATTTTTTATCCGTAGGTGTCAGCTTCGATGTACCACTTTTTACAGGGAAGCGGCAAGACAAGAAAGTGCATGCGGCTGTTGCTGAAAAAGAAATGATAAAAACGGAGCGGGCCTTAATATTACGTAAATTGCGGGCAGGATTTAAAACGGCAGAAGCTCGTTATCAACGTCTTATTGACCGTAAGACTTTATTTGATTCGCGTCTATTGAAAGAGATATCCGAGCAAGCGGAGGCGTCCTTGACGGCTTACACTCATGATGATGGTGATTTCGCAGAAGTCGTGCGTGCGCGGATAGCGGAACTTAATGCGAGAATTGATGCGCTAAATATTGATATTGATATTCAAAAAACAATCGCTCAAATTAATTATTTTTTGGTCGCAAGACCTAATCACACAAACACAAACACAAACACAAACTCAAGCGCGATGGAAAATCCTAGCATGGATGTGAGCAAGAAGACCAGTGCCAGTACGAACGCGACTATTTTAGGAGAAGCTTATGAATAAACTTAATACCATGAAACGTAGGTCTATTATTGCTGCAGTGGGAGGCTTAATTTTCGGTGTGCTGGTTGGTGTTATTGCCACATTAACGTTGGGTGAGGGCGGTTCGGGATACGGTGAAACGGTTACTGTAGATAAAAAACCACTCTATTGGGTTGCCCCAATGGATGCAAATTATCGACGAGACAAACCCGGAAAGTCACCGATGGGAATGGATTTAATCGCTTTTTACGATAGCGGCGAAAAAGCAAATGATGCTGGCCCTGGTACAGTTAATGTTTCACCGGATGTCATCAACAACCTTGGTGTGCGAGTAGGTACGGCCGTTCGCAAACCTTTGCATAGTGAAATCGTAACAGTAGGCTATGTACAGTATGATGAGAACAGGTTAGTTCATATTCATCCTCGGGTTTCAGGCTGGGTCGAAAAGCTTTATGTGAAAGCGGCTGGAGATCCTGTAAAAAAAGGTGAAGCACTTTATTCACTATACTCACCGGAGTTAGTTAACGCACAAGAAGAATTAGTGCTCGCGGTAAATCGAAAAAATATTCGCTTGGTTCACGCCGCGGAAGACCGGTTGCGAGCACTTCAAATATCAAATGATTTTATCAAGACATTAAAGCGTACACTTCTAATAAAACAAGCAGTCAATTTTTACGCGCCGCAAAGTGGAGTAATCGATAACCTAAATATTCGAGAAGGTTTTTTCGTCAAACCCGGTACAACTATGTTAAGTATTGGTGCGCTGGATCGAGTTTGGGTAGGCGCCGAAATTTTTGAACGTCAAGGGCCGTTAGTCGCGCTAAATGACCCCGTTACGATGACTCTGGATTACTTGCCTGGTAGAACGTGGACAGGAAAGGTCGAATACATATACCCAACTTTAGACAGTAAAACCCGTACCTTGCGTATTCGTTTAAGTTTTGACAACCCCAAACGCGAGCTTAAGCCTAATATGTTCGCACAGGTTACCGTCCATGCAGACAGTGAAGATCAGTTGCTTGTTATCCCGCGAGAGGCTTTGATTCGCACTGGTAGTCAGGATCGTGTTGTACTTGCTTTGGGTGAAGGTAGTTTTAAATCTGTGGAGGTTAAGGTTGGTCGAACCGATCAGTTTGTCGCGGAAATATTGGAAGGCGTAAAAGAAAATGAAAAAATAGTGATCTCAGCGCAATTTTTATTGGATTCTGAATCGAGTAAAACGTCCGATTTTAAACGTATGAACCACGGTGATGATCGCCCAAGCTCTGTGTGGGTTGCCGGTGAAATACTAAGCATTATGACCGATATTCGAATGGCTTCTGTAAAACATGACGTGATTGAAGCTTGGGGCAGGCCGGCTATGATTATGAATTTTACCGTGAGTACAAAAGTCGATATTGATTCGCTAGCGGATGGTGAGCGTTTGCAAATGGAAATTCGAAAGCTAGATAATGGCAAGTTCGAAATTTCCGGCGTTCGAATTCAAACTAAAAATAACAATGACACTGAAAATAATGTCGATGAACTAGAAAAGAGTCGTAACGCCGTGAATGATGGCGGAGATGATCACTCTACAATGAATCACAAGCAAATGAACCACAAACAAATGAACCACAAACAAATGAACCACAAACAAATGAACCATGGTGATGACAAAACGGATCATTCGCCTATGAACCATGAAGGCATGACTCCCTCAAAAACTGATCCCTCAACAGCTGATCCCTCAACAGCTGATCCCTCAACAATAGCTCCCTCAAAAATTGATCCCGCAAAGGTAGATCATTCTATGCACAATCAACAAAGTGGCGAGGCGTAATTCATGATTGAATCCATTATTCGCTGGTCTGTTGGTAATCGTTTTTTTGTACTATTAGCGACAGCCATTTTAGTTGGCGTCGGTTTATTTTCTTTAAAGCAAACGCCGGTCGATGCTATTCCCGATTTGTCTGATGTTCAAGTGATTATCAAAACGTCATTTCCGGGGCAGGCACCACAAGTCGTTGAAGATCAGGTGACCTATCCATTGACGACCGCAATGCTTTCAGTTCCAGGCGCGGTTACTGTTCGTGGGTATTCATTCTTCGGGGATTCGTACGTTTACATTATTTTTAATGAGCAAACCGATTTGTATTGGGCGCGCAGTCGTGTTCTCGAATACTTAAGTCAGGTGGCGCCGTCCTTACCTGAATCGGCCAAACCACAATTAGGGCCAGACGCGACCGGAGTAGGCTGGGTTTATATCTATTCGCTCATCGATAGAACTGGGGAAAATGACATTAGTCAATTGCGAAGCTTGCAGGACTGGTTTTTAAAATACGAACTACAAACTGTGCCGGGCGTTTCCGAAGTGGCCGCGATTGGTGGCATGGTTAAACAGTATCAAGTTACGGTAAATCCAGAAAAACTCCGTGCATTTGGCATACCTTTGTCGCATATACAAATGGCTATCAAGCGGGCAAACCAAGAGGTCGGAGCGTCTGTAGTAGAGATGGCCGAAGCCGAGTATATGGTACGTGCTACAGGTTACCTTAAAGGCGAAGAGGATCTTGCTAATATTCCTCTGGGGCTAAATGAAAATGGAACACCGTTACTGCTAAAAGACGTAGCGGATATCGGCTTAGGCCCACAAATGCGCCGAGGTATTGCTGAACTTAATGGCGAAGGCGAAGTTGTAGGTGGCGTTGTGGTTATGCGTTTTGGTGAAAATGCACAATCCACCATAAACGGCGTAAAAACCAAGTTAGAACAACTTAAAAAAGGGCTTCCTGAAGGTGTGGAAATTGTTACGGTCTATGATCGATCGGGGCTTATTGAACGTGCTGTCAAAAACCTTTGGCATAAATTGCTTGAGGAATTTATTGTCGTCGCACTGGTATGCATGGTGTTTCTATTTCATATCCGTTCATCTTTCGTCGCCATTGTAAGTTTGCCGGTAGGAATTCTAACGGCGTTTATAATAATGCACGCACAAGGGATTAACGCGAATATCATGTCCTTAGGGGGGATTGCCATTGCAATTGGTGCAATGATTGATGGTGCCATTGTGATGATAGAAAACATGCACAAACACATGGAAAAAACACCGCTAACAAAAGAAAATCGCTGGCAAGTTGTCGCTGAATCGGCGTCAGAAGTAGGGCCAGCATTGTTCTTTAGCTTACTAATTATTACCGTAAGTTTTGTTCCTGTATTTACGCTTGAGGCTCAAGAAGGAAGGATGTTTAGCCCGCTAGCGTTTACTAAAACCTATGCGATGGCGGCTTCTGCGGCCTTATCAATTACGCTTGTGCCTGTTCTTATGGGCTATTTTATTCGCGGTAAAGTTCTAGCTGAGCATAAAAATCCGATTAACCGTGCATTGATAGCCAGCTATATGCCTGTTCTTAAGCGCGCATTGACCTATCCCAAAACAACGCTATGTATTGCTGCTTTGGTATTATCGACTGTGTTATGGCCTTTAGGAAGGATTGGCAGTGAATTTATTCCGCCTCTTGATGAAGGTGATTTAATGTACATGCCGACAACGTATCCCGGTATTTCAATTGGTAAGGCTCGGGAATTACTTCAACAAACAGACAAACTTATTGCGACTGTTCCCGAAGTTAAAACTGTATTTGGGAAAATTGGGCGAGCCGATACCGCAACAGATCCAGCGCCACTGACAATGATCGAAACGATCATTCAATTTAAACCACAAAGTGAGTGGCGAGATGGTGTGACAATGGAAAGCTTGAAAAAAGAACTGGATGCGATCGTTAAGTTACCGGGCGTTACGAATGCTTGGGTAATGCCGATAAAAACGCGTATTGATATGTTGGCTACCGGTATAAAAACACCGGTAGGTATTAAAATAGCTGGGCCCGAATTATCCGTGATACAAGACATTGGTAAACAGCTTGAGGTTATCCTAAAGGATGTGAGCGGCACGGCATCTGTTTACTCCGAACGTGTTGCAGGGGGGCGCTACCTAAATATTGATATTGATCGAGCAAAGGCGGCCCGTTTTGGGCTCAATATAGCCGATGTACAACAGGTTATTGCGTCTGCGATTGGTGGAATGAACGTCACACAAACCGTTGAAGGTCTAGAGCGCTACCCAGTAAACGTCCGTTACCCGCAATCGTATCGTAATTCTCCGCAGCAACTCGCGTTATTGCCTATCGTAACGGCCAGAGGTGAACGTATTGCTCTAGGAGACGTAGCGGATGTTGTGATCGCTGATGGCCCACCGGGTATCAAAAGCGAAAATGCTCGCATTAATGGTTGGACTTTCGTTGATATTGAAGGAATTGACGTCGGAACATATGTTGTTAATGCACAAAAGATAGTAGATGAGCAATTGATGTTACCTGCTGGGTACTCGATAGGGTGGTCAGGTCAATATGAATATATGGAGCGCGCAAAGGCTAAATTGACCTATGTTATCCCTCTCACACTAGCGATCATAGCCATCTTGCTCTTCATGAACTTTAGAAGCTTCATTGAGGTGGCGATCTTAATGGGTACTTTACCCTTTGCATTGATAGGGAGTATTTGGTTGATGTATTGGCAGAGTTTTAATTTCTCTATAGCTGTGGGTGTTGGATTTATTGCATTGGCGGGCGTCGCTGTCGAAATAAGTGTCATCATGTTGGTCTATCTAAATCAAGCGTGGAAGAAAGCGAAACAAGAAAACGGAGATCTAAGTGATGAACAATTGCGTACTGCGATTATTCATGGGGCGGGTTTACGTGTGCGCCCAGTAATGATGACAGCCGCAGCGGTCACCGCAGGTTTACTCCCTATTTTGTATGGAACAGGGACCGGATCAGAAGTTATGAGCCGAATAGCGGCGCCTATGGTTGGTGGTATGGTGAGTGCGGTATTCCTTACGCTTTTGGTTCTACCGGCCGTATACTACATGTGGAAACGAAGTGCTTAAATTAGTGTCTATTCATACATGGCTTGTTGCTGGGGGAGGTAGACATGGCTAGATTTACGGGTTTAAATAGGCGTTTGCTTAGTTTCGTATAAAAAAGGTAGTGCGCTAAGGAGCGTGTTAAACTAAATCACTTTTAACATTAGGGAAGCATCATGGACATCATTATTAGCCTTATTTCAAGCCCATTAGTATGGATCACTGTTGTAGTGCTTTACACGCTAAAGAAAGGGATTCACTTTGTACCTCAAAACCGTGGTTATGTTATCTATACCATGGGTAAATACTCCTCTACGCTAGCCGCTGGTTTGAATTTTATAGTACCTTTTATTCAATCTGTTGCAGCTGACAGAAACCTGAAAGAGCAGTCGTTAGAAATCACCTCACAATCTGCAATCACTAAAGATAATATTACTCTTAACATTGATGGCATTTTATTCATGAAAGTGATTGATGCCGCTGCAGCGACCAACAATGTAACAGATTATAAAATGGCCGTTACGCAGCTTGCAATGACGACAATGCGTAATTCTATTGGTTCTCTAGAGCTTGATGAGTGCTTTCAAAATCGAGATCAAATAAATGCACACATTTTAGAATCTATGACCGAGGCTACATCGCCTTGGGGTGTAATGGTGACGCGTTATGAAATAAAAGATATTAGTCCGCCACAAACCATTCGCGAAGACATGGAAAAACAAATGACGGCCGAGCGTGAAAAACGTTCTGTGATTCTAACGGCGGAAGGCGTAAAAACAGCCGCAATCACTGAGGCCGAAGGTTTGAAGCAGGCGCGGGTACTCGACGCAGAAGCATCTAAAGCAGAGCAAGTGTTAGATGCTGAAGCCAAAAAAGAATCGCAAGTATTGAATGCTACAGGTAAAGCCGAAGCTATTCGTTTAGTCGCTATAGCCGACGCCAATGCACTGAAAACAATTGGAGATGTTGCATCTACTAACGAAGGTAAAGACGCTGTTACGTTAACACTAGCACAAGATGCGATTGCAGCGCATCGCGCGATTGCAGCGGATAGTACCGTAGTTCTTACAGACGGAAAGACCGGTGAAAACATTGCAAATACCGTAGCGCAGGCTATTGCGGTATCGAGTTCATTGAAGCTTTAATCAATTTAGCACTAATGCACACTAACTTAACTCACATATAGAGTAAGCAAATGGATATTCTTCAATATTTTTCTGGCAACCACGCTCAGTTGTTATATTTGATTGCCGGAATTAGTTTTGTGGTTGAATTAACCGTTATGGGCCTTGGAGGCCCACTGCTGTTTTTTGCAATTGCGTGTTTTATTACCGGCATGTTGAGCAATTTTGGGATACTTAGTGGCTGGGAAAGTGAAGTGTTTTCTGTTGGTTTACTCACGGGTTTAATCGCTTTGGTTCTATGGAAACCGCTTAAGAAGTTTCAAAATAGTTCGCCCAAGCCCGACACTAGCAGTGACTTGATCGGGCGGCATGTTCCTTGTGTTGACGAGATAACCATTACAGGGGGTTCTGTTCGTCACTCAGGAATTAACTGGAATGCTCGCTTGGCAAGTGGATGTAACGTTGAATCTATTCCTTCGGATTCTCATTGCGAGATAACAGGTGTGGACGGCAACGTCGTATTAGTTGCTCCCGTAAAAAAATCGTAATGACTCCTTAATATTTATCGTATGGGATTAGATTATAATTAATTTTCTGTAAAGATCGTCTCATTCGAGGCGATTTTCACATCGTATTTGGGACGATCATGCTGCGCTTTAACGTGTGCAGTGAATTGGGGGGCTATTTACATATGTGTTATTTACGTATGTTTTATTTGCGTGTAGTTATTTACGTATAGTTATTTACAGGATAAATAACTACACGTTTAAATCGAAGAGTTAAATTTTTACACCTTGTATAGGCAGTACTTTAAGCCGTGTTGCAACTTCATATAATAATTTCTAGTCAAAACGTATTCTTCTGTCTTCTGTCTTCGTGTTTGAGCGTGTACTCTTAAGTATGTTTCCTGTTGTATTTAGGAACGCTCATTCATCGATTAACTATGCTTCACATATAGAAAATGTTCAAATTATTGCCGGTATAACTCATGCTTATGTATAAAAACGGCTAAGGTTTAAACCAATGGCGCGTACGATTTGCAAAAGCTACTAGTGTCAACATTACAGGTACCTCTACTAAAACGCCTACCACCGTTGCCAGCGCTGCACCTGATTGCAAACCAAATAATGAAATAGCGACGGCTACAGCTAATTCAAAAAAATTGGATGTGCCGATCATACAGGCCGGGGCGGCAATGTTATGCGGTAGTTTCATAGCTTTGGCGGCCGCATAAGCTATGGCGAAAATACCGTAGGTTTGTATTAATAGCGGAATGGCGATTAACACGATGGCCAAAGGCTTGGCTAGTATTGTTTCTGCTTGGAAGCCAAACAGTAAAACCACTGTAGCGAGTAAGCCGACCATAGAGATTGGTTTGAGTATATGGATGAAGTTATTTAGTCTTGAATGATCCTGTTTTGAATCAAGTAACTTACGCGTTAAGATTCCCGCAAACAATGGTATAACCACATACAGCGCGACAGACAAAAATAGGGTGTCCCAAGGTACGGTAACATCACTTACACCTAGCAAAAAAGCTGCGATCGGTGCAAATGCAAAAATCATGATAACGTCGTTAACCGACACTTGCACCAAAGTGTAATTTGCATCACCTTTCACCAGATGACTCCACACAAATACCATTGCTGTACACGGCGCAACACCAAGTAAAACCATGCCCGCGATATATTCTGTCGCAGTTTGAGGGTCGACCAAATCAACAAATAACACTCTAAAAAAAAGCCATCCTAAAAATGCCATGCTAAACGGCTTAATTAGCCAGTTGATGCCCAGCGTTAGTAGCAAACCTTTAGGCTTTTTACCGATATCTTTGATTGAAGAGAAGTCCACTTGTATCATCATCGGGTAAATCATTACCCAAATAAAAATAGCAACAGGAATATTGACGTGCGCAATTTCCAGTGCAGCAAACCACTGGAATAATTCGGGTATAAAATTACCTAATAACACGCCGCTAATTATGCACAAACCCACCCATACACTTAAAAAACGTTCAAATAACCCCATGGTACTTACTCCTCAATCAGCTTATTTAAAGCGGCCTGGCGTTCTTCTTTCGATAAACCGTTCAGATTTAAATCTAAAAGTGTTTTGATGCGTTGCTCAATGGTTTGCATCACGGCAAAAAATGCGTCTCGTATGCTTTCTTCGTCACCTTCTAGTTTGGATGGGTCAGGCAAGCCCCAGTGTATTTTTACTGTGTTGCCAAACCACACTGGGCAGGGTTCATTAGCGGCACTGTCGCATACGGTAACGACAATGTCTGGTTGTTCGGACTCCATATCATCCCAAGATTGACTTTTTAAGTCTTCGATAGAAATCCCTTTCTCTGCAAGATATTTTAGTGAGAGCGGGTGAACTTGTCCGACGGGTTGACTCCCAGCGCTAAAAGCCTGAAGACTACCTTTGGCTAAATGATTAGTGATGGCCTCGCTCAAAATGCTACGGCAGCGGTTGTGAGTACAGATGTATAGGATTTTCATATAGAGCTAAACCTGTGTATTTTGAATTAACAACATTGAGGGCGATTTTTCATGGCCTTCAGATTTCTTTGGAATACATGAACCACTTCTTTGTTAGCGCTGCATGTAGCGTTTAGTATTTCTATCGCCCAATCAGGAAGGCTCTTTGCAATGGAATAAAACACCCAATGCCCACGCCTTACATCATCAAGAATGCCGCAATTGCGAAGCAGGGCTAGATGGCGAGAAATTTTGGCTTGGCTGTCATCGAGCGCCTCCATTAATTCACAAACGCAGAGCTCGCCCTCCAAAAATATGAGCATCGTCGCGTGTAGTCGCGTGTCTTCAGATAAGCATTTAAACATCTGAACAGGTTCGAT
>JBLIMQ010000134.1:0-11718 GCA_047638775.1 Flavobacteriales bacterium
TATTTCCGAAATTCTAGAAGTTGCCGATCAGCTAGATTGGCCTGAATTTACGATATTAGCGCATTCTCGGGGAGCTATGGCCGCGACTTTATTGGCAGGCAGTTTTCCTGAACGTGTTGCAGGACTCGTTTTAATCGATGCCATATATCCACGCCCTTTGGATGAGTCCTTGGCTCCCTTGCAGTTGAGACAATTTGTCGAGGCGCGGATGGATAGCAGCGATAAGCGCTCCTATTTTCCGGATTATGAGCGTGCGATTAAAGCGCGTAGTCGAGGCTTGTTTCCAATTGAGTTAAGTTTATCTCGACGCCTTGCCGAACGAGGTGTTAGTCAATCTGAACAGGGTTATTATTGGCATCATGACGCTGGGTTGATGCTACCTTCAGAATTTAAGTTGTCTGCCGCCCAGATCCAGAGTTTTATTCACGGTATTCGCTGTCCTGTGTTGGTTTTTGCTGCCGATCAAGGTTTATTAGTTAATGCCGATTATCATTTGTTTGAGGGAACTGACTGTGATATTCAAATACGTCAGGTTCAAGGACCACATCATGCGCACTTTTGTGAGCTAGATGCATTGGTTCAAACTATCGCTGAGGAAACCCATGTTTTTTTGTCAACCTTATAGTTCACAACGTACTTTGGCCCATGTAAGAATACAGATGTTATTGAAGGTTGTTGGGGTCTTGTTTGTATTGATGAGTTCAGTCGTAAGTGCCGAATCATTAATTGGTCAACACCTATTTCAACAGAGCTCTGAAGATGAAGTTGATTATCGAGTAGCCCTCGGATCATTGGAAAAAATAAATGGACAGTGGCGAACTGAGCGTGAAGTGCGTGTAAGTGGCTTAGTGGAGCGAATGAGTTATGAACTAAGTGCTGGTGTTCAGACCATTGAAGACGCTTTAGAAATAATCGAACGCGAATATGCCCCAAGTCAAGGGCGACAGATTTTTAGTTGTTCGGGTCTTGAATGCGGTAGCAGCAATACTTGGGCAAACAATCGCTTTGGTATTAAACAATTGTATGGTTTGGATCAAACTCAACACTATTGGGTATTCCAATCAACCAAAACTGAAAATACGCTAGATGTTCTTTACCTTGTTCAACGCGGTAATAAACGCGTCTATTTACATCATGAATTGATTCGCTATAGCGGGGACATTGCCGCCTTGCTGGTACCCGACTCATCGTTGATTTTAAAAACGTTACTTGCACAGGGTTATTATGTTGTTCCCGTTCTTGAATCTGACGAAAAAAGTTTTGATTCTGTTCATACACAAGCATTGGCCGAAGCGCTTAACAAAAAGCCTTTTTTGAAATTTTACCTTGTGGCGCATAATTCAGTAACAACTAATTCTGCGAAAGCGATGGAGCAAGCCGAGTTGATGGCGTTAGCGACTGAGGCGTCATTAGTTTCAAGTGGTGTGAAGCAGAAACGAATTGTTCGTATAGTCGCAGGAGATAGTATGCCGCGCCTAGCGTACCCAGGCGCGCGAATTGAAGTGGTTCTAAGGCGTTAAGAAATAGCTAAAACCAATAGCTAAAACCAATACCCAAAACCAATACCCAAAGCTAATATCTAAAGCTAATACCTAAAGTAAGGGGCTATGCAATAAGCGATAAGAATTCAGCGCGGGTTTTTTCGTTCGAACGAAAATTCCCGAGCATGCACGATGACTTCATTAGTGGATTTTGCTTTTCGACGCCACGCATCATCATACATAAATGCTTGGCTTCGATAATTACGCCAACTCCTGCAGCTCCCGTAACCTCCATCATAGTTTGTGCAATTTGTGAACTTAGCTGCTCTTGAATTTGTAAGCGGCGAGAGAACATATCAACGATTCGTGCCACCTTTGATAATCCCAATACCTTTCCGTTCGGTATGTAGCCGACATGCGCTTTACCTATGAACGGTAACATGTGATGTTCACACAATGAGTACAGCTCAATGTCTTTGACAATGACCATGTCATTAGCGTCCGAAGGGAATAGGGCGCCATTAACCACTTCGTCGATATTTTGTGAATAGCCCTTGGTTAGGTAGGCATATGCCTTTGCCGCACGGTCAGGCGTGTCAATTAGACCTGGTCGGTCTAAGTCTTCACCCATCTTAGTAATGATATTTGCAAAATCTTCTTTCATCGTCTTTACCTGTTCTATTGCAAGCTCACGTAGTGGTGTGGCTCAGGGTCTTAAATTTGGGTTTGTTTATAGAAAAGACTACTCCTTAGGAAAACGCTGTTTTCACTGAGTCAGCCTAATATAATCTATGTATTGTCAGACATTATGAGCTATTCATGCCTATTTTAATGCGAATGTCTCATAAGATTCGTCGCAAACTTATGCAGCGTTAATAAAAGGCGCTAGAATAGCGGCCTTTTGCCGATTTGCCAAAGATTATGATAAAAGACGTATTGCATGAACTACAGACTATTCGAGATTGGATTCGATGGGGCGCTAGCCGCTTTGAGCGAGCTGATTTATTTTATGGACACGGAACCACAAATGCTTGGGATGATGCAGCCGTATTGGTTTTATGGGCGGTTAAGCTACCGTGGTCAAGATTGGCCGACTCGCTAGATGCACGCTTAACGAGTGACGAGCGCCGGCAGGTATTTGACTTTATAGAGCGCCGGGTTATTGAAGGTTTGCCGGTGGCTTATATTACCGGTGAAAGCCAGTTTGCTGGACTTAATTTTCATGTTAGTGAAGACGTTTTAATACCACGTTCTCCAATTGCCGAGCTAATAGCGAAAGGGTTTGAGCCGTGGTTGGCGCGTGAGCCTGAATCGATCTTAGATATGTGTACTGGAAGCGGTTGTATAGGTATTGCCTGCGCGTATGCTTTTCCGGGAGCCGACGTAGCGTTAGTCGATATATCGGTGCCTGCAGTGATGGTAGCAACACGGAATATCGCGCGGCATAATATGTCTCCGCGTGTTCAAGCTATAGAAAGTGATATGTTTTCGGCCTTGGATGGGCAACAATTTGACTTGATCGTAAGCAATCCGCCTTACGTTAGCGAAGAGGAATACCTGGCTTTGCCACAAGAATACAAGCGCGAGCCGAAATTGGGCTTAACTTCTGGTGGCGATGGTTTAGAATTTTGCCATCGGTTTTTATGTGAAGCTGCAGGTCACCTGAATTCTGGTGGCTGCTTGATTGCTGAGGTTGGCTATAGCGAGTACGCTTTACAGGCAGCCTATCCTGATGTGCCGTTTGTATGGCTAGAGTTTGAGCATGGAGGATCTGGGGTTTTTGTCTTTACCCGTGAGCAGTTGGTTGAATACTTTCCAACGAAAAACACATAAATAAGCCAAACCCAAAATCTTAAGTCAAGTTACACCCTCTTACTTTTTTGAGGGGCGAAGAATATTGGATGGAAGCTGTAGAGGGTTCTACAAGAAAGGTGAGTCCGTAAACGACGCACCGATAACACTAATTTAATTGAGCGCAATAGAATTATGTCAGGAAATACCTTTGGTAAACTCTTCACTGTTACAAGTTTTGGCGAAAGCCACGGCTTGGCTCTTGGGGCAATTGTTGATGGTTGTCCGCCGGGTATTGAGTTAAATGAAGAAGACCTTCAGTTCGATTTAGATCGACGCAAGCCCGGGACTTCTCGTTATACGACTCAGCGGCGTGAAGGGGACGAAGTAAAAATATTGTCGGGTGTTTTCGAGGGGCGCACCACGGGTACTCCAATCGGCTTGATGATTGAAAATACCGATCAGCGATCAAAGGATTATTCCAATATAAAAGATCAATTCCGTCCTGCTCATGCCGATTACAGTTACATGAAGAAATACGGCGTTCGTGATTACCGTGGCGGTGGCCGTTCGTCAGCGCGTGAAACGGCTATGCGCGTCGCGGCTGGTGCCGTGGCGAAAAAAGTGCTTAAGGTGCAATTTGGCATTGAAGTTTATGGCTACCTATCGCAGCTTGGTCCAGTATCTATCGATACTGTTGATCGCAATGAAATTCAAAATAATCCATTTTTTTGCCCGGACGTATCTAAGGTTCCTGAAATGGAAACGTATATGCAGGAGCTAATAAAAAGTGGCAATTCTGTAGGCGCAAAAATAAGTGTCATAGCGACAGGCATGCCTGCAGGATTGGGCGAGCCAATATTTGATCGTTTAGATGCGGACCTAGCGCACGCATTAATGAGCATTAATGCTGTTAAAGGCGTAGAAGTTGGTGACGGTTTTGAAGCTGTAAGCCAACTTGGGACTGAGCACCGTGATGAAATGACTCCCGAAGGTTTTCTGTCTAATCATGCCGGGGGTGTTTTAGGGGGGATTTCTACAGGGCAAGACCTTATTGCTCACATCGCATTAAAGCCTACATCAAGCCTTCGCATTCCAGGTAAAAGTGTAAATGTTCGTGGTGAAGCTATCGAAGTGGTCACCACCGGGCGACATGACCCTTGTGTTGGTATCCGCGCAACGCCAATTGCCGAAGCGATGATGGCGATTGTCGTCCTTGACCACGCTATGCGTAATCGCGCACAAAATGCTAACGCAGATATTAAAGTGCCTACTATTCCAGCTACACGGCCTGATTCTTAGGGTCGATTAAAGAGCTCTATTAGCTAGGTCAAATAGTTAGGTCAATTAACTAGGTCAATTAATAATGCCATATTGGCGATTGTCGTCACTGTATTTTTGGTATTTTGCCGTGGTGGGGGCCATGTCCCCATATTGGAGTTTATACCTTAAATCACTCGGGTTTGAACCTGTCCGTATCGGTGTTCTCGCTTCAATTCCTATGCTCGTGCGCTTGTTTGCACCCAATTTTTGGGGGCGGATTGCCGATAAGAGTGGTCGTCGGATATGGGTGTTGCGATTAGGCAGTTTAGGGGCCTGTATTTTTTTCGTAGGACTAGTCTTTGTCGATGATTTTTACCTGATGGCTATGTTACTCGTGCTTTTTGGTTTTTTCTGGAACGCCATAATGGCACAAACAGAAACTATTACACTGAAGCACCTTGACGATAAGCCCTATGATTACGGAAAAATTCGACTTTGGGGCTCAGTTGGGTTTATTGCAGCTGTATTAGCGTTAGGTTTTGTTTTTGAACGCTTTCCCGTCTCCTACCTCCCTATCATAATTGCAACTGGACTTGCCTTAATTGTTGTTGGCGCAAGTTGCCTACATAGCGGTGTTGACGCCAAGCCCCAGCTTCAAGCGGCGGCTGGTAGTTTTATAAGTGTTCTTCGCAATCGATACGTCGTAGCATTTTTAGTCGTGTTTTTTCTGCTGCAACTTAGCCATGGTGTGTATTATGTTTTTTATAGTATTTATTTAGAGGAGGCTGGTTACAGCACTCTATGGATCGGAGGTCTTTGGAGCTTGGGGGTAGTTGCCGAGATCATAATGTTTCTTAAAGCTCGGGAGTTATTGTCGCGCTTTACTTTATACCACCTGCTATTTGTAAGCCTGTTAGTTACGTCGATACGCTGGTTAAGCTTGGCCTTTTTTCGTGATAGTTTCATAGCGCTAGCGTTGCTGCAGCTTACACATGCGTTCACGTTTGCGTTAACGCATACAGTGGCGATTGAATTTATTCGGCGCCAGTTTGGCGAACATAATCAGGGGCAAGGACAGGCATTCTATTCGGCAGTAAGTTATGGTGCTGGAGCGGCATTGGGTGCATTTATAAGCGGGTTGATTTGGCACTATGGCGGTTCGATTAGTTTTGTTTTTGCTGGGGCCTCTGCTGCCGTAGCGTTACTGGTCTGTTATCGTTATTTGCGATCTTGCTCAATACTCAATCAACAGGTAAAGTCTAGTTAGTACTTATCCGTAAGTAGGGTTCTACTGCGGAGAAATTTAAACGGCAATCCTTACGCCGCTATATGGTGTTGTTTGTAATAAGCAAGTGTTTGTATCTGGCGGCGAGAAACGGGTCATTTTTATCTCCCCTTGTGACGAGTCATTTATAGATGGGCGCTAGCTAAAGGTGTCATTCGTGAAAACCCCACTACACTTTAAGGGGTTTCCGATAATTTAATCGATCTTATAATAAAGAATGGAGAGGCTGCACCATGTTAAAAGGTGTTACTAGTGTATTTTCAATCTGTATTACCCTCGTATTAAGCCAATTGGTAAGTGCTGGTAATAGCTGCGACCTTGCGAGTTGTGATTGCTCGGCTATCGATAATCCTGCTTGGCAGCTGGTTTGCTTAGCCCAAGAAAAAAACCTGAAAGAGCGTTGCGAAACTACTGCTGAAGAGGACCTTGGCTATTGCAGTCTACACGGTCCATTGGCCAAAGCCTTACCTTTCGAGTTACGCGAAGATGCTTTTACACTGCCTTCTATCGTTAATGTTGATAGCGAAAATAGGAAAATAGCGTCTCTGTTTTGGTCTATGCGCCAAGATTGGGATTATATTTCGAATAATGTTACTAAAAATAACTTTGATACGGCCTCTCAAATCGTAAAAATAACGGATCAAAATGTCGATAATTTGTATAAGGCGCAATTAACAGTTACTTATGAATTAGGTCAGGAGGATGGCGACGCGAGCGCGCGCAAAGCGTGGAAAAAATATGCGAGCGATAATCAAGACTTAGCTAAGTTTTGGAGAGGAAAGGCACTTTCGTTATCAAATAAAGGGGCTCTAGATTCGGTTGAGAGCGAAGTGCTCGTCTTTAATTTAAGTTTGTTCCGTATGGTTGGTCGCATTCAAGAGTTAAGCGGTGTTTCTTATGCATTGGCAAACAAACAGGCTAAAGCTGTGAAAATGTGGCTGAAAGCATCGGAGATAGCGAAAGAACAGTTACGTTTGGCGGAAAAACATGCGCTACCGAGCAAGCAGCAAGATTTTTATCGACAGCTTGTGGCTACACGGATACATAGAGCAAGTTTTCATGCTCTTCAAAATGATAAACAGCAAGATGCCGAGGACTTGCTCCGTAAATCACAAGAATTTGTAGCGAATGAACAGCTATTTGATGAGATATTAAAAATAACAGAAGAGGAGTTACTTGAGACTCTCGATATAGAAGAATAGAAAATGAACTCCAGTTAAGTCGTACACCCTACTTTTAGAGTGCAAGGCTCCTTTTAATGATACTTCGAATTTAAAAGACCTAGATTGTGTAGAGCTTTAACAATCTAGGTCTTTCGTATTGATGGGAGGAATTAGATTTAGAAGTGCGCGAATATGGAGGCGTAGGGTCCGCTGGCACTAATGTCGGCATTTAAATCAGTGAGCTCTTTGATGGTTAAGCTCATTTCTCGGTAGCCTAAATCAAAGCCGAAATCTAAGACGAGTCCATTTGTCATATAACCAATTTTCGCATCGATATCCGAAAATGAATCACCGTCAAACCCGATAAAGTTAAGACTTGCACCTGCGTACCACCCGGTAAGTGGTAAATCGACTTGAAGCATGCTGTAGATCATTGGGATTGTGCCGTCTAACTTAATGCTTTCTCCTTCGGTTACGGCTGGCAGTTCATCGGTTGCTTCGGTCGTGTAGTCAATGTTGGCGAAACCATCAAAAGTACGCCCTGTTAACCCTATATCGAAGCTTAAATAGTTATCAAGTATTTGATAGTACAGTGTCACGTCAGTGTGAGATAAATCTATTTCGCTCGTGGTTGCGGCATCTGCGGGTATTGTTAATCCCTCGAATATAAACTCACGGCTGATGCTGGCGGAAGATGTAAGGCCAAGATCGGTCACAGCAAGGCGAATATTGGGGATGACTGGGACAAGGTGTTCAAAGGCAACAAAAGCAAAGGTATTTTGTGCGCTGCTATACCCAAGCTCATCGGTGGTGACGGGTGTTGCATCTGCACCAACACTTCCGTCGAGACTAGCACTCCATATTCCACCGCCTGCATAGAGCCCAAGAACTCTATCGGCATAGCAATTGGTTGTGAAGCCTAAAGCAATAAGCCCTATGGCTGTTGTGCATAATCGTGCAGTTTTCATAAAAACCTCTGTCGCTAATGCGTACTAAAAACGCGTGTGTTTGGCACCGCTATTAAATTTTATTTAGAAAGTAAATAAATACGGTATTGAAGTCTAAATAAAGGTATAGCAGAAGGCTCGTGTTATAGCAGTTGTTGTGTTTCAAAAGTGTGCGTTTATATCAAACTATTAGATGTTGGCGCGTAAGATATCAAAAAAGGCACTTGCCGCATTACTCAGAGAGCGTTTTTGATGATAGATAGCACCTAGTTCTCGGTCAAACTGCGCCTCTTTTAGTGGTAGGGCGACCATTTGATGATCTATTAGGCTTATGGGTAGTACGCTCCAGCCTAATCCGACCGATACCATCATCTTTATTGTCTCTAGGTAATTGGTTGCCATATTTACCTTTATGGTGCATCCAGCGGCTTCGAAGCGGGTTAGAATCATTCGGCCTGTAAAGGTGTTTAGATCGGGGAGAATGGCCGCTTCTTGGCTGAGTTCTGCGAGACTAATATTTTTTCGTGATGCGAAGGTATGATTTTTTCCAACAACGACGGCAAGTTTGTCTTGCCATAGCCGCTCTGAGGTTAGCGGATATTCTATTTTTGGGGCTAGAGTGACTACGGCTAACTCACAATCGCCAGAAATAACTTTTTTACTCGCCTGCTCTGAATCTAAAAATTCAAATTGTAAATTCACATTGGCGTGCTTAGAGGCAAACTCTCGTAGAATGGGCGGAAGGTGATGTAAGCCAATATGGTGGCTCGTTGCTACCCGTAATGTCCCGACTATCTCACCCGATAGTTCTTGAATGTGTCGCTCGGTATCTTTTAGCTCTTTGATAATAGCTTCGGCTTTCGGGAGCAGAGCCTGACCTGCTTCGGTTAAATGTAAACTGCGGCCTAAGCGGTCAAATAACCGATGATTCAATCGCTCCTCTAACTTTGAAACGCGCTTACTAATAGCTGGCTGTGTTAAAAATAAGGTTTGAGCGGCAATTGAAAATGATCCATTGCGTGCGACAGCGACAAAAGCTTGAAGTGATTCAGTATCCATGGCAATTATTTTAGCTATTCCTGCTGGTTATGCAAATCATAAAAATAATAAATTTGAGTTATTCTCTTTCGGTGCTTAAAATGGCGTCAATGGTACGAAGCTATGTCTGTGTTTTTAGCGGTATCATCCTATTTAATACAACCTGAATGCTTGTGAGAACATTCGGGTTTGATAACTATATGGAGAGCTCACATGGCTGGAAAGACCCTTTACGATAAAATTTGGGATGCGCATATAGTATCTGAACGTGATGATGGATCCGCACTTATCTATATAGATCGTCACTTAGTACATGAAGTTACGTCGCCGCAAGCATTCGAAGGGCTTCGTTTAGCAAATCGTAAACCCTGGCGAAAGGAAACGATCATTGCTACACCGGATCATAATGTTCCAACGACAACGAAAGAGCGTTTATCTGGAGTGGAAGGGATTGCAGACCCGATTTCGCGTATTCAAGTTCAAACACTTGATGATAACTGCGATGAACTTGGTCTTACAGAATTTAAAATTAATGACCGGCGCCAAGGTATTGTCCATGTAGTTGGGCCAGAATCTGGTGCGTGTTTGCCTGGAATGACGATTGTCTGTGGCGATTCTCATACCTCGACTAATGGTGCTTTAGGGGCATTGGCTTTTGGTATAGGTACCAGTGAAGTTGAACACGTCCTTGCTACACAATGTATTGTTAGTAAAAAAATGAAAAATATGTTGGTGAAAGTGGACGGTACGCTTGGTGCGAACATAACAGCCAAAGATGTCATTCTCGCGATTATCGGCAAAATAGGCACCGCCGGTGGCACGGCGCATGCTATTGAGTTTGGCGGTGAAGTGTTCCGAAATATGTCAATGGAAGGCCGTTTAACTGTTTGTAATATGGCCATAGAAGCTGGATCACGCGCCGGAATGGTTGCTGTAGATCAGATTACACTCGATTATGTAAAAGGACGCAGTCTAGCGCCAAGCGAAGAACATTGGCCTCTAGCGGAAGCCTCATGGAAAGCGCTGTATAGTGATGAAGATGCCGTTTTTGATAAAGTTGTTGAGCTTGATGGCGCGAAAATTCAACCCCAAGTAAGTTGGGGAACGTCACCTGAAATGGTATTAGGCATAGATGGTTCGGTTCCAAACCCCGCAGATGCTAAGGATGCTGTAACGAAAACCGGTATCGAGCGAGCGCTTGTGTACATGGGCTTAAAAGCGGATCAGAAAATCACTGACATTAACGTCGATCGTGTTTTTATCGGTTCGTGTACAAATTCTCGTATAGAAGATATGCGTGCAGCTGCAGCGGTCGTTAAAGGGCGGAGTAAGGCTGATTCTGTTAAAGAAGCCATCGTTGTGCCGGGCTCTGGTGTAGTTAAAGCCCAAGCAGAAGAAGAAGGTTTAGATAAAGTCTTTATCGATGCGGGACTTGAGTGGCGTGAGCCGGGTTGTTCAATGTGTTTAGCTATGAACGCGGATCGCTTGGAAGATGGTGAGCACTGCGCATCAACATCTAATCGGAATTTTGAGGGTCGTCAAGGTTACGGCGGTAGAACTCACCTTGTGAGCCCCGCAATGGCGGCTGCGGCTGCTATTGCCGGTCACTTTGTCGACGTACGCAATTTTTAGGAACGAATAATGAAAAAATTTGATACACACAGTGGTCTAGTTGGGCCAATGGATCGAGCTAACGTAGATACCGATCTCATAATTCCTAAACAATTCCTGAAGTCAATTAAGCGTACGGGTTTTGGTGAAAATGCTTTCGACGAATTACGCTATTTAGACTCAGGCGAGCCCGGCAAAGACAATAGCATTCGCCCAATTAATGCGGATTTTCCGTTAAATCAAGAGCGGTATCAGGGGGCAAGTATTTTGCTGACTCGTGAAAACTTTGGTTGTGGCTCTAGTCGAGAGCATGCGCCTTGGGCTCTCGAGGAATATGGTTTTCGAGCGATTATAGCGCCAAGTTTTGCCGATATTTTTTATAATAATTGCTTTAAAAATAGTATGCTTCCCATTGTTCTAGACGACGCGATTGTAGATGCTCTTTTTAACGAAATGTACGCTCAAAAAGGCTATAGTTTGGCGGTTGACCTAAATGCTCAAACGGTTACTACCTCTACCGGGCAAATTTACACCTTTGAATTAGATGAATTTAGAAAATATTGTTTAATTAATGGTTTTGACGACATTAGTCTTACCTTAAAAGATGCCGACAAAATTACCGCTTATGAAGAAACTCGCAAACAGCAAGCCCCATGGTTGTTTGCCGGTTAAATTGAATTGAATTACGACACACGACAGGAATTACACGTGAGTAAAAAAATTGTTTTATTGCCCGGTGATGGCATTGGCCCCGAAATAATTACTGAGGCCCGTAGAGTCCTTGTGGCTGTAGATAAAAAATTCAAGCTTAAGCTTAAGTTTGAAGAAGAGCTTATCGGTGGGGCGGCTATCGATGAACACGGAGTACCTTTGGCAAACTCTACATTAGATAAATGTCGAGCGGCTGATGCCGTGTTAATGGGATCTGTTGGTGGGCCTAAATGGGACGGATTGGATTCAAATATTCGCCCTGAAAAAGGTTTGCTAAAAATACGTTACGAGCTTGGCTTGTTTGCAAATCTTCGTCCGGCTATTTTATATCCGCAACTCGCAGATGCATCATCATTAAAGCGCGAGTTGGTTGCTGGCTTAGATATTCTTATTGTCAGAGAGTTGACGGGAGGAATATATTTCGGCGA
>JBLIMQ010000135.1:0-11689 GCA_047638775.1 Flavobacteriales bacterium
AACGATAATTCTAAACGATAATTCTAAACGATAATTCTAAACGATAATTCTAAACGATAATTCTAAACGATAATTCTAAACGATAATTCTAAACGATAACATTATATTTAGTTTCAGCTAAATTTTAATAGCACTAACTAATATCTACACATTTCTAGGGATGGAAAATGCATATTCTAATCGGACTTATCACAGCACTCGCAGGCCTTTTTTGGGCCTTTCGCGCTCTTCAAAATTCAGGTTTTGATATCAATAGCCTAAACCCGTTTAATTGGTACCGTCGCCATGAATGGGCAAAGAAAACTTCAGAAAAGCCACTCTATGCCCTAACCCAACCCATGGACATCGCCGCCGTATATATTTTAGGTGTGGCACGTTTAGAGGGTGAACTTAGCCGTGAAAGTAAGCAGGCGATTTTAAGAATTTTTAAAGATGAATTTAAGCGCAGTGAAACGCAAGCTCAAGATCTCCTAGCGTCGAGTTCGTATTTATTGCGCGATGATTTAGATGATTTGATCAATGCCCGGAAAATACTAGAAAAGTCCAAAGGAAATTTCAATAAGGAACAAGTTGATTCAACTTTAGATCTTGTCATCAAAATGTCGGAGTTAGAGTCGCCGACGAATGAAAAGCAACGCGCAGTAATAGACAAACTTACGTTAAGTTTTAAACAGATTGAAGAAAAATCTAAGTGGTGATGTTGTCTAATTTTATCGCGACAAGAATATAAAAGACGATGGACCGAAGTGTTGTCATATCTTTTTTAAACTATAGTTGTTGCGAACTATAGCTGTTGCGAACTATAGTTATTTTACGTTATTTTACGTTATTTTACGTTATTTTACGTTATTGATGTTCTTGATAATTGATGTTGGTAATAATTGATATAGTAAGCTTGGAATTGTTGATTGGCTTGAGCTTTGAAGGGAGGGGTAGATAAAAATAACCGAATCTTTTGCCTAAACAATAGTGTGGATTACAAAAAGAGTAGAACCATTAAGGTTTTCTTCACCATAATATACTCCCTTGTAACTTGGTGATCGAATGCTCGGGTCAAAGAATTTTTTTTTCTGCCAGTACCGACTAACAGTTGCTCGGTAGAGGACGAAGACATGTTTTTATGTTTCCTAAATCGATTTTTCTCAAATCGATGGTTCCCCAAGTCGATGGTTCCCCAAGTCGTTATTTTCTACGGCCTTAATTTATTCAGGTTTGTTTGTTCTTAAAGGCGTAATATTTTTGCGCTATGGCCGTTAAACATCCGACTCCAATGAGCAGGAGTGCGCTCAAAAATGATGGGTCCACGTTTATAGTAGGTCCATTTTTCATTGATGTACCAAAAAAAACCCCAAGGACAGCGACTCCGACTAAACAGGAAGTTACCGCCAAACCGATCATTATGTCTCTGGTTTCCATTATTTTTCTGGAATCAATACTTTTCATAAGTAGTATCCTTAGAATTCAGATTTTTTTGGGATATCATTTATACCATTATTTCAAATATAAGCCAAAAAAAAGCCGCTTAATACTTTAAGCGGCTTACAAAAACGACATATGATTACGTCGCTTAAGGTGTTTTATAACTTTCTGGTTTAACGGCTTTAAGTATTAATAGCTAACAGTTTGAATCGCGTGTGCTGGAATTGTCCACTCGGCTTCTTGGTTGCCAACATAAAAGCTAAAGCTAATAGGCTCGTCTGTTTCGTTCATTATTACCGTGGCGACTGAACCGTCGGTGTTTAAGAATGAGCTAGCCAATAAGAAGCTTTGACTTACTGTAGTGCTAATGCGTTTTGCGCCGGGCTTAATAAACTTAGAAAAGTGACCCAAGTAGTAATACGTGGGGGTGTAGATAAGTTCGCCGGTATCGGTATCGGCATGTATCGGTGCGAAGCAGAAGTTTTGAACATGGTTTGGTCCGCCGTGTTGATCAAGTAGAATATTCCAATCAGTCCAACCAACAACACCTTGGTTAAAGTCATTTATCATATCACGACCGTAACGTTCGGCATTTGGCCAATATTGATAACGTTCGGCATCAAATGCTTCGATAGTACCTTCAGTAAACAATATAGGCTTGTCTGGAAAGCTTTCGCTTACGTTCTTAAGATTATCTTGTTTTGACTCGCTACCGGTCCATACTTCATACCAGTGATAGCCGATTCCCCAGGCATACTTAGCCGCTTCTGGATCACCAAATATGGTATTTGCGCGATTGCTAATTAAGTCGCGGTTATGATCCCAGACAACGATTTTCTTATCGCCTAAGCCTTCTTTTTCCATGGTAGGTCCAAGATACAGCTTTAGGAAATCACGCTCTTCTTCGGCCGTATAAATAACCGATTCCCAGCGTTGTGTTGCCATTGGCTCGTTTTGTACTGTAATGCCCCAAATTGGGATACCTTCTGCCTCGTAAGCCTTGATAAATTTTGTGTAGTAAGTCGCCCAAGGCTGAAAGTATTCGGGTAATAACTTGCCGCCGCCAACCATTTGGTTGTTAGACTTCATAAACGCTGGTGGGCTCCACGGGCTGGCATACATGAGCAGCTCGCCGCCGGCGGCATCGATAGCGCGTTTAATTAAAGGAATACGAAACTCGCGGTCATGATCGATAGAAAATGTACTAAGCTCTTTATCGCCTTCTTCGATATAGGTATAGCTGCCACTACCAAAGTCCGCACTGTGGATAGTGGTTCGGGCCAAGGTGTATTCTAGGCCATCTTCACCGTAATACGCTTTTAGGAACTCCTCTTGCTTTTCGGGTGATAGCTTGGCGAATACTTCAGAGCTAGCGTCGGTTATCGCACCACCGAATCCAAGCATGGTTTGAAAGCGTGCCGTAGGGTTAACAAATACGGAAATTTCGTCTTCTGTAGGTTGCTTACCTTGCTTGAAGTTAATTGTACCTTCGTTGCTTAACCTAAGATCGCTGTTTTCGGCCGAGGTGAACAAGGTCGCGGTTTTAACAGGGTTTACGTCGGGTAACGACGCTTCTTTGGCGGGCTTAGAAGCTTGGCAGGCGCTTAAAGCCACACACAACGATAAAGGAATCGCTAAATGCTTTAGCGAGGACGCTAATGGGTTTTGTTTTATCATAAAATTCTCATTGGCAGAAATTGAGCGTGCAAAAAGTATGCTTATCACTGCGCAAAGTGTATAAGAATTTCAAAAACAATAGGTTTCTTAATGAGTAAATTGTGTGAAAACACCTGAAAATATAATAACTTTTCGTGCAAGCATCCTTACTGCAATGCTTAACAGAACGTGTTCGGATAAAGTAAGGCGATGCGAACGTTACTTTCCGCATGGAATCGTCTGTTTGGGTATAACCGCAGCAGAAATCCAAACCATAATTGCTGAAATACACGCCAGTAAGCCGATTTTAGAACCTAAAGAATTACTTATTTTAAGTGAGTATCTACTGGCAAATAATGAATACCATGAAGAAGTCTTGATAGCATATGGCTTAATAGCGAAGTGCGTAAAAAGGCACTTTGATGAGCGCTTATTGGAGCGTTTTCACTACTGGATGGAGCATTATGCCTCGAATTGGGCGCAAGTTGATGACTTATGTATAAAGACCGCTTATCAATTTTTATTGTCACGTCCCCACCTGATTGAAACCACACTAGACTGGTCGTTGTCGGCAAGCCCATGGTGCCGCAGAGCGAGTTGTGTCATATGGGTAAAGTTTATTCAGCGAAAGATGGGTAAAGATCTGTATCGATTAGACCCAGAACTAATCTTTTGCCTTGCTGAACGCTTAGTATTGGACAAAGACGAGTTTGTGCTGAAGGGCTTGGGCTGGTTGTTAAAAGTTACGGCCGTGCACCATGAGGTACGCGTATTAGGCTTTCTTAAAGAGCATATAGATGTCTTACCCCGCTCGACTATTCGCTATGCCTTAGAAAAAGTTAGCACTGACTCTCGGGCAGGAATCATGAGATTTAAAACGAAAGCGCCTTAACGTTATCAGCTTTGTGTCTATGGTTTTTCAGCGTTGCTAGCCCAGCGAAAGCATGGCTAAGAAGATGCTGTAGTATTCGCTGTAATACTAAAATCTCGAGCCCGCATTAGGCCAACACCACGAGAATAGCGCTATAGATAAGTGTCACATACGCTATTTATTGAGCGTGTCATCTAAAAGCCCTCTCTGCAGAAGTGTTTCAATATGAAGATTAAGCTCGTTGGGGCCAGTTGGTGAAATGTTGCGATTGCTTTGACGAATTACCCGTGTGTAGCCGATATCTTTACTTGTGCACAATCAACACCCGTGGAAATACGGCTTTTTAAGCGTAAACGATTGTACTTATGAAATGCCATGCGGTCTCTATAGCGCTTACTTATTTTTAGCATAAGATCTGGCTTATCTGCACCAAAACCCATGATGAACTTGGCGTTAAAGTTGGAATTTGCGGCGTAGTTGATATCAACATCGAACCGCATGGCGTTGTCGTAAAAGACTGCGAGCGAGAGGGCAATATAAGGCTGAACATATTTTTGATCCATTTTTACCAAGGAAGGTTAAGTAAGGAAGGTTTAGCAAGGAAGGTTAAGTTTTAAATAGAGTAATGATTCTGGGTAATAAAAAGATTCATTTTGAGTTTTAATAACGTAACGGTTTCGATTTATACGTTCGTTACGATTGACAGGCGGTAGTGAATAGCTAGTTTAAATCTAAGCTTTATTTTACGAATATAACAACGGTATTTTTAAGCGTAAGTAACCTTTAAATGTTAGTGCGCTCTATATGTTAGTGCCCTCTAAATGTAAGGCGGCTTGTTGAACTTGGGTGATTTCCTTAAGAAAATTATTCATTCTGAATGGCTGTCTACGAAAGAAAATCTTAGTAACCCATACAATAAAAAAAGGCCGTAACTCATGATTGGGATAAAATCCGTATCTATACCAGTGCGTATGCCGATACTTTTACCAATGCAAGTATTGATAAAAGTATTCGTGAAAATACGATATGTCATAATGTCTATAGTGATGATTCTTAGCGTATCAACTTATGCTGACACCGCAAAAATCGATGAGAAAAATACTAACGGATTGATTAAAGTTGAGGGTAAAGAACTTTTACAACCGAATGGTGATGTATTTAGTATTCAAGGTATCTCTTTCGGCAACCGCGTATGGACAAATGATCGCTTGCCCTATAAACACCACGATAAAGACGATTATGCACGTGTAAAAGCGTTGGGTATGAACACGGTGCGTTTTTATATTAACTATCAAACGTTAGAACACGATGACAAGCCCTACTCCTATCTAGACGACGGCTGGCAGTGGCTAGACAAAAATATTGAATGGGCCAAAGAAAATAATGTTTACCTCATTCTAAATATTCATGTGCCGCAAGGTGGCTTTCAAAGCAATGGCGATGGCTGGGGTTTGTGGACTGATCACGAATTGCAGAATCGACTTGTGGCTATGTGGAAAGCAATCGCGCAGCGATATAAAAACGAGACTACGGTTTTAGCCTATGACTTATTGAATGAGCCTGGCGTGCCAAAAAATAAAGAGCAGTGGCAGGTATTAGCGCAGCGATTAGTGAATGAGGTGCGAAAAATCGATGCGGATCACCCTCTTGTAATTGCTCGAGTAAATAATATCGCTAAACGTTGGGATGAAGACAAAGATCTTAATTTTATACGTGTAGTAGGGGATAATCTAATTTATACCTTTCATACCTACGAACCATTTTTCTATACGCATCAATACATTCATTGGGATAAACGTATGGTCAATCGCGATGGGGGCACATGGCCTGATGAAAAACGTGGACATAATAGAGCGCGTCTAGATAGAACAATAAAGCGATTTGTCGATTGGGGAAATAGAAATTCCGTACCGTTATATTTAGGTGAATGGGGCCTTTATAAAGCGACATTTCAAAACAATCACGGCGGTGAAAATTATCTAATAGATATGTTAGCGGTAATTAAAAAGTACAAACTCCATCAAACCTACCATGTGTATCACGAAGAAGCTTTTGGTTTGTATTGGGGAGATGATGAAATCGATCCAGAAAATAAGAATAGGGCTTTAGAGGGCATCCTCAAAAAACATCTTAAGACGCATAACCAAGACTAGTGTGCAGGGTGTGAGCGTTATACGGTAAAGTCTAAACGTATACGGCAAACAATTGAGCGTGTATGAAAAAGGCCTGAACTTGGGTGAATTTTGTTTTGTGTGTCTTAATGGTAAGTCTACTGAGCTTGCATGTTCTTCGTTGGAAAGCTCGGTGTTGGAGTGTGCAACATTGCGTGCCCTGAGTTCAAGAGTGCAGGGCTTATGTGTACTGCCTTCGAGCATGGGTAGCTCGAAAGTGCTTAGTTCTATGTGCTTAGTTCTATGTGGTTAGTTCTAATGTGCTCAGTTTGTGAGCCCCGGGATAGATGGTACTTAGCTTTATATTGCTGGGAACGAGATTGCTGAGGACGAGTACTGAGAGCAAGAGTACTGAGACCAAGAGTACTGAGGCCGAGCTTACTTAGCCTGAAAGAGCATCGAGACCAAGTGTCGGAGGCCAAAACGATGCCTTAAGCCACAAAGCTGCCCTTAATCAATATGCGCATCTGTTTGATATAGCGCTCATTCGTCCAGCCGCCGTCCAGGCACAAGGTTTCCCAATTGCCTACGGACATGAGTGTAGTAATAAGTGTCGCGGCATCGTCTGGTGCCCATTCTTGCGCTAGTTTTCCTTCTTGCTCGAGTGTTTTGACAATATGCATCGCTGCTTCGTGTAGGCAGTTCATGCAGCCCTTCCATGCAACGGCTGCTGCTTCGTCGGTATCGCTGGTAAGTATTAAGGCTTTCGCTAGTCCATAGATCTCAGGGATATATCCTCCCCAAATTTCCACAAGCGCATCGATTTGTTCAGAGCTGCTCTGAGCGTTAAAGAATCGATCTAGTCGTTGAACAAATCCTTTTTTCTCGTCGACATAATGTGTGCACGCAACCATAAGATCTGTGCGTGATGGGAAGTGTAAGTAGACGGCTTGGCGCGATACGCCGGCCTTCTTGGCTATGGCGCTCATACTCACGTTTAAGCCCCGTTGCTGCTCCATGAGCTGCCAGCAGGCTTCGAGTAGACGGGTTCGTGTTTCTAATTCACGACTTGACATGGTGTAAAGTGTAAATTAAGCTTCCCTTGCAGTCAATTGACACCCTGTAAAGCAGTCGCGGTTAATACCGGTACCGAAGCTATGTAATGGCTTAACACTTTAAGTTTATGTGTCTGGTTTAAGGCTTAGGCTTAGGCTTAGGTCTAAGGCTCAGGTTCAGGTTTAAGGTCTGGGTCTAAGGTGCGGGCCTAATGCAAAGCTTTAAGGTATGAACCCAGGGTGGTGCGTCTAGGGCTACGGCGTCGGTCTATGTTCAAACCTTAAGACAGGATTTTGGGCACGGCCTTGGACCTAATACCGGACCTGATTTTGAACTTAGTTCTGTGCATAGCTCTCGAGGTAGTTCTCATTATAGTTCTAGGCATAGCTCTAGCCGTCGCACTATCAACGGATCTTTACAGTGTTGAAGTTCGGTTAATTCAAGAAAATTTGGAGACAGAATATGAACGTTATTATTTTTGGGGCAAGTGGTGGTACAGGTTTGAAACTATGCGAGCAAGCGCAATCTTTGGGCTACTCGGTGAGTGCTTTTGTACGTAAGCCTGAAGCCTTTAAACTGGCCGGCGAGCTTAATATGATTCAAGGTGATGTTGGCAATCCGCAGCAAGTGGCCGCGGCAATTGCGGGTCACGATGCCGTTATATGTGCCGTGGGTACGCCACCTTCAGATAAGTCAAAGTTACGTACACGGGCGGTGGAAAACATAATTGCTGGAATGGAAATGCATGGCGTAAAACGTCTAATCGTGCAGTCTGGATTGGGCTGCGGAGAAAGCCGAGCATTACTACCGTTTCACTATAAGTACTTAATCTTTCCGTTGATCCTAAAGCATGTCTACGCCGACCATGAACAGCAGGAACAGCGAGTAAGGGCAAGTAATCTAGATTGGACGATTGTGCGCCCGGCCGCTTTAACAGACGGCGACCTAACGGAGGTGTACTGGCATGACTGTAAAGAACGTGAGCGCCCGATTACAGTGAAAATATCTCGCGCAGATACGGCGCACTTTATGTTACAGCAGTTAGTAAACACCTACTATTGGCGAAAGGCGCCGAATCTATCGTATGCCTAGGTGTTCATATGCCTAATCGGTAAAATGGCTGAGCCATCGAACTCCTAAGCTTTTGACCATTTAGGTTCTTAAACTAAAGGTCATCAAGTTTTAGGCTATGGCTTCAGTAGCGCGAGGTATTTACTGTCCTCATCCGCAAAAACTTCTTCGCTTGCCATAGAGACTACTTGCTTAAAGCAGGCTTTGGCTTTGTCCAATTCGGTCACTTCGAAGTAGGCTTGGCCTAAACGTAAGTGAATGAATGGGTTGTCTGCACCTTGTGGGCAGCTAAGCGCGGCCTCGAAGTTTTCTAACATTTGCGTAAAGTCTTGCTGATGAAAATACGTCTCTCCTAGCGAGCCATAGACCCAAGCCCCCTGCTCCCATTGATTGGCCGGTTCTGGCAGTACGGCGAGAGCTTCAAGGTAATGAACATTCGCTTGGCTAAAGTCTTGGTTTTCGGCGCACTGGTCACCGGTATCGCACAATTGTTCTACTTGTTGCTCTAAAGCACTATCTAAAGACCCACTCATTTTTGCACCTAACCGTGTTTAGTAAATATTGTTTAGTAAATATTGTTTAGTAAATATTGTATTAGTAAATGTCGTACTAGTAATACTGTTGCGCTAATCCTCAGGCGCTTAGGCTTAAGGGCGAATTAAAACCATGTTAAAGCGCTGCTTAAAAGTTAACTTAACGCACGTTCTTAACGTCAGGATTAAAGCCATGCTTAAAGCTGCGTCATTATCGCGGTCTTTAGCCTGATTATGTAGTCTAAGGTCGAATTATATTGGGGTATGCGTAAAGTTTGGACTGATTTAGCTTGGCTTCGTCATCTTGGTGTTGCGGTACGCTACTATCGCATGTGCAATATTCACATTAAGAGCATATAATGTGAATATACGACAAAGGTGATAATTATGGCTTTAGCGCAACAAAAACCTTCTGCAGATGCAGTATTGGCCAAGGCCGTGCTAAAAGCTGCGGAACAGTTGGGTCTTAAACAGGTGAATTTAGCGGCCGTGCTCGGAATGCACCGCACTGCGATTAGCCGTCTAAAGCAAAGCCCTTCTTTAAACCCTGCGAGCAAACAGGGTGAGCTGGCCTTGTTACTTATTCGTTTGGCTAGAGCGCTATTTGCGTTGACTGGCGGCGACAGTGACTGGATTAAGCATTTTATGGCGACACCTAATCATGTCACAGGAGGTGTTCCAGCCGAGCAAATTGAGAGTATTCAGGGTTTGATGAGCGTTGTGCAATTTGCCGATGCTATTCGGGGCAAGGTGTAGTGATCTGGCAGCGCTGCAATGGAGAGCAGCATATAAGGTCTTTAAGTGGAACACTTCACCGGGTGGTCGAAAGCCAAGAGCAAATAGCGACCTTAGGTTATGTCGATACCTTGGAGGAGCAAGCCCTACTCGAAGAAATGCTAGAAGCAACAAAGCCTCCCTGCCCAGAAGCGGCCGAAGCGTATCATTACCTGTTAAAAACACCGTTTCGATACCCGCCACTAAAGTGGGGTTCTCGCTTTGGTGCCACATATGAGCCTAGTATATTTTTTGGTGCGGGCAAGCCGAACACTGCGCTGGCAGAAACAGCCTATTATCGTTTGCTCTTTTGGTATTCGATGGCCGCAGAACCGATTAAAAATACGATTCGCAGTGAACATACGTTATTTTCGGTGCGCTATCACAGTGAGCGAGGGATTCGTTTACAGGATGCGCCCTTTGATGCTTTCTCTAAGGAATTAACGCACCCACAAAATTATGGCGATAGCCAACGTTTAGGTCGCGATATGCGTGCCGCGGGTGTCGAAATGTTCGAATATAGTTCGGCTCGTGACCCTTTACACGGGTTTTGCTTGGGTTTATATAGCCCTGCCGCGTTCAAGCAGAAAGAGCCGCAAAACATGACGCAATGGCTTTGTGAAGTTAGTGCAAACGAAGTGATGTTCAAGCAAGTCGGGCAGACAGAGTTGGTGCGGTTCGAAAGATCAGAATTTGAGTATCATGGACACTTGCCGATGCCGGCCTAGCGTTAACGTAGACCAGCGAAGATATCTAGCGATTATGCTGTCCTAAGTACTGTCCTAAGTACTGTCCAAGTTAGTACTGTTCAAGTAATAATTGTCTAACTAAGTACCACTTGATTGCGACCTGCCTAGCGCGAAGGACATTACGCCTTGGCATGTATGGAGTCTTCTTAGGATTTCAGGGGCAGGGCAAGAACCTCCTTCTGATAGCGGCGGCTCACAGGTACGATAAAGCCGTTGTTCAAGTGAATTAGATGTTTTGCATCGCATCGCTCGAATTTTTCAATAGCATTAGATGCGACCCACCACGAACGGTGTACACGTAAGCCAAGATCGTTCAGCGCTAACACGGCATCACTAAAGCGCATCAGCAGTAGTTCTTTCCCCTTGTCACAATGCACCATTACGTAATGGTCCTCGGCTTCTAAAGCCAATATCGTTGCGTCTTTAAGTTTGCTTGAAAGTCGTGAATGTAAGGCGCTGTTACGAGCACTAACTATACGAGCACTAATAACATCTTGGCTTGTGTCCTTACCTTTGCTGGGCTTAGCCTCACTGGGCTTAGCCTCACTGGATTTAGCCTCACTGGATTTTGCCTCACAGGGATTAGTCTCGTTGGAGTAAGCCTCACTGGATTCAGTGATGGCTTGATCAGAGCATTGTGAATCTTGCGTAGCGTCGGCTTGTTGGATATTAGCTCGTTCAAGAAGAATGTAGATAATGCTAAGTGCCGCAGAGATGGCAAGTACCAGCGGAAATACCACCGGCCATAGCGCGAAGCCACTAATAAAGTCATCGTATTTGAACGTAATCTGCACAACGAGTGTCACGATGACTGCGATAAGGAACGCGGCGATAGCGAGTTGGACGTAGCTATGAGCATTAGGTGCAATCCACCGCTCGCTAAGTGTACGGCAGGGCTTTGATGCCGCCGCACCAATCCCAATTTGTACAAACCACAAGGCAAAGCGGGTTATATAACCGCCGTCGTTTCCCCCTACAGGGTAAATCAAAGTTAAAAACCCACTCGCGGCAACGACGATCGCGAGCTGGATGCGCCAATTAAGCATAAGTTGAAGAGTTTCCGTGTGCATTTCACGTAACGTGAAGAGTAAATACCGGTTATTTACGAATATTAACGTAGTTCTACGTAGTTTGCCTTCAAGGATGTTGTTGGTTTGCGTTTAATCAACCTGCACTTAAGCACTAGCATCAACATTATCAACTTCAATACACCAACTTTCGAGGTTTCTATGCGCATTCAACTAATTTTCAATCTTACGGTAATTTTATTCTTACTCTTTAGCAGCCAAACACTATTTGCGGCAGACTCCCAGGCGAGCCAATTACATGTGGAACTAAGTGGTTTAACTTCAGACAAGGGGGTGGTTCGTTTTGGTCTTTATCGAGGCGAGGAAAACTATAACAATGGTGTGAGTGTATTTTCTGCTGAAGCGAACGTTAAAGACGGCG
>JBLIMQ010000136.1:0-11570 GCA_047638775.1 Flavobacteriales bacterium
TTGACCACACTAAAAGCCAGGTTAGCCAGAAGCAGTGCAATAAGTAATGCGTATACGAAGAATAGAACTTTACGTTGGAAGCTCACTAACTGAGTTTGCCTTAGGGTTATCGTAATGAATAACCCTAAGTTTAGTCTATGGGAGGAAGAACCTGTATTTTTGGCTCGCCAATTCGAATATCCCCACGAATACGATAACTTGGTGAGGCTTCGCGCATTGTTTGATAAAGCCATCTCGCATCTCTATCACTGCGAGCGAAAATAAGTACAGACTCTTTGGTAAACTGTAGTGTTTGAGCGAATTCACCAAGTTGCTTGATCAAATGTTTATCCCGGCTCCTCAACAATTGCGGCTCAATTAGAATTACATTTTCATCAATCGCGTCAGGCTCTTCAACTCCCTGCGTAAGAAGGGCCGCTAACGTCACCTTTGTCTGTCGCTGTAAATCTAGCTGCGCACGCATATCTGTGACCAGAACGTTCTGCTGAAAACGCGACTCTAGGCGGTCCAATTGCTTACTCGCTACAGCAAACCTTCCACGCTTTATCGCATCTCGCGCCTGGGCTATTGACTGAATCAGTATCACATCCATACCCGATTTTGCAGCCGAATTATTCGGTTCAGCGACTAACAACGCTTGATAGTACATATGCGCGTTATCCGTTTCAGGCTCAAAATAGCGCCCTTTCTTTAGCGCCGCTTCGGCTTTGTTCAGTAAACGCTTAGCAATACTTACTAACGGAGCAGGCTTTGCTTGGACGTAAACCGGTGGGCTCTCCTGTACGATAACGGCATCTTTAACACACGCGCTATTCACTACCGCAAAAACGCTGAGAACACTGAGACAGCGCCATCGAATAAACAATGAACTTTTAATGAATTTAACAAAAAAGACCAATTAACTAATCCCTCAAACACTTCAATATTTTATATTATCCACTTCTTGCAGGCTCACATCTTTAACAAACGCTTTGTAAAGCGATGTAAAAAATTCACCACTAAGATGGTAGAGTGTAATTTATCATGGGAATATCATACGAATATCACGGCGGCCGCACTAGCCATCATTTATAATTTCTTCCATATTAACTCCATCAAGTAGATTACTATGACTACGATACGCACCTTAACACTGTGGTTTAGCCTGTTCGTCACGCTATTTAGCCTTAACACATACGCACAGTTCGACGACAACCCGTTCGGCTCAGATGAAGAAGAGTTCCTGAGTTTTGAAGATGCCTACAAAGTGCAGACGCATATCGATGGAAATACGGTCCACTTTGACTGGAGCATTGCCGACGGCTATTACCTCTACGAACACCAATTTGGACTTCACCGCGTTTCAGTAACATCTGACGAAGCTCTCAAGTTTGAGACTCCTGAAGGCAAGGTAAAATACGATCCGACCTTTGACGAGGAGCTTGAGCTTCATTACCACGACGTCCGCCTCAGCGCCACACTGCCAGCCAGCCAAGACAACTACCAACTACAAATAACCGTGCAAGGGTGCGCGGATGCCGGTCTTTGCTACCCACCGACAACTCTAGGTTTTGACGTATCGGGAAACAGTATTAGCCCAAATGAAACACTATTGCCTCCACCAGAACTCTCCAGTACAAAATTATCCGGCCCAGAGCAAACCGGCGTCAACGAGCCCAACTCGGCGACACAAACACAAACAAGTAACGCAGAAGAGTCTCCATTTATTCTATATATGATCGCTGGAGCATTTTTAGGCGGCCTTATCCTTAACCTTATGCCTTGCGTATTTCCGGTATTATCACTAAAAGCCTTAAGCCTCGCTAATACCAGTGAAAATCAAGTTGCTCACGGATGGGCCTATACCGCCGGTATCGTTTTGTCTTTTTTGTCGGTAGCAGCCATAATCCTAATAGCGAAAAGTGCGGGTAATACCCTAGGCTGGGGCTTTCAACTTCAAGAACCCGTATTCGTTGCGGCCCTCGTATATTTATTCTTTATCATGGGGCTTAGTTTGATGGGAGCGGTTGAGTTTGGCTCGTCCTGGATGGGCGTAGGTCAAAGCCTTGTCAAAGGTAACGGCATGAGCAGCTCGTTTTTCACAGGCGTTCTCGCAGCCGTCGTTGCAAGCCCTTGCACCGCACCGTTTATGGCTACCGCTGTAGGCTTTGCGGTTACTCAGGATGCATTTTCGGCCATATCCGTGTTTGCGGCACTGGGATTTGGCTTAGCTTTCCCGTTTTTAGCATTAAGTTACAGCCCCGCCGTCGCAAAACATCTTCCTGCTCCCGGCGCATGGATGGAAACCCTTAAGCAATTGCTGGCTTTCCCGCTATTTTTAACCAGTGCCTGGTTACTACTGGTGCTCGGCGCCCAGACTAGCAGTGACGGCTCAGCGTTTATTATGGCGGGCTGTACGGCAATTGCATTTGGATTCTGGCTATTTAAACAGTCGCCAAAACGCGCTCAAAACAAGTTTATCGTGAAGGCCCTTGCGATTGCGAGCCTGGTATTAGCCGCCTATACAGCTCTGAATATTAAGGATCACAGCGAACGCGAGATGGGCCTATGGATTAGCTATGATCGCCAATCTTTAAACGAACTACGCGATGACGGGAAAGCCGTTTTCATCGATCTCACGGCTGACTGGTGCATAACGTGTAAAGTCAATGAACGCATTGCTCTCACCGAGAAGGTAGATACCTTTGCGGCTGAGAACAACATAACACTGATGCAAGGTGACTGGACCAAGAAGAATGCGGCCATTACCGCGCTATTAAAAGAACATAAGCGCAACGGCGTACCGCTATATCTAATGTACCCCGCCCGAAAAAATGGAGAACCTGAAGTACTTCCTCAGGTTCTCACTGAAAGTAGTGTGATAGAAGCAATGAAACGCGCCCAATAGGCTTTCTGTTTATCATCTTCACAAGGGGCGAAAGCCCCTTTTTTACGTAAAAAAACACTCACCTCTGTCGATAAAAAGAACTAACCCACCTTCTGATTAACCATAACTTCGCCAAAATGGTTTGAAATTGCATATATTTGCATTAAATGTCGAACACGAATAGACAATCAACAGCAAATTAGGCACAATTCGCCCACATTGAGCTCTGAGCAGCTCACCTTCGGCAATCTTCCTAATCTTGAGGTTTAGCAATGGCAACAATTCTTGTTCTGCACGGCCCAAATCTGAACTTATTAGGAACGCGCGAACCAGATACATACGGCCATACTACGCTCGACGATATTAACTCAGCGCTATCTTCACGCTGCATCGAAGCCGCGCATCATTTTCAAAGCCTACAAAGTAATGCCGAATACGAGCTAATTGACCGTATTCACGACGCAAAGCGCGAAGGCGTTAATTACATCATTTTCAACCCCGCAGCGTTCACACACACAAGCATAGCTTTACGGGATGCTTTGGCCGCCGTTGCAATACCTTTTATCGAATGTCACCTATCGAATGTCCATGCACGAGAGTCCTTTAGACAACATTCCTATTTTTCTGATATCGCGCAAGGCGTGATATGTGGCTTCGGCGCAACGAGCTATTCGCTCGCGCTCGACGCTGCGCTAGAACAGCTATCAACCTCTTAAGTAGCAGCAGTACATAGTAGCTACAAATTGAAACCAACAAATTAAACCGAATTATTAAGGCGAGAAATCAATGGATATTCGAAAAATCAAAAAATTGATCGAATTACTCGAAGAATCAAATGTAGAAGAACTTGAGATTAAAGAAGGCGAAGAATCAGTTCGCATTAGTCGCGGCGCCAAGACCCAACTAATTCAAGCGCCTCTTGTCGCTCCGCCTGCCCCAGTAGCCGCCCCAGTAGCTGCGGCTCCAGTCGCTGAAAGTGCTCCGGTCGTAGCGGCAGGACATTCAGTTAAATCCCCGATGGTCGGCACATTCTACCGCTCAGCAAGCCCCGGCGCTGCACCTTACGCCGAAGTAGGTAAAAGCGTCCAAGTCGGCGATGTAATCGGTATTATCGAAGCCATGAAAATGATGAATCAAATCGAAGCTGACAAAGCCGGCACCATACAAGCTGTCTTACTTGACGATGGTGAGCCCGTAGAATTTGACCAGCCCTTAGTAACAATCGGGTAATTGGAGAACCATTATTATGTTTAACAAGGTTCTAATTGCCAATCGAGGCGAAATTGCATTACGTATTTTGCGCGCCTGTAAAGAGCTCGGTATAACTACTGTTGCAGTATATTCAAAAGCTGACCGAGATCTAAAACACGTTCGCCTCGCTGACGAGTCCGTCTGTATCGGCCCTAACTCATCAACACACAGCTATCTAAATATCCCAGCAATCATTGCTGCGATGGAGATAACCGACTCGGTCGCCGTTCACCCGGGATACGGGTTTCTTGCCGAAAACGCGGACTTCGCTGAGCAAGTTCAAAAAAGTGGCTTTGTTTTTATTGGCCCAGATGCCGACGTCATTAGGTTGATGGGCGATAAAGTTTGTGCTATTGAGGCCATGAAAAAAGCCGGTGTCCCGACAGTACCAGGCTCTGACGGCCCGCTGCCAGATAATGAAGCTCGATGCTTAGAATTTGGCGAAATTGTAGGCTACCCCGTAATAATTAAAGCCGCCTCTGGTGGCGGTGGACGAGGCATGCGCGTTGTACGCCATGCTGACGAGCTCTGGGATTCAATTCAGCTTACAAAAGCTGAAGCCAAAGCAGCCTTTGGTGACGATACGGTCTACATGGAAAAATTCCTACAAAACCCGCGTCACGTAGAAGTGCAAATAATGTCTGACGGACAAGGTAACACGGTCCACTTATTTGATCGTGACTGCTCCTTACAACGTCGACACCAAAAGGTATTAGAAGAAGCTCCCGCACCAGGAATCGACTGGGATATTCGCCAGAAAGTGTACGACTCGTGCGTAAATGCCTGTAATAAAATAGGCTACCGAGGCGCGGGAACATTTGAATTTTTATATGAAGACGGCGGATTTTACTTTATCGAGATGAATACTCGAATCCAAGTTGAGCACCCTGTCACCGAAATGATTACGGGAGTCGATCTGATCCGTGAACAGATTCGTGTTTGCGCTGGCGAAAAACTTAGCCTCAAACAAGAAGATATCAAACTTAACGGGCATGCTTTTGAGTGTCGTATAAACGCTGAAGATGCAAAAACTTTTATGCCATCACCAGGCTTAGTAAAGAAGTTTCATGCACCCGGCGGGCTAGGCGTTCGTGTAGATTCACATCTTTACGGTGGTTATACAGTGCCACCCTACTACGATTCAATGATTGCAAAAATCATCACGCATGCTGACGACCGAGTCACCGCGCTCAAACGCATGGAAGTTGCACTCGATGAGCTTGTCATTGACGGCATTAAAACTAATACCGACCTGCAAAAAGATCTTGTTATAGACGAAGGCTTCAAAAAAGGTGGCGTTAACATCCACTACCTTGAGAAAAAGCTCGGGCTCTAGCCCGCACCGAATAGGCCTCAATTGGGGCCTATTTACCCTCCTCCCCCACAATAGGAAGCCTCTGTGCCCTGGAAGCAACTACGGATTCACACCTCCGAAAGAAAAGTCAGCAAACTTGAATCTCACCTAGAAGGGCTCGGCGCGATATCGATCACCTTAGAGGATAGTGCGGATGACCCCATCTTAGAACCCGCTCTTGGCGAGACGCCACTATGGGATAACACCTGTATAGTGGCATTATTTGAAAATGATATAAGTATTGAGCTGATCAACCAACGTCTGTGCAAGTATGGGAAGGCAAATCTTAGCGACCTAAACTGGGAAGACATTGAGGACAAAGACTGGGAGCGAGAGTGGATAAAAGACTATCAGCCCATCAAATGCTCAGACAATTTATGGATTTGTCCCAGCTGGATGGATGCACCCATTGAAGGGGCCGTTAATTTAAAACTGGACCCAGGCTTAGCCTTTGGCACCGGCACTCACCCCACTACGTTTCAGTGTTTAAAGTGGCTGGCTCAGCAAGATCTTCGTGGGCTCAGTATTATAGATTATGGTTGCGGTTCAGGAATACTTGGAATAGCCTGCTTACTACTCGGCGCAAAAGAAGTCATAGGGATAGATATTGACCCACAGGCACTACTAGCGAGCCTAGATAACACACAAAGGAATGGGTTACCTGACGAAGCCTTTAGCGTATACCTTCCCGAAGACGCACCTGACACAAAAGCCGATATTGTCTTAGCCAACATACTCGCAGGCCCCCTTATCGAGCTAGCACCGCTGTTAAATTCACGACTAAAAGCCAATGCTAAGATATGTTTATCTGGCATACTCGCAGAGCAAGAAAACGCTATCATTGATGCCTATTCAAAACATCTTGAAATTAGAGAAGTATTCAATCAAGAAAACTGGCTTTGCGTTATCGGCGAAAAAACTCCCATGAACTAGAGCTCGTAGACAAATAGAAGCGCCTAAAGCACTTTCCCTAATGTCTTAAATCCGGAATAATTATAGACATGACAGACTTTATCACCCGCTGCCCGAAGTGCCAGACTTCCTTTCATGTAAATGAAGCGCATCTGAAAACTGCTCGTGGAGCCGTGCGCTGCGGATCATGCCTAAATGTATTCAATGCTAAAGAGAACTTAAGTGGAAAAGTAGGCCAAGCTGTGGCGCCTAAAACGCCAAAAAACACGTCCGCCAATGCACCTAAAGCCGAAGCCAAGCGGGAAAAAACCGCACCACAGACAAAAGTCGCATCAAAGACGAAAACCGCTCCGCCAACGAAAGAAGTAAGTCATCGTGAAGTCGCGCCAGCACTCAAGCAGGGCCTAGATGAAGACGACCTACTTATCGACGACGACATGGGTGAAGAAGACACTCTCGATGCCCTCGAAGATGAGCTCAACACCAACGTGTTTGTCGCCAGCACCACAATGTCGACCAATACCAACCTTTTCGAACGTATAGAGCCTGATCTATATAAAGAAGAAACTGAAAACACGGATGAATCGTGGGCTTTAAACTTGCTCGACGATGACAGTGATGAGACCACAACCAAACAAGCTAAGCCTACTCCCTCCGCATCAAGTACGCAGAAACATGCGGAGAAAAAACGCCCTAAATCGCCAAACTCAGACAATAATTTATTTCAGCTCATGGATGATGAGGAGCCGGAGGAGGATATTGAGTCCCTTTTTCAAGAAAAGCCCCGTACAAAGCATGAATATGATGAAGATTATGATGAGTTCCTAGATGGTCGAGAGGAAGTTAGCTATGAGACAAGTTTCACCAACCCTTATTTAGACGCTATTGAACCTGAGCCCCTTGAGATTCACGCAGAGTATAAGCGGCCACTGCACCAGTCCCCGCTACTATGGTTTGGCTTGAGCCTTATCGCGGCCGTTGCAGCCTTGGCGCAATTAGCCTATTTTCAATTTGACGAGCTAAGTAGAGATAATCGTTACCGTAGTTATTACGCTAAAAGCTGCGAAGTGTTTAACTGTAAGTTACCGGCTATGGAAGATCGCAGTAAAATTCGTGTCGCTAATATTGTGGTTTCTGAGGACCCAGAATCATCAGATACACTTATAGTAGAAGCCGTATTGTTAAACCTTGCTCACTTTGAGCAAAACTTTCCTAATTTGCGTATCCACTTCTCCGATATCCGAGACAAGAATATTTCTATTGAAGAATTTAGCCCATCGACTTATGTCGGTGGTGAATTAGCTGGCGCGCGCTTAATGCCGAAAAATCAGCCTATCCATGTGACCGTAAAAGCCAAGGACCCAGGCAGTAATGCTGTCAACTACAGAATAAGTTTGTTCTAGACTAAAAATTGTGGCTTTTTTGATCACTTTGATCAAAACGTGCATTCCATTACGCTGTTTCCTTCGGTATGATACCCACCCTTTTTAGCCCAGACAGCTTTCACTGGGATTCGAGGAAATCGACGTGTTACAGATTGGCAAACATCAGCTCAAAAGCCGAGTATTGCTCGCGCCTATGGCTGGAATTACCGATGTGCCAATGCGCAAAATTTGTCGTGAACATGGTGCGGCACTAACGACCTCTGAGATGCTCACGAGCGATACGCGCTTTTGGACTAGTCATAAAAGCTCTACACGCCTAGCTGAAGACGACGACGCCATACGTAGTATCCAGATTGCCGGTAGCGATCCAGAGCAAATGGCTGACGCCGCCGCCCAATGCCAAGCACTGGGGGTTGATATCATTGATATCAATATGGGCTGCCCGGTAAAAAAAGTATGCAAAAAACTGGCGGGCTCGGCCTTACTACAAGACGAACCGCTGGTAACGAAAATTTTAGAGTCCGTTTGTGCCGCTGTTACCATACCGGTAACCTTAAAGACTCGAACAGGCTGGAGTGAAGATCAACGCAATGGTTTGCGTATTGCTCAAATCGCAGAACAAGCCGGAGTTCAAGCCTTGGCAGTGCACGGCCGAACACGTGCCTGTAGATTTAATGGTGACGCTGAATACAACACCATACGAACAATAGTTGATGCTGTGAAAATCCCGGTATTTGCTAATGGTGATATCAGCTCTGCACACAAAGCATACGAGGTACTACGACATACCGGCGCAGCAGGTGTACTAATCGGTCGCGCAGCTTTTGGGAACCCTTGGATTTTTAAGCAGTGCAATCAATTTCTCGAAAATGGAGAGATACTTAAAGGCCCTTCGCTCACAGAGCGAAAGCAACTTGTATTAACGCACGTTAAAGCGTTACATCAATTTTACGGAGAGTTTAAGGGCGTACTTCTCGCCCGCAAACATTTCAGTTGGTACATACAAGGCTTACAGAATTACGAAGCAACACGAAAACACTTTAATTCAATTAATTGCCCGCAAGAGCAATTAAAATTAATTTTTGATTATTTTTATTGGTTACACACAATTGAGGAAAAAGCAGCATGAGTACAGCGGAATCGCTCCTGAGAGAAAGAAACACCGACTTCGCCAGCCAGGTTCCAGCCGCAAGAGAGTATATTGCGCCCCAGGATCAATCTTTGCGCGACAGCGTTGAGAAAGCCGTGTCGAACTATTTTGAGAACCTAGATGGTCATGATGTTACTGACGTTTATGAAATGGTACTTGCAGAAGTTGAAGCACCATTACTTGAAGTTGTAATGAAATACACGCGTCACAACCAAACTCGCGCTGCGAATGTTCTTGGTTTAAACAGAGGGACTTTACGCAAAAAACTAAAGCAGTACGGCTTGCTTTAAGTTTATTTTCCCTAGTTACCAAGCTGGTAAGTGATCAAAAACAAAGGGACACTTAAGTCCCTTTGTTGCTTTTTGATCATCGCGTTTTAACACTAAAATATTTGCACACTTAGGAATGATAAATGTCGCGAATTGCTGAAAAAGTAAAAATTTCAAGAGCACTCATCAGTGTTTCTGATAAAGCAGGGATTGTCGAATTTGCTCAAGCCCTCGTAGCCCAAGGTGTTGATATCATATCAACAGGCGGCACCTACCGCTTACTGGTAGACAATGATATCGCAGCAACCGAAATTTCTGACTACACCGGTTTCCCAGAAATGATGAGCGGCCGCGTTAAAACTTTGCATCCAAAGGTTCACGGTGGAATTCTTGCGCGTCGCGGTGTTGACGACGACGTTATGCAGGAGCACGGAATTAACCCTATCGATATGGTTATTGTAAACCTTTACCCCTTCGAAAAAACCGTTGCCAACCCCGACTGCGACCTTGCCGACGCGATTGAAAATATCGATATCGGTGGACCCACTATGGTCCGTGCCGCAGCGAAAAACTTTAACGATGTCGCAATAGTTGTAAATAGCTCAAGCTACTCAGAAATCATTACAGAATTAAACGAAAACGAGGGCTCGCTATGTCGCGATACTCGCTTCGACTTATCTGTAAAGGCTTTCGAACACACGGCAGCATACGACGGCGCAATTGCGAACTACTTAGGCAAGCGTGTTAATGGTGGCGATGAGCACTTCTCTCGCACAATAAATTTCCAATATACAAAATCAATCAGCATGCGTTATGGTGAAAACCCTCATCAAAAAGCCGCGTTCTATCTAGAGTCAGACTTTTCTGATGCGAGCGTTGCAAGCGCACATCAATTTCAAGGAAAAGAACTTTCCTTCAATAATGTTGCCGATACTGATGCCGCACTAGAAACAGTGAAGCAATTTGACCAGCCCTGCTGCGTAATTGTTAAACATGCCAACCCCTGCGGCGTTGCACAAGCAAGCAACATTACTGAGGCTTACGATCTCGCCTACGCGACAGACCCAGAATCAGCATTTGGTGGCATTATCGCGTTTAACCGCGAACTCGATGCCGCAACCGCACGCGCTATTGTAGATCGCCAATTTGTTGAAGTAATCATCGCACCAAGCATCAGCGAAGACGCAAAAACTGTCGTAGCCGAGAAGAAAAATGTTCGCCTTCTCGCGTGCGGCCAGTGGCAAGAATCGAACCGTAATGATCTCGACTTTAAGCGTGTTACCGGTGGGCTACTTGTGCAAGATCGTGATTGCGGTGTTGTCACTCGCGATGATCTCGAAATTGTTAGCAAGCGCCAACCGACTGAAGACGAAATACGCGATCTTCTATTTTCGTGGAAAGTTTGCAAGATGGTCAAATCCAATGCGATCATCTACGCAAAAGACAGCCGCAGTATTGGTGTTGGTGCCGGCCAGATGAGCCGAGTAAATTCGGCACGAATTGCGGCTATTAAAGCAGAACAGGCCGGCTTAGAAGTCGAAGGCTCTGTTATGGCATCTGACGCATTCTTCCCCTTCCGTGACGGCATTGATAACGCGGCAGCCGTTGGCATTAAAGCCGTTATTCAACCGGGTGGATCTATGCGTGACGAAGAAGTTATCGCCGCCGCTGACGAACACGGTATGGCCATGGTATTTACACGCATGCGTCATTTCCGCCACTAAGTAAGGGTTAGACTCATGAATGTATTAGTCATTGGCAGCGGCGGTCGCGAACATGCACTTGCGTGGAAGCTCGCGCAGGGTGAAAAAGTTGAAACCGTTTTTGTCGCTCCCGGTAACGCCGGCACAGAGCGAGAAGACAATATTAAGAATGTAAATCTTGATGTTCTCGACTTCGAACAACTTGCCGCCTTCGCACAAAACAATGCTGTAGGCTTAACCGTAGTAGGACCTGAAGTCCCTCTTGTTGACGGTATCGTAGATTACTTTGAAGCTCGTGATTTGGCCTGCTTTGGGCCCAGTAAAGGAGCCGCTCAATTAGAAGGCTCTAAATCGTTCACCAAAGATTTCTTAGAGCGACATAAAATCCCAACAGCCGACTATCAGTGCTTTACTGAAGTTGAGCCTGCATTGGCTTACCTTCAAGAAAAGGGCGCGCCTATCGTTATCAAAGCTGACGGTCTAGCGGCAGGTAAAGGCGTGATTGTAGCTGAAGATCTTGCTACGGCCGAAAAAGCTGTTCGCGATATGCTATCGGGTAACGCATTTGGTGAAGCCGGATGCCGTGTTGTTATCGAGGAGTTTCTTGAAGGCGAAGAAGCGAGCTTCATTGTTATTGCCGACGGTATTCACGTACTACCAATGGCAACAAGCCAAGACCA
>JBLIMQ010000137.1:0-11519 GCA_047638775.1 Flavobacteriales bacterium
AAAATTAACTGATTCAGGGTTTTTAGACTCTTTATCAATAAGCGCCATAAAGCTAGCTATCCAAGGAAGTTTCGGATGAAGCGCCACAAAAAGAGGCTTTGCTGCATGGCAACCTGCAACGCGATACTCTCGCATAGAATACTGGTATTTTCGAGCTTCCCATTTAATCACGCTAATATCGTCTATGAAGGCATCGATCCGCCTTGCATCCAACAGCTTGAAAAATCGTAACACAGCATGATCACCGCTCAAGGCTTGAACCTTATCGCCCCCATTAAGAATATAGTCATCGACTTCGTCACTGTAGGAATAGCTATTTACCACCCCTAACCTTAGGTCGTGAAGGGATTCAGCTCCAGTGTATTGCCAATCGCTTTCTAGCCGAGTGACAAAGCAATCGGTGTAGTGTGAAAATGCTTGAGCGGTGAACACTAAGCTCGGAGTTTCTTCAGGGATAGCCGCCATCAGACCATGAGACCGCCCTTCTGTAGCTTCACGTATCGCGCGCGACCAGGGATGATAATTAACCTGTAGTATGTGTCCATGTTTTTTGAGCACCATGCGAATGTATTCATGCACAATTCCCGGTTGACCTTTCGAATCAAAGCAACTATAAGGACACCAATCAGTTGCCGATAGAATGAGTGTGTCGGGTACTTTGGCCGGTTTTGTATCGTCACTAGCTATGCCATCCTGCGCAATAATAATTGCCATAATTAATGCGACAGTTAATAGCAACGATGCGTGGAGATTTAAGCCTAATATTTTAATTATACTTCCGCCAATTTCAGTATGATGTAAAATTTCACTTATCTAATTTCACTTATCTAATTTCACTTATCTAATTTCACTTATCTAATTTCACTTATCTAATTTCACTTATCTAATTTCACTTATCTAATTTCACTTATCTAATTTCGCACTGCACAAATTTAGAATGTAAACTCAAAGCACAAAACAAGGGTTAAACTCGTACTACCCGCCCAATGTATACCGCTGACGTAGTCGATATATCTCCCAATGAATATAGAAAATAGTCGCTAAGACATCACCATAGTCCATAACATTTTACTTGCTAACATCAACAGAACTAATGAGAAGCAACGCTTCACATAAGCTACAGGCCAATGGTGGGCGCAATAGGCGCCCACTGGAGCAAGAACCACACTGGCAATACTCACTAGTGCCACTGCCGGTAAGTATACTAAGCCAAGCGTAAATTCCGGCGGTGTAGTCTCAGGGCTAACAATAAGATAGCCCACACTTGCCGTAAGCGATAGAAATACACCTAAAGCAGCCGAGCACGCAATTGCGGACCGCAAACCAAAACCAAGGCGACTAAGCAACGGTACCGTTAACGACCCACCCCCAATCGCCACTAACGCTGAAAATATCCCGATAGAAAACGACGCAATGGCCATAATAATGGTTGATGAGGGCGACGAATCTTCGTTTACTGATTTTGCCTTCTGTAAAAGCATTGTTAACGCGACGTAACTAATGAATAGTGAAAATACAATCGTAAGTAAAGCTTGCGGAATGAACATGACTAGCTGACTACCCAGAAAACTACCACACGCAATTCCTGGCGCCATAATCGCCACCACCGGCCACGATATTTTTCCGCTTCGCCAGTGAGAATAAGTGCTCGAAAGGCTCGTAGGAACAATGCAGGCCATGGAAGACCCTAAAGCTAAAGGCAACACCAACTCCGGTGCAAAACCCATCGCTACGTACGCACTACTTAATAAGGGCACCAATACCGCGCCACCACCTAAGCCAAGTAGCCCCGCAAAGAAACCGGCGAAGGCACCCATACCAAGAAAAATGGCGAGCCAATGTAATTCCATAGTGATTATCTTGAACTAAATTTAGTTAACGCAGAAACACGCTATTAATTAGAATGCTCATTCATAAAAGGCTCATAGAAGCAGAGGCAAAGATGTCCGGATGTGCGTCACCAGATATAGGCGTTTGCTTATTACAAAACAACGCCATCTAGCCGCGTGAAGATGACGGCTTACATTTTCCCGCAGCAGGGTCAGTTATGCATGCAACTAATTAATACGTTTTTGATCACGATTTGCCGCTTAGAAAAGCGCACTTACATTGCCACCACTTCAAGCTGCAGTAACTCGATAATCGCCTCAAAGTCTTCTTCCATAAAGGCGCTCATCAACTCAGGCTGTAATTTTTCTATGTTACCGTCATGCGCGGGAGAAAGGGCAACACTAAGACGCTTACCACCAAGCAAAAAGTTATTAAGCTCCGCTAAACTATCGTGGCTAAAATCTTCCAAACCAGGCGGCAACATCTGCAGAGCCATGGCCGACAGTCCTTCAATCATTTGCTCTCGTAGCTCCTCCTCACTGACCTGAGCTTCTTCGGCATAAATTTTCATCAATGAGTTGACGCCGCCGAGATCTTCAATCGAAACGCTAAACGAGGGTAAAGACGCCGCATAAACCGCTTGCATGGCTTCAGCCTGCGCTGCAGGGTCATCTCTATCCGTTTGAAACATCAACTCAATCGGAATGTTTTTAGTTTGAATAAACATTTCGTAACGTGCAACGTCATCCAAACCAAAGCTAAATTGCGTATTTTGCTCTTTCTCATCGGCTTCGTTATAGACATAACTCATCTCGGCATTAAAGGGCAAGACATTGCCCGTAACAATTGACCGCAGATACTGACCAAGTGCAGCGTTATCGCCGGCAAGTTGAACTTGTGCTTTTTCGTTTAGCTCAATACCCGACATAATCACGTTCATGGTATGCGGTACATCATGACTAAGATCGATGTTAAAAGCTTCAACGTGTTGAATGACAACAGCCTCTTCACTATCGATCGGCGTTAGCGATACACGTTCAATTGTCACTGTGCCACCAAAGCTGACACTGATAGAATCATAACTCGCGGCACTAAATTGGTGCGAGGCCGTCAGCTCCTCTAGATAATTATCCAAGCCCTCTTGCGCTTGCGTATTAATATGGTGGTGATAACCAAATGCTCCGACAGCGCCAACAACAGCCAATCCAGCTATGGCAATTACAATTTTCATAGTCGCTCCTTGTAATATCTTAACGTGTATTTAATTTTAGATGATTAGACTGCCAGATAATTTACACAACCATTTGGCTCTTGTCTAATATCAACAAGGCAAGGAAAACAACTAAATCAAATTAAGCTGAATCAAACACGCCGCCAATGTAATAAATGATTGTTCGCCGGCATAGCAATATCACCTTGAAAATCAAATCCAGCGGCTTGCGCAAGTAAGTTAAGTTGTTCGAAATCACGAATACCCTGATGCGGCTGCGTTGCTCGCAAGTAGGCATCAAAGTCCGCGTTACTGGCACTGGTATGTTCGTCGCCATACTTGAAGGGCCCATAAAGAACAAAATCACCACCTTCCGTGAGCGTACTGCTTAGCTTCGAAAACATTGCCTGAACACTATCCCACGACATAATATGGCTAGTATTGGCGCTATAAATAGCGTCATAACCCGCCGGCCACGACGCATCGTGAACATCGAGTGAGATGACCGGTGGCAAAGAAGAGCGTGCAAGTCGGTTTAAGCGCGCTGTAATTCCATCCAAGTACTCGCCCCGATCGCTGCATTGCCAAAGCAACCAAGGTAACTGCTCGGTAAAATAATCCGCATGCTGGGCTGTGCCGCTGCCTATTTCAAAAACCTTATTTGCATTTGCTAGAATACGCTTTAACTGCTCGGCAATAGCCGCTTTATTGTTCTCGCAGGCCTGCGAAAACGGTAGTTCGGGTAAACTCATAAATAGTGTTCTCTTAAAAATAGTGTTCTCTTAAAAAGAGTATTCTCTTAAAAAGAGTATTTTCTTAAAAATAATGTTCTTTAGAGATGTATTCGTTAAAAAATGTGCTCTCTAAAAGCAATAATCATTCGACAATTATGATCCCGCTGCAATCGCCTTGGAAAGCGCTTCGAACTTATCGGGGTCATTGTCAACAAAACGAATAGTAACCTTGATAGACGCGGAGCTGGGTTTCGGCTCAGTAGCAACAACCGCATGCACATATCCATTAACCTGCGCCAAAGCTTCACCCTTGGCGTTAAACAAATCAACGGCGGCCTGCTCGAATACCGTTGGTACAAGCTCACCTCGCGGCACTAGGCCACTTAAAGCCTGCAATGAGAGTTCACGAATCACGCACACACAGGCTCCCCTCGCTAAGCGGATCTGAGCTTTACCGGTAAAGTTTCCCGCAGATGCTGTTGATGTTGAGGCTCCTTTTGCTACGGCCTTTTTCGCGACAGGCTTACCAAAACCACTCGCCGCTTGCACGGCCGGCTTTGCAGCCACCTTAGCTGCAGCTTGCTTGCTACCGCCCGTTAATACATCTAACGACGAAAAGGCATCGCTCTTTGGTGCTGCGCCGCCACGTCGCTCTGGGGCAACGTAACCTATTAGCCTAAGTTGCTTACCAACTTTTCGAACAAACTCTTCTGGGGTAAAGGGCTTCGTTAGATAATCTGATACACCGGCATTTACAGCCGTGATCACATGATCTCGGTCACCACGACTGGTGACCATAAGAAAAGGAATATCCATAGTCTTGGGTTGACTGCGTACCCAGCGAAGAAACTCCTCGCCACTCACTTCGGGCATCTCCCAATCAGACATGATCAAATCAACCTGATTATTCTTCAGTACCGACATTGCTTTGCGCCCATCGACAGCCTCAAGTATTTCGACCCCTGATATTAGCTGACGCAGCGCGCGCTTGATTGTTTCTCGAATAAATGTCGCATCATCGACCACCAATACGCGAAAAGCCATGTAATCTCCTAAAGTCAGCTAAGAGTATTAACTGATAATATTATCCGAAAATATTAGTTGAGAGCATTAGCAGGCTGACACGGTGACGTACTATGCGGCTTGATCGCGAGTAAACACCCAATCTTTATCGGTGGATAGCGCCTCGTTATAGGCATAACCATCCCAATCAAAGTGCTTAATCGCCTGCACATCTTCAATTCTGTTCTTAATAATATAGGCACACATTCGTCCGCGCGCCTTCTTTGCGAAGAAGCTTATGATTTTTAACTGACCGTTCTTCATATCTTTAAAGACCGGCGTTACTATCTCGGCCTTGAGATTTCGCGGCTTAACAGCCTTAAAGTACTCATTTGAGGCCAAGTTTACGAGTACATCGGACTGCAGACTTTTTAACTGCTTATTGAGGTTTTGGCTGATCAGCTCACCCCAAAAACTATAGAGGTCAGCACCGCGAGCATTGGCGAATTTGGTCCCCATTTCAAGGCGATAAGCCTGAATTAGATCCAGAGGTTTTAATACTCCGTATAAACCCGACAAAATACGTAAGTGTTGTTGGGCGAAGGCAAGCTCACTCTCATCCAGCGAATAAGCACCCAAGCCCGTGTAGACATCACCATTAAAGGCAAAGGCCGCTTGGCGTGCATTACTGCGATTAAACGGTAAAGCCCACTGTTGAAAACGGTCATAATTGAGCGTCCCAAGCTTATCGGATATTTTCATCAACGCAGAGACATCGTGCGGCGCCAAGGATTTCAAGCCAATCATTAATTCTGATGAGTGCTCAAGCAAGGCCGCTTTGGTATTTTTTGACGAGGGTACAGGGCTTTCGAAATCAAGGTTTTTAGCAGGAGATATAACAACTAACATCGGCATCAGCTTTATTAAAAAAAGCCCAGTATACCGAAAGTAAGAGCTCTAATCAGAGTGCCTAGTGATTAAATTTGAATTTCATATAGGTGATACCGCCACTTAAAACTAAACGCCACGCTAACTCGATCTCATCGTCAAATTTGGTATCGAAGTCTCTAACCGTCAATATAAGGCTTTCAAGCCATAGGTCGTAGAGTTCAGGCGGGATAGATTTTTGCGAGACACTGTGTCGCTCAGCCATTGTGCTAAGCACATTATCAACCGAACCGGAGGCATAAAACACCACCAAACTATAGAAGGACTTTTTCAACATACGCTGCTGCATATGCATATTACTGTTTTCAAAGTGCTTGCGGATTAAGGGTGAACAATTCAAGAAGTGCTCGTAGAACGCCTCAAAAAAGTCGCCATCACCTTGGTAGTTTTTTATGGTGCGCTCATAGCTCGCATCAAAAATCGCTTCAAAAGTCATTGTTTCCATACCGTTTGCTGTACAACTGTTGCCACGTCACGGCTTTTTAGCTGTGCTGATTGAACTATTAACGCTTGCCGGCTATAGCAAGCGGTGACAATTGTCAGCTATCCTAGTGACAATTGTCTGTACTAAATCAAACTAATGCCATTAATAATGGCCTGGCTGATAGCGAAGTTCAGGAAACGTTGAAACTACGTCCCTACTTCCCTTTTGGGAGCGCCTATGGCGCTCTTTTTTTAATCGCTTCTTGAGGTAGGTCATTTGCATAAGAAGGAACCAGCAGAGCAAAGCTCGCACAACCATACGCGACAACTTTCTCTAGATGGCAGCTCAAATCGGAATCATGCGACGGTAGAATTTGTCAGCACCTATACGCCATTGATCCTATCGCTGTTTTACTTTGTGTCGGTCGACCGTGATACCACGAGTGCTTCGACTATTGCACTACTCATCGGTTTATATTTCGTCCATCTCGCACTCTATCGTGTGATGGCAAAAGCCAAACCACAGCATAAAACCTTAGCCATGGTCGGTAGTATCGTTTTAAGTTTCGCGGCTGCGCCCATCAACCCTTCGTCATTCGCTTTTTATTGGTATTCCATCTATTTTGCCGCCCTACATATGACTGTGCGTCGCGCACTCACGGTGTCTGGCGTAATTGGCGCCCTGATTTTTGCCGTAGCCCAACTCTATGATTACAGCTTCTACTGGTACTATATGCCAGCTATCGTGCCGAGTGTTGCAATGTTCGGTCATGGTTTTTACGAACGTAAAGCCCGTGAGTTTGCCGAAGCTCAAAAACAGAGCCAGCAGGAATTACAGCAACTTGCAAAAGTAGCTGAGCGAGAGCGTATCGCCCGGGACCTTCACGATGTTATGGGCCATAGCCTCGCAACCATCGCACTCAAATCACAACTAGCCGAAAAACAAGGCAAAGCCGGTCACATGGAAGCTGCGCTAAAAGAGATTGCTGAAGTATCAAAGATTACCAGTGAAACCTTATCCGAGATGCGCGCTGTTATTTCTGGCTACAAATTTAGAAGCATAGAAACCCATGCCGACAAACTCATTAAATCGCTCCAAGACGCCAACTTTCATGTGCACAGCGTATTAGAGCTACCCGAAATGAACGCAAAGAATGAATCGACGTTGGCGCTCATTCTTACCGAGGCTGTCACCAATATAATCAAGCACAGTAACGGTAATGAGGTCAAAATTGCGGCGCATATCGACGAGAGTGACAGCTCAAGCCAAAGCCAATTTCTATTACGTATTAGCGATAATGGCCAGGTGGAAAGTTTAACTGAAGGCAATGGCATGCAGGGCATGCACGAACGTATAAATGAGCTGGGCGGATCGTTAACAAGCCACTACCAAGGTCGTACAGAATTGGTTTTCCGTGTACCCGTTACTAAGCTCGCATAAAGTATAAACACTATGCGAACTTAATAATGGATACGCAGTGGGAAAGCCCGACCTAGACTCTAACTATCGAATTAACAGGCACAATTATGATTAAAGTATTGCTCGCAGAAGACCAGAGCTTAGTTCGCGGCGCAATGGCCGCGTTGCTTAATTTCGAAGATGATATCGAAGTGTGCGCGCAAGCCGCCGACGGCAAAGAGGCAAAACGTATATTAAAAGACAAACAGTTTGATATTTTACTGACTGATATCGAAATGCCCGAATTGACCGGCATTGAATTAGCCGAATTTGCCGCAAAAGAATACCCAAAAATGCGCACCGTTATCGTAACCACATTCGGCAGAGCTGGCTACATTCGCAGAGCCCTGGACTCAGGCGTGCACGCATTTTTGTTGAAAGATGCTCCCTCGGAAGATTTAGCCAACGCCATCCGCAAGGCCATGATGGGGAAAAAAACCATCGACCCAGAATTGGCGATTGCTGCACTTGATGACAGAGATCCATTAACGGACAAAGAGCGCAAGGCTCTACGCTTAGCCGGAGAGGGTTTACGCACGGCAGTAATAGCCGAAAAGTTATTTTTATCGGAAGGGACTGTGCGCAATTATCTATCAGAAGCCATCGCCAAGCTCAATGCCACCAACCGCATTGACGCTTCGCGAATAGCCAAGCAGAAAGGCTGGCTATAAAAGTACCCGAATAAACGACCGTTATTTTTTACTTGCCCACTCATGCTCGGGGCAAGCCAAAGCAATACTGATTGAGCCAACACTGGTATAAATTCCACCAGCTATACTCATTACAGAAGGTATCAGCATGACATTGGATGACTTAGTTTTGATGACCAGATCATAATAACCGGGTAATTGCATCAGCTCATCTATAGGCCCTGCATAATTAACTGTAATGATTGGGCTAAGTAAGCCAACATCAATTTGCGCGATTGCATGGTCAAATAGAGCCTTTACGGCTTTATCAAAACCCCAAATCTTAGCCACAGCTTTCGAGCTATCGTTAGCGTTGCATATTATTGGGTGAATACCTAAGGCTTTAGCGATCAAGGCTTGAGTAAAACCTACGTTATTCTCATTGCGTAGGCGTGAGCGCACCAATGCAACAAGCGGGTCTTTTGGTAAAATATACGTATAGATTTTTTCTGAAAGACGGTCCATCTCACGACGAACTTCGTCTTCGTTTTTTGACTTTAACATGCGACGTACTGTTTCGGTTGCCATTAACCCTTGGCCCGAAAATACGGTGCGGCTATCCATAACCTTCAATATAATTTTACGGCCATCTAACTGCTTGACGACTCTTGCCACGCCAGAATTCGCGTTTTCATAGGTTTCACCCTGCGTGCGATTCACTGTTTGGATCACAATCCGCTGATAACCTTCCTTAATTTTCTTGATAATGGCCTTTTCAAAGGCTTCTGGAGAAGGCGGTATTGTCGTTACTTCATGCTTTTTTGAAAGAGACCCCGAAGCAAAGATGGCAAGCGCCTCTTCTTCATCACTATTATCGATAAATTCGTCGTCATCAATACTGTACGTTAGCGGCACATAACTTAAGTTGTACTTGTCGCACAGTGACTTAGGCAAACTGCATGCAGAGTCGACGAGAATAGCGGTTTTCATGAAAATCAATCCTTAGGGGCTTAAACTAACGTATTGTATACAGGGGCGGCTCAAACGTTTACCTATCCTGACGCGCAAGTATAACCGTGGCATCAAAGCCTTCCTATATACGTGTCGGAGAATGTCGCCGTAATTAATGTTATTGCTGTAGGCGCCCGACAATAGTGTGACGTTCGCCACAGTAGCGCGGAAAAAGCTGATAGCGCAACCCTTTATTCGAATGATCAATTGCACGCTTCGACTAGCTTCTCGTTTCACTTTGCTGTCAAATTTGAGAAAATCTTTAATCTTTGGCTCAATAACGGATTCTACCTATGCCTCGCGCCCTCCTATTTAGCGTTATTCTATTCTTGTTTCATCTCACCGCCTGTAGTGTTAACCCTGTGACCGGGGAGAATCAATTTAGCCTATTGAGCCCCGCGCAAGAGGTTGCCATGGGTGAGCAAAATTACACGCCCTATCAACAACAGCAAGGCGGTCGCTATAGTGTTGATAACGATATACATGGTGGTTCAGATAGTGGTTTAAATAGTGATTTAAATCGTTACGTCAATAATGTAGGCCAAAAGCTCGCTAAGTACAGCCCCAACCCAAATTTACCCTACGAGTTCGTTATTCTCAATAATGAAACCCCGAATGCGTGGGCGCTACCCGGTGGAAAAATCGCCATAAATCGCGGCCTACTATTAATGCTTAAAGACGAGGCCCAACTCGCGGCGGTCCTCAGTCACGAAATTGTTCACGCTGCAGCCCGCCACGGCGCACAACAAATGACCCAACAAAGTATTCTCGGCTTAGGCGCTGATCTTCTGGGTAGCGCGACACAGGGCACTGAATACGGTGATCTTCTGAAAATAGGCTCTGGCTATGCCAGCAACGCATGGCAAGCACGATATGGCCGAGGGCAAGAGCTACAATCGGATAACTATGGAATCGATATCATGGTCGCCGCTGGCTACGAGCCACGCGCGGCCGTTGAACTGCAGCTTCTGTTTGTGCAGCTATCACAAGGGCAACAAACAGGTTTGCTTGACAGTTTATTTGCCAGTCACCCGCCATCTCATGAACGCGTAAATCGAAATCGAGAAAAAACGCTCAATCTTCCAGAAGGCGTACGAAACAAACAAGCCTATAGACGTGCTACTGCACAACTAAGCCATGACAAGGCCGCCTATAAGCTACAACAGAATGCGTTAAAAGAGGCGCAGGCCGGAAACAGCTCGAACGCTTTAACACTACTTGATGACGCCATCAAAAAGCAGCCTAAAGAGAGCGCATTCCATATTAGCGCCGGGCAAATTCACTTAGCAAATAAGAATTATAGTAAAGCTCAAGCCGCCTTTACACAGGCAAAGAAATTGAATCCTGATTACTTTATGTCGCACCTAGGTTTAGGGCTCAGTCAAAAAGCACAAAACAACACAACTGCGGCTAAGCAAAGTTTAATAAGTAGTATGCACTTACTACCAACGCAGATCAGTACGTATCACTTAGGCGAAATTAGCCTGCAAGAAGGCGATACTAACGCCGCGATTCAGTATTTTAATTCAGCCGCACAAAGTGGTGGAGTGCTCGGCAAAGCGGCTACGGCAAAACTTCAGCAATTACACGTGCCAACTCAATAATTAGCTTATCGTGCGGCAAGGGTTGCCGTATGGAGGGGTTTCACAAGGGTATATATACTCGCCTATATGCCCTTGTGTATTACTCAAAGTACATCATTCAGAGCGTATCAAATACGATCCACATGCCCCTTATTAGCACGCGTAGTTGCCATTATCACGGCGGCGCTTACATTCTTTCTTTACGTTTTCGCACGCCGTAACTTTGCCCGGTGAACTAGGATTGCCACGGACGCACCCGTCGTTTTTTTCAACCAACTCTTGATTGGTCATTTTGGCCCACTTTCCTTCACCGCAGCCACTCAAAATACTTAGCGCTAATACACAAAATACTAGGCTGAAAATAGTCTTCATTCGACCTCCAAACTCTTAATTTCGTTCAATACGTAATTTCTAGCCACTTAACCCCGGCTCACTGTCTTGAGTGTAGCTTATTCTTAGAAATGATCAAAAATATGAAGTCACTCATTTCTAGATATATGGCCCAAAGAAGTAAAAACTGACAGACACAAAAAAGGGGCTTAAAAAGCCCCGAAAACAAAAGTGTTGATCAACTAGTGTAGTGTCCTAAATTGCGTGCATATTATCTGGAGGGTCATTATAATACCAGCGTTCACGTATTTAACGTGATATAAATGCGGGTAAAAATATGAGAGTAGCGAAAGATATTTC
>JBLIMQ010000138.1:0-11386 GCA_047638775.1 Flavobacteriales bacterium
AATCAAACATTCACATAAGATGAAGATTCTTAGTGCAAATAGCCTAATAAATGTCGCTCAATAGGAAATAACTAATTATGAACATTCGCATGTTACTGGTAGAAGATGATATGCGTCTCGCAAGTGCTGTATTACAGTACCTAGAGCTACATGGCATTATTTGTGATCACTGCCCGGATGGTAACCCCGCGTTGGTACTTGTAGAAAATAACACATATGACGTAATTGTAAGCGATGTAAATATGGGGCGCATGCCAGGGTTTGAATTTTGTAGAAAACTGCGTAGTTTAGCGAAAGACACCCCGTTTATACTGGTAACATCACGTACCAGTTTAGACGACAAAATTGAGGGATTTTCTTCCGGCGCAGATGACTACCTTACCAAGCCCTTTGAGTTAAAAGAACTGCATATGCGTATACAGGCCTTAGTCACAAGAGCACGCGGGCTGTTGAGTATTATTCAAATTGAAGAACTTGGATTGACGGTAAATACCGCTATTAGAACGGTGACGCGTAACAATAAGGTTGTTACGCTATCTAAATCTAACTGGCAATTGCTCCTGTCTCTAGCTAATGCATGGCCAAATCCAGTAAGCAAGCAAGATTTGGAGTTTGCTATATGGGGTGAAGACCCTCCCGATAGCAATGGACTAAAAGCCCACATACATTTGTTACGTCAAAGGCTGGATAAACCTTTCGATATTCCGTTTATTCACGCAGTGGCGAATTTCGGATATGTATTAGTCAATAAGAGCCACGACACTTAATACCTAATACCTAATACCTAACACATAGCCCATAACCCATAACCCATAACAACCAAATTTAACGCCCGTTTTTAATACAGGAATAATAAATGTGATGACACCTAATGGCATAACACCTAATAATATAGTAATAGATGCGCCTTTTTAAATTTAAAACCATATTAGCATTTTCGATCATTCTTAGTTTATCGCTAATGTGCTACGTTGGCTGGACCGCTTGGGAGGAATACCAATCCTCGGTGATTGAAGAATCAGCTAGGTTAGTAAAATATTCCAACCGATTGCAAACACGAATCCATGCTTCACCAAACCTTAGGTTTTCGAAGAACGCATCGTACGCCAAACGGCCGACTGCAGGAGACAAAACAACTATATTCACATCCTCTAGCATGGGCTTTGTATCAACCTACAGTGAACTTTTAGATATAGTGGGTGCGGCCCCCGTAGAAAAGGATATTCTCCCCTCCTCCGCTGAGAGTTTCAATCACAAATTTTCAAGTTTGTTAAAATTGCCGGATTTTGTATTGGTGATGTCTGTGCCCGTGGAAGGCGGTAAAAAATACTATGCTTTTCGAATAGTTAAGCAAAAAAGAGAAACCGAATATGCTTTATTTCAGAAAGTTCAACCGGCCATATCCGTTACACTTATTTGCATATTCGCGCTGGTATTAGTTGGTTTTTTTCACCTATCACGCATTAATCTAAACGTTCGAGAGTTTGAAAAATGGGCAACCGGCCTGCAAGCCGGAAACACAATACCCCCACCCGACTTCACATCACCAAAGCTAAATTATATAGCCCAAGCTATTGGTGAAAACCTGAATGGAATTTCCGAAGCACTCGAAAAACAACAAGCTTTTGCAAAATACACCAGCCATGAATTACGCACCCCAATAGCGGTCCTTTCGGCAAATATGGAAGTGTTAGAGTTAATCAAAAAAGACATGTCGCCGCGAGAGAGATCATTATTATCCAATATGGATTCAGCAATATCCGATATGAAATATCAGATGGAAGCACTGTTGTGGCTATGTAACGAAGACGCACTCGAGCTTCCAGAGGAAGAGTGTTGCATTAGTTGGATAGTTGATAAATCGTTGCATGACAATGCATATTTAACCGAGGGTAACCAGGTGACTATTGAAGTGACTGGCGAAGCACTGGTAGTGAATACACGACCAGCCTTGATCCAAATTATTGTTAATAACCTTGTTAGAAATGCTTTTCAAAATACCCCTATAGGCACGTTAGATGTGTACTCTACTCATAACGCGATTGTAATAGAAAACACAAGTACAGTAGATGTAGATAGAAATAAACCAATGGGCTTTGGCCTAGGAACTGTAATTATTGAAAAGCTAGTGGCCAACCTAGGCTGCGGCTATACAGTAGAAGAAAGAAAGAACGGCCGGAAAGTTACATTAACGTTTTGACTCCGCTAGCTGCAAAGCTCACCTGCAACTCGATATAACTTTAGCATTCCAATTATTGAAAACACAGAACTGCAATGGCCGCTAGAACAGCCGTAACCGAAAAAAGGCATTCGAGGACGCCCACTCGTAAAATCTAAATAAAACCAAACTAAATCAGTAGGTTAGAGGATTAATGTCGAGTGAGTGTCCTCGAATTGATCTATTGATCGGCTACTTTTGTTAGGCATGCCGAATTCATATACTAACTTATTCCTTGGGCCGATATTTAATTTCTTGATAAAAAGACCACCAAAGTATTGGCTTGACAATGAAAAACACAACAACGATGGCAGGCGACATTACAACCCAAAGCTCCTTCACGTCCTTTAACTCTATGTATAGTAAAAAATACCAAAACCATACCCACAGCAACCACATACTCGCAGCTACCCAGTTATTATCCTTGTTAATGCCCCAATATAGAATTTCAATCAGAAAAAGGTAGCCAAAAATATAAAGCGACCCGTAAATATAGCCATATTCATCATTCAAACTAGGCGTAAGATTAATTACCAAAGCACTGGCTACAGCCGGAATCGATCTAATGGATGCACGTAGATATTCCGAATACTCCGCGTCTCTCGCCTTATCCATTTTCTTGGAGAATTCTCTATGCTTATTCATCAGTTAATTTCTTGCCTGCTTAACGTCGCCATCACGCGGCAACTTTGTAGTTGATTGTTTTGTGGCAGTCTTTATCGCCACAAGATCAAGCGACGGAAAAGTTGCTCGCCGTATATAGCTTTGTTAAGTTGTGGACTTCTGCGATTACGCAAAAAAAATTAACTTTATCATTATGTATAAGTAAAAACTACGGATAGACCAATGTAAAACCATGATGCAACTGAAAGACCCATAATAGTACGCCGTATAATTTTGTGTTTGATAAACAATGTGGAAATGCACATTACAATCAATATCGGAGTTGCTACCTGAGCAGTGTAATTCCAACTTAGAGACATAACTGGTTCAATAAATGCTAGAGCAATTAACTCTGCATGCAAACTGAAAATTACAGATTCAACGGCGTATAGTGAAATGACAATTAAGCAATACACAAGTGTAAATAATCCAACAAGTTCAAATAATCTTCTAGGTTCAAACCTTTCATTATTACTCTTCACTTCAGCCTTCAGAAACTTAACATTTCTATATCGTACCCCAGACTGCCTATTCCGATGCGCGACTATTTTTATCGTAGAAAAAGAAAACTACCCTCAATCCCTTACCACGTCAAGCCTTACGCCATTCCCCCAGAAAAACCACCTCGGATAAATGCCCCCTCCTGTCGCCTATCACCAAAACACACGAAAATTCTACACACTTGAATTTTCTACACAAAAACGGCCATTTCGTAAAACCTTAAAAATGGGAGGATTAAGGACGGCTATCTTTTGGACGGCAGATCAAAATTGAATAATCACACCCAGTTAGGAATTAATCACATGCGGGAACACACACTTATTGATTGCTAGGTTTGGCGCGCAAAATCAACGACTCTGACCCTATTGATCTATTGATCCTCAAGTCACGCGGACGAATAACCGCTTGTTGTTTGGCAAGCTCAATCACTTGATGACGTTTTGAGGTGGTTTGCATAATCAAACAGACTTCTTATTATGTCGGCACTTATTAATATATGCCGACCTATTAATTATTGTAATGACAAATTGGACTCCTTTCACTATTAACGCCAATTAGGTTTTAACTAATATTTTTCGGAAGCTGGAGCGTAAGCTTCTAGATGGGCTTTGATCAACAACACTCCAATCCATTTTTTAAAATTGGATTAAAAGCGGTTTTTCTACGAATTCATATTCAGGCATCGTTCCATCCTTCTTGAAAAACAGGGATACAACGCAATAAAAACACTACATCTTGGGATTTGTGAGTGGATGCCCCTCACATGTCCCCGATGTATTTGATGGGTGACGAACTGCCGCACGTAGAGTTGATTTCGAAAATATGGAATAGGGCTATCACATGGGCTCAGTAGCAAAACCCAATTGCACAATACCGGCCTTCTGTACCGCCGACATCACTTGCATAATAGCATTGTATTGAACTTCGCTAGCACCCCGTAGTTGAATCTGTACTTGCGGTGATTGCAATGCAGCCGTGGCTAGTCGAAGCTCTAATTGCTCAAAGTTTAGCGCTATATCGTTCCAATAGATTTCTGAGTTTTGCGCAACAGAAATATACACTGTATCTATCTCGACAGAGCTGGCCACGCTGTCTACCTTGGGTAGATCTATATTGACGGTATGCGTTAGCACCGGCACGGTAATAATAAATATAATCAAAAGCACTAACATCACATCAACCAAGGGTGTCATATTAATCTCGCTTAAAACCTCGTCATTCTCTGTACCCCCACCAAAAGACATTTACGTAGTCTCCACTAGCGATTTGGGAAAGACTTGTTTTTGGCGAACGGTTGAGGTCGGCCTAAGGCTCTGAATTTTTGCCGGAGGTGCACCCGTTATCAAGTAGGCGTGTAACTGATGGGAAAAACGATTTAGTTTTGAAAGAATATTTCGATTACCACGCGTGAGCGCGTTGTAACCAAGCACAGCAGGTATTGCTACAGCAAGGCCAAAAGCGGTCATTATTAATGCCTCTCCCACCGGCCCTGCGACTTTGTCGATGCTCGCTTGTCCGCTTGCACCTATACCGACTAAAGCGTGATAGATTCCCCAGACCGTCCCAAATAAACCTACAAACGGGGCGGTTGAACCGACCGATGCGAGCACGGCTAAACCACTTTGTAATTTTTCACTACTCTCATCAATTGCTGCACGCATACACCCAGTTAACCAATCCGCTAGCGGCAAGTGACCATGTAAATCACTTTTATGGCAATTGTGATGATCTAATTGCGCCATTCCCGTTTCGGCTAAATAGCGATAAGGGTTAGCCCCTCTGTCTTCACCGAGTATTTTTAGACCTTCACCAAAACTTTTTGTGTGCCAAAAATCGTTGAGCGCCTTACCTGGTTTACGCAGACGATACAAGCCATAAGCACGCACGAGGATGACAGTCCAAGACGCAACAGACATGAGTAACAGTGTAAAAGCCACCGCCTTAATAACCATATCGCCCTGCTGCCAAAGCGCGTCGATCCCATAGGGATTATTCATTGTCGTAACTCCTCATTTCAATATAAATTCTAGGGCCTGCTGATACCAATATTCGACGGCTTTATCGCCGCGCATTGCTGGTTGATAGCGCCAACGTTTAATGGCGCTTATCGCGGTTTTATCCAATCGCGCAAAACCACTGGTTTTTTTTAGTCTAACTTCAGCCACGCTGCCGTTGGCCTTAATTAAAATCTCGAGCACAACGGTGCCTTTCTCGCCTAATCTTCGCGACATCTTCGGGTACGCTGGCGCTGGGTTATTTAGGGGGTTCGCATCCATTTTTGGCGGTGTAAGCGGCGCGCCCATGGATTTCTTGTTATCAATTGAAATTGCTGACACAACTTCGCTGTCAGCTTTCTGTGATTGTTTTTTCGCGTATTTCTGCGTAACCAACGGCGGATGCGTATTAACATAATCGTTTTCCGTTTTAGTCTTAATGGGTATTGGTATTATATTCTCGCCCTTATCAACTTGACTCTTAGAAAACTCATCAACTTTTCTCTTCGTAATATTTTTTTTGGTAGAACTTTTCGATACTTTTTTATTATCTGCTGGCTGCGCAAGCACTTCGACAACCGGTGTGGGCAACAATATTCCTTGGATTACAGGAGGTTTTACGTTCTGCAATTTTTCAGTAGCGCCTGCACGCACTAATAGAGTTAGGCTCATCACATGCACAAGGATAACGACAGATATGATCCCTATATTTTCTAACTTAAGATTGACCGGAAATATATGTCTATTGAATATTTTTTTCATTTATATCTAGCCCATCAATCCTGCTCAACCTTATAACTTTCGACCCAAAATGCTCGAAAAAAACGGGGAAACCTTACCTTCCAAACACGTCGATTTTTAACAACAAAACTATAAATCCCCGAAAATACCATCACACACCCCAAGGCACTCATTAATAACAAAAATACCGTATATAGAATAGGAAGCCCTTTGCCCGTGTGCAAAGGTTTAAGCTGTGCATAGATCTTTTCAGATAGGTTTTTATCGCTAAAGCGAGATAACAATTTAAGCGACAAGGATTCGCGATTTATAATGAGGTAACTACTTGGCAAACCCAACCAATCACCTTGATCGAGAAACCGAAAATCTAAACTATGTACATCAGCGAGAGAACTTTTGTCTTTTTCCGTCCGCGGAATTTTAATTCGTTGTAATGTTGCGTTCGGAAATGTGTTTTCCGCAAGCGTTAATAGTGCAAGCCATTCAGATTCACTGATAATGATATTTTTACGCGTGCTATTTTCGCGTGTGTTAATTACGCGTTCATTTGATCCATTTTTTGTTTTTTCATTTAACCTTTCTCTTACGTCTTTACTCGATTGACTTAATATCACTTCCGCTAATTGACCCGTACTGGCTTCTTTAATATCGAAATTTTTTATATCCACCCCTGAATTAGTCCCCAGCTTGGCGTTTGGCATAACAGCAGGACTAACACGCGGTTTAACAGCCTCAATACCGAACACTTGTTGAGTAAAGTCGCGAAAGGTAATCGACGCACCGGTTAACGCCATTAGTGCTATAAACGCCGAGCATAGAACACCCGCATGCACGTGTGAGTAAAAAAAATCCGCCCGCTTATTACGTGTAGGTACTAGCGTACGCACTTTAAAACTTCGACGCAGAGGCCACCAAAACCATAAGCCGATGACGCTGATGAACAAGGATATCAGTGAGATCCACGCCACGTAATCTGCGCCACCGAGGCCAAAAAGACCCTTCTTACCCATTAAGAGATTGCGGTGTAATTGCAACACCGTAGAAAAAAAAGTGCCTTCGGCGCGTAACGTGCGCACGCCTTGATCCAGCCCACCAATCACGCAGGTAATCGCGCAGGTAATACCATAAGTCACCCGCTCTTGACGGTTTATAACTTGGTAATACGGCGTTAATTTCGTCGCTAACGTGATCTCTGTAGCGTCTTCGTGGCGCTCACTCAACATCCCCAATGTGCGCGCATGTTCAGTAATGCTAACGCCGGAACCCTTATAGCTTGAAGCCTCAAGATCCAAATGCTCACCCGCTAAGAACGCATTACTTAACAGCTGCCTTCGCGCGTTTAACTCGTCAATCGCCGTGAGCATACCGGTTGCAAAGGTTAAGAGGAGTAACACACCGAGCGGAAAACCCAACCAGCGGTGAACTTTTCTAAGTAAAGCGTTCATGGTTTTAATTGTTACGGCAAATAGGGAACGAAAGTATGGATCAATATACGGCAAATGTAAATACGAATGATTCGTATTGACATTAAGATTGACGACATTACACTGCACCAGTAAATGAGAGTAGTTCTCAACATCAACATTTAAACATCAACATTTAAACAACAGGAAGCCCAGTGAATACTCAACGAACACGAACCTTATCGCCCAAACTAACAACGCAAAGTGCCTTAGCAGTAGCTATAGCGGCATCGCTTTCAAGCACTATACATGCAGAAGAAATCACTCAACTGCCCACGGTCAAGGTTGAATCAGAAGCCGAGGACAGCTACAAACCCGAGCGCTCGACCTCACATAAAAACACTCAGCCACTGCTCGATACAGCGAAAACCATCACCGTGATAACCAAGGCTGTAATGCAGGATCGAGGCGTAGAAAACCTGCGTGATGCGCTGCGCAACGTACCGGGAATTACGCTCGCAGCCGGCGAAGGCGGCACACCAACAGGAGACAGCTTGAGCATTCGCGGTTTTAGCGCACGCACAGATATTTTAATTGATGGTATTCGCGATATCGCCGGTTACACGCGGGATACCTACAACCTTGAAGCCGTTGAAATAGCCAAAGGACCGGGCTCGGCCGTCAGTGGGCGCGGCGCCACAGGCGGCAGCATCAACTTGCAAACCAAAACCGCCAAACTCGATGACATTAACGAAATATCGGCCTCACTTGGCACAGCCAACGATTACCGCGTAAGTGTCGATGCCAATCGTGCCTTGAGCGATACCGTTGCACTGCGCATAAACTTGCTCACCGACGATGGCGAAGTCGCTGGTCGCGATGAAGTTAAGAATTCGAAAAACGCAGCAGCCGTGTCACTTGCAGCGGGTCTTGGCACAACCTCGCGCTTTAGCCTTAGTGGCGAATACCAGAAACAGGACAACCTGCCCGACTACGGTTTACCGTGGGTCAGTGCTGGCCAATCGAGCTACGCTCCAGAACTAGAAGAAGACGCAGGCGGAGCCCCATCAGTAAATTACAGTAATTTCTATGGCAACATTTTCCGAGATTTTGAAGACGTAACAGCCAAATCATTAACGGCAAAATATGAACATGACCTCTCCGAAAATACGATGCTTCGTGTACAAGCGCGTGTTGGTGACGTTACACGTTTATCTATCGTGTCAGCACCGCGCTTTATCAACATTACCAATAGCACTAATGTTCGACTTAGCGACGAGAAAACGCGTGACACAAAAAATTCTCTAAGTATCGTGCAACTCGATGTAATCGGACAATATCAAACCGGAAACGTGTCGCATGACGTTGTACTCGGTATGGAAATCGGACAAGAAAAAGAAAAGCGTTGGAATTACGATGACGCAGGAACAGATAATCTGGATACAAACCCTGAACTTGTCGATTTGTACACGCCAAACTCACGAGTAGCCTATAGCGGTAATTACGAACGTGACGGTACCAGCACTGAGTCCACCGGTGATACCAACGCTTTATATATCTTCGACACTCTAAGCTTTAATCCGCAATGGGAGTTCAGCGTCGGTGCACGCTGGGAAAGTTTTAATACTATATATCACTACGATTACAACGATCCCACAGCAACGCTTGAGGCCGATGAATCACTACTTAGCTGGAATACCTCCCTTGTTTTCAAACCCGCAACAAACGGAAGTATTTATTTAGGCCTAGGAAACTCCTTTAATCCTTCGGCTGAAGATTTAACGGCATCAACGCGTGGCAACGATAGTAATTTGGAACCTGAAGAAACTCTAAGCTATGAGTTTGGCACTAAATGGGATGTATTAAACGGTAAGATTTTAGCCAGCGCAGCGATTTTTAGAACCGACAAAACTAATTCACGTACCGACGCACCCGACGGCGCTTTTGCCGAAGACGACGGCCGGTTTAATACCCTCAATGGTGAACAGCGCGTAGACGGTTTGGAGTTAAGCGCCTATGGACAAGTAAATAATAAATTATCCTTAACCGCCGCTTACACCTATCAAAAGAGTGAGGTGCTAAACGCCGAAGAAGATGACATCACGCAAGAAGGAAACGAATTACCACGAACCCCTAAGCATGCCGCAAGCGTGTGGGCTACCTACGAGATTTCTAATAAATGGGTAGCTGGCGCAGGAGCGCAGTACACAAGCGAAAGATATAACAACAGCAACGAAGTGACGCGTGAAATTGCCGATTCTTACCTCACCTTCGATATGATGTTGGCCTACAACCTTACTCAACAATTACGCTTGCAACTCAACGGCACCAACCTAAGTGATGAAAAATATGAAGATCAATTAGGTGGTGGGCACTTTATTCCAGGGGAATCGAGGCACTTCCGATTAAGTGCAAGCTATACTTTTTAGCCAAATAATCCTTATTAAATCCACGCAAATTTCGTGCTGGCGCCTCATTCGTTTGGTCTCCTGTACCGATGACGATCTGGAGTACAGCAAGGATCACTTCGAAAATACGGGCTCTCACTTTCAACAATATAAGTGAAAGCCTACGCTTTGCGTCAAATATCGACCTTAACCTTAACCTTAACCTTAACCTTAACCTTAACCTTAACCTTAACCTTAACCTTAACCTTAACGTGCACTATATCTTTTAGTAAGCACCACACCTAAATCATAAATCATAAATCATAAATCATAAATAAGTTAAACTATGTTACTTAAAATACCTGGTGTACTATCTAAGAGAAGTGTTAAAAATTTTCGGGATACACTCGAATCCTCGCAATGGACAGATGGAAATATTACGGCGGGCTACCAGTCATCTCAAACAAAAAACAACTTACAGCTTCCCGAAAATTCACCCGACGCACAAAAACTTGGCGACAAAATTCTCGCCGCACTCGCGCAAAGCAATATATTCATGTCAGCTGCTTTGCCTTTAAAAATATTTCCACCTTTATTTAATTGCTACCAAGGTGGGCAGTCTTTTGGTACACATATCGACAACGCTATTCGTCAAGTCCCAGGAACACCCGTAAAAGTTCGCACAGACTTGTCGATGACTTTGTTTTTATCTGAACCAGAAGAATACAAAGGCGGTGAATTAGTTATAGAAGATACCTATGGCTCCCAAAGCATAAAACTCGCTGCTGGCGACATGCTACTCTACCCAGCAACAAGCTTACATCGCGTAACAGAAGTCACGCAAGGCCGGCGACTCGCATCGTTTTTCTGGCTGCAAAGCTTAGTGAACAGCGACGAAAAACGCACGATACTGTTTGATATGGATATGGCAATACAAGCCTTAAGAAAAAAACAAGGCGACAGTACCGAAATAATTCAATTGACGGGCGTATACCACAACCTTATTAGGCAGTGGAGTCAGACCTAAGTCTGGAAGAAAAACATGTGGGACATGAAAAACATGTGCGACACGCACTTTTCTACTTTTCTATGAATACGTATGCACCTCATTGCCCATTGTAGTGGGCTTCCCTAGCATGACTACCAACTGAAAAAAATACACTTTTCGCGTAGATATAAGCTAGGATCAACAAATGAAAAAAACACTGACTATGTGTTTGGCCGCAGCAGTTTTTGTGGGCTGTGGTATGGGCGCAGTAAAAGACAATAACGTAGATACAGCCGAGAACATGGAAGGGAAAGCCGTTGTTTATCAAATGTTTACCCGCCTATTCGGCAATCAAAATACGACTAATAAACCGTGGGGGACGATTGAAGAAAATGGGGTGGGTAAGTTTGATGATATAGATGCCACCGCACTCAAAGCGATTAAAAACCTTGGCGCCACCCATGTTTGGTATACCGGCATTATGCACCACG
>JBLIMQ010000139.1:0-11352 GCA_047638775.1 Flavobacteriales bacterium
CTGGAGGCCTCACCGAAACTGGATAACAGCAGCATCGACATTGGAACAAGTCCATCTCCCCAGAACTCGGTCGAAGACGCGACGCACGAAATCGCCCCCAAGCAGGATACCAACGCCATCGGTAATGGAAAATACGCCCCTCCCATGAACAATGAGCTTAGCAAGTTAATATCGGAAGGTGGCGAGGTAGTCGACATTATCGATTTTTTAACCCAAGCGCTGCAAGAAGAGCGAGACAAAGAGACCAACGAATTAACCGAAGACCAGAATAATATCTATAACTTTATTCACAAGTTGCTGTCGGGCTCCAAGCGCGTCGCAACAGACCCCGCTCTGCTTAATAAACTGTTCGCGGAGTGGATTCCCAAACTGATGTTTATCATGTTGCCGTTCTTCGCACTGCTACTTAAAGTGGTTTACATTCGTCGGAAAAAATTGTACATCGAGCATTTAGTATTTTCACTTCACTTTCACGCCTTCAGTTTCTTATTTTTAACCTTCTTGGTGCTTGCTCACCAATTCATCGCATTTAGCAGGCCTTACCTACCCTGGCTACTGTGTTATGTCCCTATCTATTTAATAATTGCGATGTGGCGCGAATACGATCAAGGCCCAATCAGGACCCTACTGAAGGGACTTATTGTCGGTTGTGTATATTCCCTTATAATGGGTATCTGCCTTAGTGCATCGATTCTTTATGGTATGTCGCAGTTTTAAAATTAGCGTAAAACGAGCGGCCCGAAAACAGGGCCAGCGCCATTATCTGTTCAAATGAAAATTAACAAGAATGTAGAAAGAGAAAGGAACATTTTATTTAATCATTAACGCGAGTAGATTCACTCTTATTTTACCTTTAACTAATTATCCTATTTTCTGTTAGATTTACCTAACAGCTCTTGAACAGCAAGCTTTCGAATACTTCACTTCCATTCAAAACAAAACTAACCCCTCAGATTCAAAGATGATTTTCCTATGATTTATGTACGGCCTTCCAAGCACTAAATTCAGATGGTCGCAAACCGTAACGCGCTAAAACGCGCTCGTGCAATCGCTTTAGTTCCGCTACGATAAGTGCTTGCAGCTCTAGCTTCTCAGAAGCAGTGGTTTGTTCAGCTACAACTATCTGAACTATCATGAACGAGTTTAATTGTGGATTTTTAACAGCCTTATGGATGGTTTGCTTGATAACGTCGCGCAAATCTAGGCGCAATGGATCAAGGATGATTCGTCGAGCTTGAGTAACAATGACGCGCGCAACTGAACTCCCTAAGCCTGGGCAGACGCAATATAAGGATGGTTTAGTACCACCCCCTAACTTAGCGCTTTTATCGCCTTTTTAGTGCTCACACATTTCCCATCATCATCCTCATTTCAATTTTAGAAAAATTACTATTTTCAACTCTATGTTTCATCAGCAACTATAAAAAATCTTCCGGAAACGGCCACGTTACCCGATGGATCTTGATACGTATTATCCAAGTCGAAATCACTATCGAAGTCATCGATCAGGGGATTGTTCAATATGAAACTATCGATTTCTCGCTCATCGTGGGCGTCACAACTTGCCCAGGAATCACCCGCGCGATATTGATCCACGGAATATTTCGCTACGTGTTTTAGAAATGTAAATTGCTCGTCAGTAATAATACAAAGGTCACTTGGTCCACTACATTCGTTACTTGCCTCGGTAATAAATAAGCTAGGCATGGTGACTTGAAGAGGATCTACCTCGTATAGGTAGTAAGAGAGAAATAGCGCCGACAAAACAGCCCCATGGCGACTAAAATGTACATTAGTATTTGCACTCTCGAGCGAATCGAAGTTAAAAATTGGCGTATAGGACGGCACATCTATAGTAGGGAACACCAATGGTTCACCTGTTAAATAGAAGCGGTTAGCTAAACGTACCAGGTCATTGTTGACAGTGTCTGTTGCGCGATAAAGATTATAGTATGCGAGACCAAGGGGTATCGTATCGAGGTTTTGCCCTTCGCTATTTGCCGATTCCTTAATGCATTGTACCCCTTTAAATAAATCATTCGTCTTGCCGTAGTCGCCGGCGGCATTGCTAAGGCCGTCATCATCGCGGGTGATTAATAAATTTAAGAACTGCGTATTCGCACCTGAGGCATTACGATAATCATGAATTTCCTTCACTGTTCGATAAACGGCTTCCGAGGCGTGCCGAGGTCTTTCCTGCAATCCATTTTCCTGCTGTTCATCTGGCGTTAAAGATAAAAAATCCGTGGCAATCACATAATCCCATACACCGTCACCACTTTGGTCGCCATACAACCTGTTGTTACCCGGCGAACCAGAACTGCAATTGGCCTCATATCTGGGACTGCCATCATGCAAGCGGTGTCTGCCATTAGCTGCGTTTTTGGTACAGCTACTTCGCGATAGCCACGAGCTTAATGGGGTACTTGCGCGGGTGAAGACGGAAATTTGACCGGGCAACGGCGAACCGGTAACTTGCTCCACCATCTGAGAAATAAGCAAAGGCAGATCATAATTTGGCCAGCCGCCGGAATTAAATCAAGTTGTACTCGCCCCGTACCACAGAATATCAGGTGCGCCGACCGTGGGTGTTGGTGACGGTGACGGTGAACATAGCTGGGGATAGACCTCTACACGCTCGGGTTCCGATCTCGATGGAGAGTACGTTCCACTAATGCCATCCCCACCCAATCGATATTGAATAGTCCCAGCCGCGTAAACCAGGGCGCTTTCGCAGCGACCGACACTACAGGGAAGACGATTTTCTTGTACACTTTGTCCATCAACAGTACCACGAACCTGAACGCTCCCCCTCACCTATAATTGCATTATCCAGAAATACCAGCTGGTTATTTTCCAGACAAACGCTCGCGCTATTCACATTTACTGCAAGTGAAAGTGCAGCAGCACCCGAAAGCTGTAACTTTTTTGAAATCATTTCCACTCCTATTGATCACCTTAGCGACTATGATTAACAACCGCTAATCATTTATTTATGCACCTAGTCTACTTACGTACGTAGGGGAAATTTTTGTGAGCATTAACGCCATATTTAGATCAAGAGCTAGATACTGGAGAGATATCGATTTCTCAAAAGCGGGTTATACTCGCCAGTCTGCAGGCACTAGTATTCCAAAAAAATGTTCGTTTGATGTAATTTCAGGCGAGACGAAAAAGGTTTTTTGTCTCGAAACTAAACAAGAATTCTTCCCTTTTTCATTGGCTGATTAGTCTTCTCTAGTGAGGGTTTGTTGACAACAGAAATTTGCGAAATATTTCGGTGTCTAAAGTTTTTGTTGGTATATTTGGATTATGGAATTTTGATAACTGGCGAAAATCTTTCTCCTCCCAATGTTCCGGGTCAATAATTTTTCGCATCGCATCAACATTGTTCATGCTTAACAGCGACAATCGCGTGTTTATCTTCTTTTTACTTAGCGCCATAGGTATTCCGTGAAAATGATCGTAAGCGAGGATGAGCGCAATTGCACCATCAATAAAATGCCCTCCCATTGTTGCGATAACCTGACGATTGCTTATAGCGTTTATCATCTCAGAGGTCCAGTCAAAGCCGACTACTCTAACGCTTTTATAGCCGTTAATTTGTTGCGTTGACAAGGCTTTTTCAGCTTCGATAGCGATTTTAGCGTTACCCCCCCAAATTACGTTGATGTCGTTATAACGAGAAATTAATCCTGCTACTTTGGCTTGCGTGTCTTGTCCGTCCCAGCTCGCTGGAATCGCTTGGCGTAGCTGATCTTTGCGGGAAGTTGATTCATCTAACGCTCGCTGTAATCCTTGGAGCCTTAAGTTTGCCATAAATGAGCTATACCCCCCAGACAACGCGCCAATAGATATTTGTGTGTCATCTTTAGGTACGTACTCCAAAAGAAATTTACCCAAAGTATATCCCGCATTCTCGTCGTCGGGCACTAGGTGAGCAAGCCAATAATTAAAATTTTCCCCAGGCAAACCAACTTTGTCTCGATACTCCAAGGGGATGTCGCTATTAAATGAAATAGAGAATATTTTTGCACGCTCTGTCTGCTTTAGTATTTTGAGCCCCTCAACACCGCTGTACATAAAGATAACGTAGTCTGGTTTATGGTCTCGGCTGACTATACTTTTGATATGGCTAATATTATGAAAACGATTTCCGTTGGAATAGAGAACTTCCAATTCTATACCCAAGTCCTCGGCCACTAACTGCATGAGTTGGGTTACAGAACCCCAAAAAGAGGCTCCAGGGTAATCTGGGTTGATGAAGGTGATTGATGGCTTGCTGTCAGCGAGAGATTGTGACGTGTAAACAAGGAGTAATGCGAGACAAAATACGCGTCGCAGACAATGACCAATGTGCACAATCAATTGAAGAGTATATCGATAGGTTACGGTGACAAAAGCACCCGGATAGTAAAACCGATGATTGCGAGGGGCTGACGGTCCTAGCGATATACACATTTTAAATCTGCCATTCCCTAAAGTTATGTCGACGAAGTATTGCCCCACCCTAACCTTAGTTAAAAGTTCGGCTGCTTAGTGGAAAGCTAAAACTATGGCAGGTTCAACGAGGGAAAGCCCTTTACAGCATCAACTAAAAATCTTCGATTCCATAGAAAAGAATAGCGCACTACACTCATAAAAATGGGACCGCACATGATGTGCGACCCATTGTTATCAGTGCATTGCTACAGATACAAATACAAATACAAAATAAGGCAACACCTACACTGAGACACAGGGAAGGAGTACCTGAGAACATCTGTTAGTGAGACGAATAACAACCCCAAGAATATGCATCATGAAGGTTAGCCGCGTACGCAAAAGCATCTGGCGTCGATGTATAGGTATCTCGACACGCTCGACCCATATCAAGACCGGATTGCACTCCACTACTTACTTCACATTTCCACTGATATGCTGCGTAAGAACTAAAGCGAGAGGTGGTCAAAACCGAAGTCGCTGAGTTATCTCCTGTTTGTATTTTGCACATCGAGCTGATGCTAACACCGCCCAACTTGTCATAGCTGCTTGAGAGCGATAAATCATCTATCGCTATATCGCCGTGATAGCCGCCACTTGCCACGGCCCGAATGCGCACTTGAACAGGATTTGAAAATTCGGAGAGATCTATTGTGGCGTCCTTCCAAGGATCATCTGACGAGTCATTCTGCTCACCAGATTGAACCCAAACATCATTAATCCAAGTCGTATTATTTAATACATCTACGTATAAATATCCAATATCTACGCCGTACATATGGTAACTAAACTGCAGGCGCATGTCTGGGCTGCCAAAAGTGGGGCTCAGCAAGTGCGCTGTTTCTTCACTATAATATGCATACCCACGTGAGGTTTCAAAATAAGCATAGGTGCTACCTTCAGCTGCTGCCGATGGTCCCGTGCCATTAGAACTTGTTGCACCCGATTTACGCAACCAACTGTCAGAAGCTCCCGATTGCGTCCATGCACCAAAGTCGCTTTCAAAATCCGCGGCGGCAACAACATTTCCAAGCCTAGGCGGCGTGTATCCATCAATTAAAGTAAATCCAATACCAATAGCTTCAAGCTCGTTTCTTGACGCACCGGAAATATTAGTGATGATATATCCTTCTGGTGCATTTAATTCAAAACCATCCGAAGTTACCGAACCATAAGTCGGCGAGACTCTACCTGTATTCGTAATAAACTGCAGGCCAAAAATGCGATCAGCACCATATTTTCGCCCCCTCCAACCGGTGACCGATACGAAATATTCATCGCTATCTAATTTAAAATAACTTTCTGAGCCACCACTACCTCCATGCCTTTCATGAAACGTAGACGTACCATCTAAACTGCAAACTTCCATTTGAATAGCATCAATCCTGCTACCATGTCGGATTTTTACACCGCAAAAGTATTCGAATAGTGGAGCGGAATTCTGAATATGGCCACCAAATGAATCGGCGTTCTCGCCCCCGCCCACATTACCAATATGACCAAAATCACCTCGAACCTCGCTGCCTGGTATTGCTCGAAACAACACCCCAAACGCATCAAGATCACTGTCGGCGTTGCCAATGATACCGTGAACTTCATAGCCATCAGGTAAACTAATGATCTCGTAAAAACTGCCGTTCGCGCTTACTCTGTTATCGCCCAGTTGAACACCAACAGAACCAAACGGAAGCCACCCTGACTTACTCAAATTAAAGCCTAGACCCACAACTGTTGATGCCCCATTTATCGGTATTTTCGTAACCCAGATACTATCGATTACATCGTCTTCCGCTAACGGAATATAACTTTCCTCGCCGTCACTTCCTCCGTGTCGAGTGGTCAAATATCGATTGCCAGAATCATCACATACCTCAAGTTGAATCGAGAAAATTCTCTCGTCATTGTTGCGCAGATAAATTCCACATATACGCTCAGAAACCTCTAAATTTTCTTCGAATTCAGTTCCGCCAATGCCGCCAATTGGGCCAGCTTTTATATCCGCTTTAGCCCCCGTACTTACTAAAAATAAAAACAATAAGGCACATCGTACCAACTTTGATTTACACACAAATATCTCCCGAATATTATAAACAATTGAAATGCTTTTTTAAATTATGATGCTGCCATCAGCGGCAACACACTAGAAACTACAAATGAAAGTTAAAAAACCATAATACCTTCTCCAAAATTAAATTTGTTACCTGAAAAATATTCAAATTGTTTGTCCTAACAATGGTGACCGAACTCCAATCGCCTGCCTGGAGCACAGTAGTGGCGACCCCACGTAGTGTTTGGGTAATCTATACGCACCAGGCAGGCGCGAAAACTCAAGCCTCAACAAACATTCCACCCCAAATGGATCACCTTAGCGGCTATGTTTAACATAAGGGCTAATCTTTTTTATATTCACATGGTCTATTTACGAGCGATGGGGGAGTTATTTGATTTTTATGTGGAAATTAACGCCATCTTTGCATCAACCCCCGGACACTGAAGGGAAATCGTAAGCTCAAAAATATTGTTATACTCGCCCGTGATCAAGAAACTCCAAAAAAATATTAGGTATTTCGTGTGTTTTTAAGTGAGGCTGATAGGGGTTTACGTCTCGGCCACAAACAAAAACAGTTGAATAAGAGGTCGCTACTGTCGAGAAATACGATCCGATAAAACTCAATACTCATAAAAAATGGGACCGCACATTATATGCGGTCCCATTGTTATCGGTCCATTCTACAGGTACAAAACAAGGTAACAACTACCCTGATGCACAGGACAGGAGCACATGAGAATAGCTGTGTGTCTTTCACTTTTATTCGTGAAAAATCACTCTAGCTCTAACTCTAACTCTCAAATATACCGCATCAACAACATCTGTTAGTGAGACGAATAACAACCCCAAGAATATGCGTCATGAAGGTTAGCCGCGTACGCAAAAGCATCTGGCGTCGATGTATAGGTATCTCGACACGCTCGACCCAGATCAAGACCGGATTGCACTCCACTACTTACTGAGGCGGATAGGAATTTTCGCCTCGACCACAAACAAAAATCTTTGAATCAGACGTGGCTACTATCGTGAAATACGACTAGATAGAACTCAACGCTGATAAAAAATTAGTCCAATTTAACTTCGATGATGTCGCATTCTGTATCCCCATTTCCTGTACCTACAGTTTCAACAACGAACCCAGGATTTGCATCTATTTTACAATAGTCAACCGTAGCCGAGTAGCTACCGGGAAAATAGGCAATCGTTTTTGACGCTACCGTACCAGAACCACTACAGTTGAAATCGAAATAGTCATACCCCGACCAATTTCCCCTATACTCCCAGTCACACGACTCGCCTGAAGCTGGCCAGATTAAGTTATTGCGATATATGTTCGCCTCACAATAACTACCAGCAACCTTTTCGTGTGTATAGTCAGAATCGGACCAAGGGAACCAACAGTAATCGGGGTTAGTAGTTATGCCAACAACAGCAGCTAACACCTTACTACCATCACAATACAAACTCCGAACTTTGCCAGTGGATGTAGTCACCCAATCAGTCCAGTCACAACTTTCGATCGCGCTGGACGTCCCTGTGGAACTATACCGAGCAACTAAACCTGGATCAGACGGCACACTCGATAGAAATATTTTAATTTTAGTTATTGCCGTTTCATCGCCAGAAGACGTGTTGCCATCCTTCCCTATAGAGGTCAATCTAAGCGGCTCAGAGATTGGACGATCAACTGTGAATGTATAAGTATCACCAGCAGATTTCACATCGATTAAATCGAGCCGTACGCTCCCCTCGTACAAAGCTAGTCCCGCTTTAGTTTCACTCCCAATATTGTCATGTCCCGTTACTTCAACTTTCTCAATAATTAAGTCGGTAAATACGTCTTCGCTTTCAGGAACCGGGAGATAGATGCTTGTATTATATCCACAACTTGATCCGCCCATACATACGTTACCGGTTATATACCCAGAATAAAACATATCGTCGAAGCCACCCAAATTATACGTTGCTGTATCGTTAGGAGCTCCTGTCAAATAATTAATATAATTGGAATTCGACCCAAGCGTGAAATCGCTGACATCCAGCCGATAATAACTTTTTCCATATAACCCATAAACCGAGGCATGATTGCTTCCAATGTTTACGTCACATTCATCCACCGATTGGCACGACATAAACGAACCCCCTATCTGAGCTAGAACACCCCCAGAAAAACACAGGGTTAAAACACTAGCAACTAAAAACACAATTTTTTTCATGAAAATTAATCCTTAAAATTTATTCGTAAACACATCACAAAATTGGCGCTCATGCTTCAAACACCGCCTCTCCATCAAACCGCCTAATTAGCATCATATACAATCCACTAACGAAGCATATTGAACACATTCGCTACGGCTGGAGTAACACCACAGCAACTCAAGGGATCCCGTCTTTCACGCACCGCGAATACTTCCACATTGGCTTGTCCGCAGCAGGCTTGCTGGAACGGCTAATAACACAGCCGTAAACAATCATCCCCCAAAATACATCACCTCAGCGGCTGTGGTTAACAGCAACCGATAGTCGTATTTTTATAACCACTAAGACTATAAACGAGCGAAGGGGGAGTTATTTGATGTTTATGTGGAAATTAACGCAATCTTTAGATCAAAGAGTGGGTACCTACTGGATATCGACCTCTAGGAAACATGGCTACTCCACCATAAATCCAGACGCGCTACGCTACCCCCAAACAACATCACTGGAAATTTATGGGCGTACGTTTGAACACACCGATACCAATAGCCTTACACGCCCGTCCTGATACCTCAGCATGACCTATCCATGCCTCCCTGCTTAGGCTAACGCCCGGTGATTGTCCGCCTGTAAGGCTTAGGATTACCGTCTTCTACACACATCAGGGCTTAGATTGACCTAGCGCAAATTTAGTATTATTCCACGTGTTAACCTCGCCCTCTGAAAGCGTAACTCGCCGTGAACGACAGTTACTGTGCCAAACAATAACTACGAGAAGCCCAATCATGGAGCGCGACCCCGTCAATAAATCCCAGGAACGCCGCTTGTTTCTGTTTATCACCATCGTACTTTTCCCACTACTGTCCGTTGTCTTGGTTGGCGGTATGGGATTCGCTATATGGGTCAGCCAGATGATCTTCGGCCCACCGGCCGCTTAGGGAATATTAATGGTAGAAAGCACATCACAAGAGCTGCATATTTCAAGTTTAATCCTGCAATTCACTCCTCCTCACAGCCACGCTATTCAAAAGCAACTGCAAGCCTTCCCGGAGATCGAAATTAGTCATATTGAAGACAGTATTGGGAAAATCATTGTGACGATGGAAACCAACACCCACAAAAAAATTAACCACATTATTGATCACTTACAACAGTTTGACGGCATGCTTTCCGTTTCGATGGTCTATCACCACGCCGAAGATGCTGACTCCCTGAACAAGGAAATACTATGAGCACCACGCGCCGCGAATTTATCAAAATTCAAGCAGCAGCCACCGCAGCAGCTGCAGCTGGTATACAACTGCCAGCCTCCGCGACTAATTTAATTAAAGCCGTTGACGAGACCAAACTTCAATGGTCAAAAGCACCGTGTCGCTTTTGTGTCACTGGCTGTAGCGTAAATGTCGCCACCAAAGCCGGTAAAGTGGTTGCTACACATGGCGACATTAAGTCGCCCGTTAACCGTGGCCTTAACTGCATAAAAGGCTTTTTCTATCCAAAATCATGTACGGGGAAGACCGTCTAACCCGACCGTTATTGCGGATGACAAACGGTAAGTACGACAAACAAGGTGAGTTTGCCCCAGTATCTTGGGATGGTGCCTTCGATGTTATGGCAGAAAAATTCAAAAAGACCATGCGTGAGAAAGGCCCAGACGCTGTTGGCATGTTTGGCTCTGGTCAATGGACTGTTTGGGAAGGCTACGCCGCCGTTAAGTTAATGAAAGCGGGTTTTCTGTCGAATAACATAGACCCGAACGCCCGCCACTGCATGGCTTCCGCGGTGGGTGGCTTTATGCGCACCTTTGGCATTGATGAACCTATGGGCTGCTATGATGATTTTGAACACGCCAATGCATTCGTGCTTTGGGGTTCAAATATGGCCGAAATGCACCCTATTCTATGGACGCGTATTTCTGACCGCCGCCTAAGCGCGCCAGACACAATCGTTTCTGTGCTTTCGACCTATACCCACCGCTCGTTTGATTTGGCTGACCTGCCGATTATTTTTGAACCACAGTCGGACTTGGCGATTGCAAACTATATTGCCAATTACATCATTCAAAATGACGCCGTCAATTGGGATTTTGTAACTAAGCACACCAATTTCAGAAAAGGCGAAACCGATATTGGTTACGGCCTGCGCCCAGACCACCCTAAGCAAATGGAAGCCAAAAACGCTGACACAGCTGGTGCGTCAACACCGATTACCTTTGACGAGTACGCCAAGTTTGTTAGCGAGTACACGGTAGAAAAAGCAGCGGAGATCTCCGGCGTTTCTGAAGAGAAGCTCGTCGCGCTGGCAAAACTCTACCTAATTAGCACTATTCCTAAGCTCGACTATACTGTACATTAAGTCAGTAAAGTTATTCAATATCAGGAGCTTAGTTATGTCCCAAAATAGAGTGCAGTTTCAAAAGGGTATTAGTTTACCGGACTATCTTGATCTATATGGCACGGAGGAGCAGTGTTTTAGTGCTTTATTTGACTGGAGATGACCCAATGGTTTCATTTGCCAGGATTGTGGTTGCACTAAACACTGTCAACTTACTACGCGCAAGCTTCAACAGTGTAATCAATGCCATCACCAGACATCGGTTACAGCAGGAACTATTTTTAGTGCGA
>JBLIMQ010000140.1:0-11340 GCA_047638775.1 Flavobacteriales bacterium
CTTATTAAAAATTAGATGATATAGGGTTGCATAATAGTACCAGTAATTTGCACCTTAAAAATATGATAGGTACTCGTGACTAAGGAACCAAAAATAAAAGACTACGGCGAAGACTCTTCTATCTATTCTTCTCCACCTCCACCTCCACCTCCACCTCCACCTCCACCTCCACTTCCACTTCCACTTCCACTTCCACTTCCACTTCCACTTCCACTTCCACTTCCACTTCAATTTGATTTAATCGGATCTACTGACGTTCTTTGGATTCGGCATGCTACCGCTGAAGTATCCTAAGTTACAGCGAATGCGGGTTGAAGTCTGGGCCATTCCTTAGGACCTATTGAATGTAGTGCACTATTTCAATAATTTATTAGTATCTCTGTATTTTGGACCCCTCCCATGAGCTATTGCGTATGCTTTGGATAGTGCCTGCACTGCGAGTTATTGCGAGTGCATTGGGTAGAGCTGTTAGCAGGCATTCAGAGAGCAATGTGATGGGTGAGGGCATCGAGCTGAGTTGAGTGAGAGTGAATACGGCAACAGGAAGCAGGGATCAGAGTGAAGTAGGAAGCCAGAGGCAGCGAGAAAATATGTAGCTTAAAACGATCTATGCAGTTTTTCTCGTTTGCTTATCACTAGATTACATCTATCAATGTGTTTGTGCTCGCCACTTTGACAAGTGAGCCTCAATTTTATCGCCAATAGATATTTGCGGTTCGGATTTTTTACTATCAGGAAAATCTGTTTCTTCCCACTGGGCGACTAAGTTTTTTGCATGCTCAAATGCTGAAACGAACGAATTTTCTTGTGGTAAAGCTTCTTTAAAAAATGCTCTTGCGAAATATGTCATATCGCTATCATCACTACAACCAAAGGACTTTCTATCCTCCCGTGCGGCCGTCATAATTAGTGTATGTTCGTTTTCTAACGCTGGCACAAAGCCGCCGGAGTAACACGCTGATATTACTATCACTTTCCACTTTATTTCACTGCTAGAAAGTATATTTGAAAGTTGTTCAGTGCCAATATCGGGCAATTTAACACCATTGAGTTGAATACTAAACGTGTGGTCGCTGGAGCCGTGGCTGGTCATATACAAAAACAGTATGTCGTTCTCTACGTCCATTCTATTTTCTATTTTTCCAATAACACTTTTGAGTGCAGTAGTTGTAGCCAGGGGAGTAGTGTCGGCGGTTTTCCAATTATTAATTAATGCTATCGTTTTACCTAGCGAGTATTTTTTATCAGTAAAGTAACTAACAATGAAGTTTATTTCTTTCAAAAATACGTCTTGCCTGCTGTAACCAGCCACGCCTACAAAATACATATCTATGGCGCTTGGATCTTGGGGCTCTAGCGTGTTCAGTGTTTTATCAAGTAGAGTGTTCTGTGAATAAAGTGCTGCCTCGATCTTTTCACTATAATCCACTTTCGCTTTACGTGGATCATCCTTTGAGTAGCCATATTTCCATGATCCGCTGACTGTTGATATTCCGTTCTTGGGCTCTTTTAACGTTAGTATTCCTTGTCCGTGATAGTCGTTGTAGCGAAATTCACCCTCATAAACGTCGCCATTGCTTTGCACTATTTTGCCTTGACCTTCATACATCCAACTCACGACTTCACCTTCGTATTTAGCTCCGTCTTCCTGAATGACCACACTTTTTCCCATCAATTCCCCCTCAACGAACGTACCTTCATAACTTGATGCTCCCTCTGTGCGGTACTTACCTTTGCCATGGAATGACCAATCAGAAAAAGAACCTTCATATACGTTTCCGATTGTATCTGTATATATTCCGTGGGTTATCTCCCCCTTGCTAAAGGTACCTAAATAAATGCCATTTTTGACGAGAGAATAAGAGCCCTGGCCGGAAAACAACGAGTATTCAAATTCGCCGTCATAGGTGTCTCCATTAGTTTCGGTATACTTTCCAGAGCCGTGTATTTGATTATCTTTAAATTCACCAACGTAATGGGCTCCAACGGCATACTTCAGCTCGCCATCACCATTCCACATACCCTTGGCATATTCTCCCTTGTAATAAAGCCCATCAGTCTCTTCGTAGGTTCCTTGGCCGTGCATTAGGCCTTTTTCGAAGTCGCCTTTGTAAACTGAACCGTCTCCTCGCACCAACTTGCCTTTGCCTTGAAGTAAGCCACCCTGAGTTTCACCATAGTATTTTGCACCATCTGGAAATATTACATCAGCGGGCACCAGCTTATCTGTCCATTGGATTTCATCATTCAACCATTTTAAATAGACAACAAAGCCGCCCGCGCTTAACACAAAAATGACTAGCGCAAACATGAGTGGGGCGGTGATATTTTTCATCGAGCAATCCTTTGTCGGTTCTGGGGGGCGTTCAAAATAACTGTTTCGTAGGTGCTAATATTGTCGCCTATAAGGCGATTGCTGTACAGGATGTCTTAATACTCTTTAATTTTCTTACCCTACTATAAGCCTCTGGCAATTGCCTAATTATAATTTAGCCTTGAGCCGATAATTGTTTAAGTCATTTTCGATCGACGTATGGAGACTTTTTCTGGCTAGAATAAAATAGGATACAATTAGCACATTTCCTCTGCACCCGAACCCAGAGTCGGCGTGTTCAGCGACTCTGGTGTGCATTGGGTAGAGCCTGCCCCGCGACCCTGGGAGTGCATTGGGTAGAGCCTGCCCCGCGACCCTGGGAGTGCATTGGGTAGAGCCTGCCCCGCGACCCTGGGAGTGCATTGGGTAGAGCCTGCCCCGCGACCTTGGGAGTGCATTGGGTAGAGCCTGCCCCGCGACCCTGGGAGTGCATTGGGTAGAGCCTGCCCCGCGAGCTGTTGGGAGTGCATTGGGTAGAGCGGTCGTTAGGGCCGGTGAACTTCGTGCTATTTTGTTAGATTGGATATAGTAAACCCTATATCGCTAAGTGTTTTGCCAAAAACTCTTCAATGGCCTTATAGACTTTTTCGATGTCCTCATGATAATAAATAGGGTTATGTCCAGTATCCTTAAGCTTGATAAATGTAAAATCCTTTTTTGCTTTCTTTAAAGCTTTTTTCATGATTGTTGCTTGTTTAAACGGAACAATGTCGTCGCGTGTTCCGGCGACCAATAAAATTGGTCCGCCCACCCGATTAACATTATGGGCCGGGGAGTTGGCGATAAGCGCAGGCATATCTTCTGCTGGATTACCAAAGCTCTTATGTAGCTTTTCAATTACCTCTGGATAGTCTTTGAATTTTTTCTGATCGTATTTAATCATCTTTGGTAAGTCTGTGACGGCGCTCATTGCAATCGCGCACTTAAATAGTTCGGGCGTTTTAATAACGCCCATAAGCGCGGCATAGCCCCCATAAGAAATTCCAGCGATGCAGACTTTATCTGGGATAACATATCCTTTTCGAATCATATAATGTGCGGCATCTTCAAGATCTTCCTGCATAAGCCCGCCCCACTGCACATAGCCCGCTTCCTCAAAGCTCTTTCCGTAACCTGTCGACCCGCGGAAGTTTGGTTTCATTACTATGTAGCCTCGTGTCGCTAAGAACTGAGCGAATCTATCATAATAAGCGTAATCTCTCGCTTGAGGGCCGCCATGAGGTAATATAATTAAAGGCGCTTTTTTCTTTTTGTCGTAGGATTGGGGGAATAGCACATAACTTCGTATTTGTGCATTATCTCGTGTGGTATAAGTCGCGACGGCAGGTGTGGCGAGCTTGTCAGCCGCTAGATTTTCGTGTGTTAAACCGTAAGGCAGTAGTGTTTCTTTATCTTTGTTATACAAAAAATACATGCCAGGGTCGTCTGGGCCATTCGTAATAATTACCGAGTGTTTACCATCTCTACTATTAGACACTACTCTAAATCCGCTCGTTGAGTATTCTCTAAGTTTTGCTTGTACTGTTTTGTAGTCCGATCGTTTTTTGTCGTTAAAATAGTAACTCTCAATCACGTCTTCGTTTTCATGACGGTAACCGACCAACTCTCTTGTATAGCGGTTTACCACTACACCAAGTACATCTTTACCGTCTAGAGTAACGATTACTTTTTCAGACGTTTCAGACGTTTCAGACGTTTCAGACGTTTCAGACGTTTCAGACGTTTCAGGCGCTTCAGATTCATCCACATTTTCTTCGTCAACTCGCGCGATGAGTTCTTTAAATCCACTTTCTTCGTTACGTCGCAAGTAGACCAAATCACCTTCAAAAGTTCCAACAAGATCTTTAAGTTGAATCCCATTTTCCTCTTTTTCGTCGAAGTGGATTTTCTCGCCTTTTTTCCATTTCCCATCGGCTGTATATTCGTAAATGTGTATGACGTTTGCGCGTCGTAGATAATCTAGCCGATATTGTAAGTTCCCTTCTACATCGCTCATAAACATGACGGTATTGTGTCTTCCGCGTGCAATCGTGGTTGATTCGCCACTGTTCACATTAACTTTTAATAGGTCCGGCGAACCTCCTCGATGAACGAGCATAAGTATGTGATTCGAATCATCCTTTAAGAAATTATGTATACGAGATAGGTTTCTATATTTATTCGAATGGGCACTATCATTGAGCAGAACTGTTGAATTACCGCCGTCGACATCAACAGCTATCATTCGTGTCACCATTGGATAGTCGTAAATATCGAAATCATCTTTTTTGGCCTTTGATTCAACACGGCTAGTGTTGTAAGGCACCATTACTGTAACAAGTAAGCGTTGATCGCTTGCCCACTGCACGTAACTTGGGCGGCGTATGTTGTCGCCTAAGCGTGCAATTACGGGCATATCTTTTTTTGTTAAATCTTGGATAGTAACAACTCGCGTATCGCCATTATTCCACACAGCCGCTACGTGGCGGCCATCAGGTGAGACTTCTAAGTCTCTTAAATCGGCCTCGGCGATAAAATCTTGTATATCTAAGGCATTGCAACCTGTACTAAATAACCAGAATACAATAATCGATATGGAATGTTTAAAACACGTTCTTATTTTATTATTCATATTTGCTAGCACATAGGTGATGTCAAATCCCTTGTGCTCTTCTCCTTGAGTTGTAGCTTTATCACCCTATATGGGCATAAGTAATCTGAAATGCCACGCCTAACCGCCTAACCGCCTAACCCTTAACGTCTATAGAGTAAGTGCTAGTAACAATACGTAGTGATGAACTTACACAAAATGGCACGAAAATCTGCACTAAGGATATCAAAAAGTGCTGATGTCCGTGTAGAAAATTTATTCAGACTAAATGCAGCTATTGTAATTTGGCATGTAAATCATTAAGTGTTCCAGGTTCCAGGCGAAAGGAATGCTAGCAGCATCGATCTATTCAATGAAACCAAATTGTGCGAGGAATTAAATTGCGTAGGGTTAATCTCTGTGTAAAAAAGTTTCTGTAGATGAGTGCCTAAAATGTACTCTTCAGGTTCAATATCAAGTCGTTCAAAAGTAGTTAGTTCCCACCCATGAATGATTCGTCGCGAGGGGGAGGTTAAAATTGTCCGATATGTGTCACTAGATTTAGATGTTTACTAATCGTAAACAACTAGATCTAGTGGTAGAAAGATGACTGTTTATGTTTCTCCACAGCAGAGCCTTATTTGTGGAGTGTACTAGCTAACATTCCGTCGAACATGGAACTGTGTATATGGGCGCTCAATTCAACTAGCGGTATACACTAAACAGCGAAGAGCCATAATAGTGGCCGTTGTATCCAAACTAAATTCTATAGTTACGGGGCGAGTGATGGCTTAATAATACGCATCTTGATTGAAGTAACCGGTAGGCTATCCGTACTACTATCCGTACTACTATCCGTACTACAGAGAAAATTTAAACGAATACAGGGTGACAGGATGTGTTAGTAGAGCCCATAAAAAAGGGAATTTATTGGCGACGGTGTACCGTTATAATTAATACCAACTTTGCATGCAAATTCACAGTATTAATCCTACTTTCAGTTCGTTATGATGGTAATTCAATTAGTGCGTGTCACGCACAATTCTGATTAATCGTCATGTTAAATAATCTAAACACCGAGGAAAACGAAGATGGGCAAGTGCTACAACAAAATCGTAATTAAGTCGTCTGCAGATAAAGTTTGGAACACCATATCTGATTTTCATGATGTGTCTTGGGCATCAGGGGTAGTCACTTCATTAACAAATAGTGGAGATGAAAATGGTAAAACAGCAGGTGCCAAGAGAATCTTAAACGAAGCGATTCATGAGACTCTAATTAGCATTGACCCAGAAAATAAAACATTCGAATATAGTATTGATGATGGGCCTGGTCCGATATCGAAAGATGCGGTTAGCAACTACAAAGGTGTTGTAAAGGTTAACTCATCGGATAACGATTGTTTAGTCGAGTGGTCATCAACGTTTGAATCTGAAAATGAAGGTGAGGTCTCGGAATTTTGCAATCCAATTTATATGGCGTTACTTAACGCGTTAAAAGAAAGTGTCGAATAAAAATAGATGCCATTAGGGTTAGAGCTTAAATGTCAGAAATAAAGCGCCTGGCGAGTTAAGTGGGGCACAAAACAGTGCTCCGTAAAAAAACACAGTAACAATTCGTTATTGTGTTCTCTACAGCTTATCTTGTGATACGCGGCTCTAGCCAATTTAACCCTAGCCAATTTAACCCTAGCTAATTCAACCCTAATCATTCGGCTCTACACTAGAAAAAAATATTACCCAGGCTATGTTGTACTAACTATATCTTTCTAGGTGGTGGCGATGCTTCCCTTCAGAGCGACGTATATGTTCGGGCTTATCGAAATTACTTAATTAATTACTTAATTACTTAATTACTTAATTACTTAATGGCTTAATACTTTAATATTGATCGATGTGGTTCTTCTTATCCTGGCCTGTCAATTTGGCAATAAATAAACGCGCTTGATATAACACTGCTAGAGTCTCGTTAGCCAGTAGAAAACGAGATCTTACTAGAATCCAAGAATCCGTGCTCTAAAACTCCCTGCATTAGATATCTCAGTACACGTGCCTTAGTCAGCTTTGTGCGGGGAAAATATCAACGATACATTTAATCCGCCAAACGCAAACGAGTTACTTAATGCATAGGCTATTGGCATCGGCCTGGCGTGATTTGTAACGTAGTCTAGGTCACACAAAGGGTCGGGGCTTTGGTAGTTAATCGTGGCGGGCGCGATCTGCGCTTGCAGTGCGCATATGGTCGCGACGGCTTCGATTGCACTTGCTGCACCAAGTGTATGCGCGTGCATGGACTTTGATGAGGAAACGGCTAAGGTGTCCGCATGCGTGCCAAAAACCGCTCTAATTGCGGCCGTTTCGGTCGAGTCATTTTGATTTGTCCCAGTGCCGTGGGCATTAATGTAATCTATTGAAGACGCCTGTAATTTCGCATTTTTGAGCGCATTTCGCATAGCGGCTGTTGGCCCGGTAACCGAGGGTTGCACGGCATGAAACGCATCCGAACTCATTCCTACACCGACAACTTCCGCTAAAATATTTGCTCCGCGTTCCTGTGCATGCTCTAACGTTTCTAACACGAGGCTGGCTCCGCCTTCACCCAATATTGTGCCACCGCGTTTGCTTGAAAATGGTCGACAGCAATCTTTGGCAAGTACACGCATGCCTTCCCACGCCTTTACACCGCCGAACGTTATGGGTGCTTCTGCGCCTCCAACAATCGCTACATCGATTATGTCGGACTTCAACATCATGACGGCTTGTGCTACCGCATGCCCTGATGACGAACACGCGCTCGTAATACCCATGACTGGGCCAGTGATTCCAGAATCCAAACTTATTAGGCTTGCCGCAGAGCTTGGGATGAGCTTGGGTGTGGTAAAGGGGTGTAAGCGCGCAGCACCTTCCAAATATAAACGCTGATAAGTGTAGTCTTGAGTGTCTTGCCCACCCACACCGGTGCCAAATAAAATTGCACTGCGATCGGCAAGTGGTGTATCTCTAAACACTAAGCCAGCTTGGGCTATGGCTTCACGCGCACTGATTACTGCAAACTGCGCGTAGCGATCATAGAACGGCAATTCTTTTTCTGAGAAGTACTCTTCCGGTAAATATCCCCAAGCTTGTGCTACACGACGACTTTTAACTCTATCTGGATCAAACAGGTTTAGGTCCGCAACTGAATCCACACCGTCGAATAATGCGGTCTGAAAACTTTGGCTATTTAGGCCCAGGCCAGATATTACGCCCATGCCGGTTACTACTACTGTGGTATTCACTGTGTTATGGCCCTAATTTATGCAGGTTGTTCTGTGCGTAGACTTTCGACTAGACCCGTAAGGTCCGCGATGGTACCCAAATCAAAACGACTTTGAATGTCGTTAGTGTCCTCAATCGAAATAGAGAATATATCTTCCAAATCAAAAATTAACTCCGCGACACCAATAGACTCAATACCTGTATCAGATAATGCGACATCGGAGCTTAATTGATCCAATGGGAAATCCGAATATTTTGACACCAACTCCATTACCTTTTGCTCAACAACGTTGTCCATGGTTTTCTCCTAGTGATTGAACGATTTTTATACCTACTAATAGACGAAAAACGATAGTGTTTTGCGCATACTAAACCTTTTTTGTGGCGCGGACTAATTATGTATCCGTGAACTGCGCCAGGGCTATCGAGACCTAATAAGTTAGGCGTATTAAACTAAGACTTAAGTCTTGTGACTAAGGGCTTATAACTAAGGGCTTATAACTAAGAGCTTATAAGCAAGGGCCTACAAGTAAGAAGCTGTAGCTCTAGACATGTAATCGAAGTCTACTATAAGTACGCCGAGTTAATTCCGAAAATTCACGATGGCCTTATAAGTTTACGAACGTCTTACAAGGTCACGATACGTTAGCATTTGACTCTTTTCCATATCCCACACCGATAACTGTAAACACCTATAAATATCTTTAGGTCGTAAGCTCGTTGTCTTTGGTTCTTGAAACTCGGATAACAACCGCATAACTTCAGGTAAGCGGTAAAATGGGATTTTGTGATTTGCGTGATGGACGTGATGGTAGCCAATATTACCGGTAAACCAATGTAGCCACTTAGGCATATTAATTAGGCATGTCGAATGAAGTGCTGCGGCCAAATAGTTCCATTGCTTTCGAGGTCGCACTTCCATACTCGGAAAATTATGTTGCGCGTAAAAAATATAGGTACCTACGGCTGAGCCTATAATTACCGGAAACAACCAAATAAAAAGGTACAGCTGAACATATCCCCATTTAATGGCGGCTATTAGTACTATAATATTTAGACCAATCGCCAGCAATCCATCCCAATTTTTTGTCGGTTTCCGTACAAATCCGGCTATGCATAAACCCAGTAAAAATACCGTAAAGTAACCGAATAGAATTGTTAAAGGGTGGCGCTGAATTTTATAGGCTTGTTTTTCTTTAGGCGTTGCTTTTTCCCACTCGGCTAAGGTCATTATTTTAAATGAACCAATATTAGAAAAACCCAATTTGGAGGTATGCGCATGATGAAAATTATGTGTTTCACGCCATGCGTTTGGCGGCGTAAGCGTGAGCATACCGTAGAGCCAAAAGATCAGTCTGGCGATGGTAGATTTGGCCAGTATCGCTTGATGGTGAAAGTCGTGGAACAAAATAAATAGACGAACAACAAGCAAGCCAAGAATTATCGATAACATACTGCTTAGCGCTATAGACTGATATGCGTTAAAGGTTAGTTTTTGTGTAATCACAATTAAGCTACCGCAAAGTCCAACTAATGCGAATGCCACTGCTACGTGCATCCAACTTTGCAATCGATCTTCCTCTGCATATACCTTTGTTTTCTGTAAAACGTCGTCTGTCATAGTCCTTCCTAAATTAACTTATTCCTATCGCCTAAAAAAAGCCTCGTTAGGCCAGTGCTGCGACTGTCTGCTCGAGTATTTGGCATTTGCGCCGATGCTCATTCGGTACTGTCTCATGTTTAGGTGCCGCCCCATAGTTTACTATGGGCTGCCCAAACGATACCGACACACGCCCCAATCTTGGTAGTCGCTTGTGTGGTGGCAGAACATGATACGCGCCGCGTAATACTACGGGTACAATGGCACACTTGGTTCTCTTTTGAATGAGCACAACGCCGGGCTTGAATGCTTTCATCAAACCGTCACGCGAACGCGTGCCTTCTGGATACACGACGACAATTTCATCATTTTCGATTAGCTTAATCGTGGACTCTAAGGCACCACGGCCACCTGTTTGTCTATCAATTGGGTACGCGCCAAGATAAGCTAATATTTTTGCCACGACGCCATTACTAAAATGTTCTTTCTTAGCAACAAATTTGGCTCTACGTCGAGTCTTAACGGCAATAAGTGTGTATAAAACGAGGTGATCTACGTAACTGGTATGGTTTGCGATGACAATACATCCGCCAGATTTTGGAATATTATTGAACCCTTCGCACGATGAGACGAGTGGCCGTACTAATAGGTTAAATAACCATGCACTCCAATAAACTCTCGGTACCTTCCAGGCGACAAGTTCTACATGGTTGTTTTTTGCCCAGCGGGAAAGGCGGGGGTTGGGGTTCACCACAAATGCAGAGCACGCCAAGTTTAACATCGGAATGTCGCCACTAGAATTACCGTAAACTGACGTATGTCGATACGCGTGCTCGCAGTCGGCAGTATAAGAGTTTATTTTTTTCGCTTTGACTTCGCCATCAACTAACTCAAGAATACGACCCGTTAATAAACCATTTTTCTCTTCCAAGGTCGTCGCCATACAGGTCGTAACGTCAAACTTAGCCGCAACGGCATCTACTACGCATGCCCATGACGCCGAAACGATAATTACATCAACGTTCTTTCCATTTGCCGAGCGCAGAAGTGTATCGGCTTGCGGGTAAATTCGGGTAGAAATATATGGAACAAGGTGCGTGTTTATAATTCGTTGAAGAACAGATACATTCATGCCTCTATAGCGGGAATATAAAAATCGATTAAATGTCTTTGTTTGAATTTTATACAGTGCAAAAAATACAGGAATTTGAACGATAAACAACATCACCCATAGGTAACGCAGTGGTGCGCGATAGTAATGGTATTTAAGAACAAAAAGATGATGCAGGGAGTTAGTAGCGGTCAATGTTTCATCAAAATCGAAGCACAATAGTGCTCGCTTACCGGCCGAAGTTTTGGTAGGGATGCGCGATTTTTCTTCTAAAGCAACATCATGTGTCAAACCAAACTCTCCCTTAGGAACGTGCACGAAATATCATCCCGATTCCAATAGACTATGATTTGAAGTAAAATTCAATTTTTTGGTGAAAATGCTAAATGAGTTCGCACTATTGTGAAGAGCACGAAGAAGAAATGGCTA
>JBLIMQ010000141.1:0-11270 GCA_047638775.1 Flavobacteriales bacterium
GATATGGTCTAGCCATTCTTGGCGTTTTTTAGTGATCTTCATGGTGGGTGGCTCCATTTAATTTAGGAGCGACAAGTTAACTACAGATAGGGCTAGCCGAATAGAACGTGCTTGCTTGATCGCTTACGTTACTCGAACCAAACAGATATATCATGACGCCAATTAGAGTTCGAATATACATACATTCATTAACGCTTTATTCCGAACTATATCTCACATAATAACGCTATATCGAACTATAAAACTTCTGCGCCATTCGTTTATCTTTCTAAGACGATTTATCACACCAAAATAGCAATGCTAAATATATTTTAACCTTTAGCTATGTTTTCGTGTAGACCTAGCGCAACTTATAACTTAAGCTCGAACAATATCGAAAAATAACATTAACCAATATCGCAGCACCAACAACTTTAGTAGCTTCTAGATTGTTATAACACTCGGCACATCTATTTTATTTCGAATACAAAACAATCTCTCATCGAATAATTATTGACGATATATTTACAAGGTTAACGCCTTTTTATAGTACGAAGTAATAAGTCATATTAACGGCCATAGCACACATAAAATCGCACACACTAAAACAGCAAACTATCACCAAAACCGAAGAAAATTAATCGTTATTAACGTAGGCGTTACATTATGATGAGATCACTCATTAGAACGGCATTACCCATAATCGGATCCATATTAGGTATCAATATATTCACTCTCGCCGCGCAGGCCGAAAACATTGGCCAATTTGAATATCATGCCGACATTGGCCCAGTGAAACATACCGGAAATATCGAATACGACACTCATCAGCAGCGCTATATTATCTCGGCTTCCGGCCAAAACATGTGGGGTATTCGTGATGAGTTCCATTACGCGTGGAACGATATGTCTGGTGATTTTATCGTACGAGCGCATGTCAGATTTGAAGGTAAAGGAGTTGACCCTCATCGAAAAATAGGATGGAACGTTCGTTCGAGTCTAGCGCATGGCTCACCCCATATTAATGCGGTTGTACACGGTGACGGGCTAACGTCACTCCAGTATCGTGAAGTGCAAGACGGCCCAACACTGGAATCAGTATTATCCGTTAAAGCTCCAGATGTGATCCAACTTGAACGACGAGGTGATACGTATATTATGTCGGCCGCAAAGTTTGGCGATGCCTTTCACGTAAACCAAATATCTAAAATTGTATTAGGCGCTAACGTAAAGGTAGGTCTTAGCGTGACAGCGCATAATGCCGATGTACTTGAAACGCTTACGGTATCGAATGTTCGCATAATACAACCTGCTGACATCAATTTTCGTCCCTATCAAGATTATATCGGCAGCAATTTAGAAATTATGGATATGAATACCTTCAATCGACGTATAGTCTACCGCGACCCCAATTCAATTCAAGCACCCAATTGGACTCACGATGGAAAAACACTAATCTATAATTCAAAAGGGCTTTTATTTAACTACGACATTAAAAGTGGCAACATTAGCGAACTTAATACAGGTTTTGCAAATAACAATAATAATGACCATGTTCTTTCATGGGACGGCAAAGATATTGCTATAAGCCATCACAGCGAAGAAGAGGAAGGTCGTTCAACAATTTATAGCTTACCACTAAGCGGCTCTGATAAACCTCGTAAAATCACCAAAGCTGGCGTTGGGCATTCATACTTACATGGTTACGCCATTGACGACGCGAGTATGATATTTACCGCTAACCGTGACAACAAATACAATATCTATTCAATCGATATTAAAACAGGACAAGAAACCCAACTAACCAATACAACTACACTTGACGATGGTTCTGAATATAGTTCGGACGGAAAACACATATATTTTAATTCTAATCGTACCGGTACCATGCAGTTATGGCGTATGAAGCCAGACGGCAGCGACCAAACCCAGCTCACATCAGACCACTACAATGATTGGTTTCCCCACACTTCTCCCGACAAAAAAAGCATCGTATTCATTTCCTATCATGACGATATCGATTCTGGCGACCATCCTTTTTATCGTCATGTCTATCTACGTCAAATGCCAATCGGAGGTGGTGTCCCTAAAATAATTGCCTATGTTTACGGCGGCCAAGGAACGATGAATGTGCCAAGTTGGTCACCCGATGGAAGTAAGATATCTTTCGTTTCGAATACGAAAATAGAAGAATAGAAGAATAGAAGAATAGAAGAATAGAAGAATAGAACTGTATTCATCCAATAATTTAGATTCTTAACTCATCTAAATTATTGGATGCCTCCTTAATTATACATTGCCCCTCAACGATACAGAAAACGGGTACTTCCTATCAAGATTGAGTACGGTTACTTCTTGCGGATGTAAAGAACCCCACCCTGCTCACTTAATTTATCTATAGGCATATCAAGCTCAACAACGCCACTCTCACTTACCTCAACTACACCACCGGAAATTAGCTCACCACCGGTAAATGGGTTATACCAATGTATTTCAAGGTTATCGTTAAACCCGCTTAAATCGAGTTTAACTTTTTCGGTTTTTGGAACGAAAGCAACAAATAACTCCTGATTAAACTGACTCGCAAACGCACCCACTGGACTAAGTACACTTTCGTTTGTTGATATCAGATTCCACCAAGGAATGTAACGCGAAAAAAAATCCTTTGCGTGACGGCTATACTGCCAAAGATCATGACGTAAGCGTAGATCCTCCGCCGTTAAGTCATTCTCTTTTGTCTTAGCCCCAAAGTACCATTCCACACCTGTAGCGCCCGAAAGTAATGTCCCCCAAAGTACATCTTTTACTAGGGCTGGATGCCCTGGTGTTTCTTCATCACTGGCGGCACCCGTATACCAAGGGCCAATTTCATCCATTGTAATCGCCCACTCATGTCCGGCGGCTTTAGATTTACGCCTCCAATGTAATATAGTTTCGCCGGCTTTTGCAGGCTCAGCCTCTTGAAACGACAGTCCATCAATGTACGGATAACCGAGTAACGCATCAAGAAGATCATCACGATTCTTGTCTTCCGAATGCGTATGTAAAAACACGGGATGATCATAAGGATCGTGTGTTTTAATGAATCGCGCCATGGCTTTTCGCTGTTCGTCATTTTGTGCCGGTGGCGACCATTCAGCTGGACCGTTTTCTTCGCCTAAGTTCCAGACCACAGCTAAGTGATGACCAAAGCGTGCGATAAGCTCTTGATAATACAGTTGTCGCATAGGCCCAGTATCGCCATCATCAAGAAGTCGTTCATTTTCGGTTTCTTGCGTAACAATATGAAGTAAAATCCCTTTTGATTGCATGTACTGAAAGACTAATTCCCACTGCGCTAAACGGCTTACATCGAAGCGGTCAAATTGTGTCGGTGAGGTATAAGGCCAAACATCTTTACCATCGCCATTAATATTCATAGTCAGAAAATAATTTGCATTCATTCCCTGCGTTGAAAGATAGTTAATTAGCCCAACAAGCCCCTTACCCTTGCCATCTTTCCAAGTCAAATCACCCTCCAACCAATCGTTAAGGTGCGGTGTAAATTGATGTAAAGCCGTATTCGCTTTTGCCTCACCTTCACGGTCACTAGCGTGCATACGATAAGTACCGTCGAAACCCTCGTAAGCCAGTAGATTTTCAGGACTGTTTGTTCCGGTTTTCAACCAATAGCGTTTTTTATCAGCAAAATAGAACGCTCCATCATTTAGCGTCAAACGACCTGAAGCCCTAAAGTCGGGTAGCTCTTTATCACTCTTTACAACGCGAAACACGCCCTCCGGGTTATTGATCGTAAGCGCTTGACCTTGGGTAGTATTTTCAGCCAGCGCAATGTTATCGGCCCGTTCTAAACTCGCTGTATAGCGCCAAACACCTGTGGATGGCGGTGTGAACTTTACTTGCCATATATCGCCAGAATCGGCCGAACTTACATCGGCATGACCATCGCCCGCGTAATAACCTCTAAGCTGAATAAGCTCGTCAGCATGACTAAACGTGACCAAAAGACGATAATTAAGAAAGGGGTTATCATTTGCCTATTCTGACGTTTCAAGCCCTTCGAAATCCAGCGTCAATGTGTGCCATTGCTGAAGCACTGGTAAGTTATCACTTTGCGATAAGGACTTTGATCTCATCGATTGTGAAGTCCTCGGTTGTGAAATCCCAGGTTGTAAAATCAAAGGACTAGAACTTAAGGAACTTGAACTTAAGGGCAGCTTCAAACGTTCAATGTCGGTAAGCTCGGGCCCTCCACCGTGATTTCCCGAACCTGAAGCGATATACACATAACCGTCGACTATCGCCGTTCCTGAGCCATGCCGCCCACGATTTAGCGAAGGCCATAAAGACCAAGTATGCGTAAGCGTATTAAACGCCTCGACTTCCGAAAAGGCCGCGAGTTGCGTGTCACTCTCACCACCAACAACAACGACTTCAGCGCCCGAAACAAATGCCGCATTCCCCGCTCGCAACGTTGGTAATGTTAACTCATCACTAACCGGCAGCCATTGTGACGACAAAAAATCGTAGATATTACCGTACGCCGTCGTAAGCGCCATATCTTGATTGGTCGCTTTAGATGTTGTTCGGCCTGCAAAGGCATAAAGCTTATTATTGACCACTACCGCTTGAAAGTGATCACGTGCGTTAGGGGCGTCGTCTAATATTTTCCACTCACCGGTTTCTGGATCGTACTCATCTAACCAAGGCTTATACCCGTTCATGTGGCCATTCGTTATTCCACCAACGATATAAATTTTACCGTTAAAATACGCCACACCAGCGCCGCCGCGACGTCGGTGTTCTGGAATAGTATGACTAAATTTATATTCATCTCTATCGGGATAATAGATAAGTACTTTATCCAACGGCTTCTCGTTCGGCCAGCCTCCCGTCATTGCCCCAAGAATGTAAATGGCATCGTCGACGACAACCGGCTGGAAGTGATGTATTTCGAGCGGCGGCGCTGATAGATTTTTCCACGTAGTAGATGCAATATCAAACTCATCGGTAGGATTAATACGTCGTCCACCCATTAGATATAACTTGCTTGCGTAGGCAACAAATGCCGCTTCGTGGCGAGCAGTAGGTTGACCTGTGACTTCGAGTGTCTCCCACTGTGCTGTACGAGACGGGTTCAACGAGCAACCAATACACACAAATAATACTGAGAGAAAAAACAAGAACATGCAACGCTGAATTATTCGTATTTTATGCATCGTTAGAGGACCGAAGTAAATGATCGTAAAATATTATTATGAAGACAATAAATAGTTAAAAACTCCGCTATTATACCCATAGATAGAAAACCATAAGTTGGCGTAACGGTACTTTATAGTAACGTCTGTTATTACAGCGGAACAATATTAAGAAAATATCGCCACATAACATCACCTAAAAAAAACTCAATAACTACTGCAACGCTTATAATCTATCGATCTCTGCACATACGAAATAAACGACCGTAGGCGTATATTTTGCACCACTGTCTTCGGGTGAATTAGGTATATCGAATTTGACGTTAGGCTCTCATGAGAAAGCACATGCTCGAGTTTTCCTTGAGCGATATCTTCATCAACATCATATTCGCATATCTTAATAATCCCATTCCCATTTAGTGCTTGCTGTTTAAGCATTTCATTGTCATTTACCGTAAGCCAACCCGTCGTTTCAACCGACCCCGAATTAAAATGCCACATATGATCATTCGAGCTACTTAAGCACTGGTGATGCTGCAGACTAGATGGTGTTTTAGGATGCCCCATACGATTAAGATATTCTGGTGCGGCGCAACATATTCGAGAGTAATTTAATAAATGTTTCGCTATCATATTATTCGGCGGTGTATTCGTCGCACGAAAGGCAAGATCAAACTTACTTGTAATTAGATCGTTGCGCCTATTGGAGCAATCGATATCAAATAGAATATTTGGATATTTTTTTTGAAAATCACGACATAACTTTAAGAGGAAACGTTTCGCGAAAAGTTTAGGAGCTGTAATTCTTAGTAAGCCAGAAAGCGAGTCCCGGTCCTGATTAATATGACGCTCCATATCCGTTAAAGATCGACTAATCTTTTCCGCTTCGGCGTAAACCTGCTCACCATTGTCGGTCAAGCGTATCTTACGTGTCGAACGGATTAATAGAGGAGTAGACAGCTCTTGTTCTAAACGTTTAATTTGATCTGACAGGTATCCACGGGAAATCGATAGGTTTTCAGCCGCTTTGCTAAAACTTAGCAATCTAGCAACTTCAGCAAACAACATTAGACGTTCAAGTTTTTTATGCTCGCGACTCACAATTAGCTCCGTGACCTAACAATTAGTCGACTATACATCACAATGACCCTAGCATTTGTTAACTATATAAAAATATGAATTCGCTATTCGAACCTTATTAATTAACTTTATGACTTTACTTTTCTTTACAAACCAAACCAAGCCGCCTCATGAGACATTCAAACTAGCGTATGCACGCCAAAGTGACCTCAGAGGCTGCGCTTACCACGTGAGATAACTCGACTCATATCATAACAACATTCTCACCAACGTCGGAAAACACACAAAAGCCCTCGGCTTACTGTAGTTTTGCTAAAAAATAGCGTGGCGTTTTAAGATTATTAAATTACGTCATTGCCAGCACTAATAACGATTAGAAATATCACGGAGTGAGATTTGCGCAGGCAACAAAGTATCGATACTTACAAAGTATGACTTAGCACTTTACCAAGGTAGTGCACTCGCTAACTAAATTCTTATGACAAACACAAACTAAATATTTTTTTACTCCTGTATTACGCACAAACACGCATTGAATTCGCAATATACCCGGATATACGTCATATCGTCACAAAAAAGGTATTCCTTTCCACATATGCGCGTATTTCATACTTATACACCCGCAAAAGTACGGACATCCTAAGTTTGCACTTCAAACCTTCTCAATACCTCCACCAAAACTGCAAAAATATTGTCACCTACAGGTCGTGATTTTGTTGATTTTTAACGCAAATTGCCAGGTGGTTTTCCAAAAAAAAGTATTTTAGAGTCAGTGACAACGCAATTAATCGTTTTTACACGCAGACGCTTTATACCTTTACGTAAGTCTTGTGAAAAATGCATTAATAAAGCGTTAGTTAATATGAGTCGCGGCCGGAACAGCACAATGTTATAGCCGCACACGGCTCATTTAAGCCGAAAACCATGGTAGTGAATAAACTATGAAAAATACGAATAAAAATAAATTTTCAATTGTAAAGCTCGGTTCCGTTTTAATACTTACTCTATGCGCACAGCTCTGTATTGCTCAAACCTATTACCCACCTAGTAATCAACTTCGAGGCGGTGAAGTACAATCATTCGCTACACACACCTATGGCAAAGTTGAAGTTCGAATGTTTTCACAAGATGTCACTGGCACCACTAGCACATTCTTTTGGTGGAAAGACGGCGGCCAGGATTGCGGCAACCAGTGGAATGAAATTGATATTGAATTAATTCCCAGTAAAGATAGCTATCAATCAAACCCAATTTGGCAGACGAGTGACGGCGACTGTGAAATTGAAACATGGGAGGCCTTACATGGCGATGCAGGGCTTTACGGTCGCTGGGTTGACTACACCCTAGAATGGTCACCTGATCACATTGCGTGGTATCACGACGGCCAATTAGATCGCTGGATTGTTGAAAACGATTCAAAGCTTGCGGTTAATTATATCGAACACGCAATGAAATACGCCTTTAACTTATGGACACAAGGCGCAGCAAACCCCGCGTGGCTTGGTAATCTAGACTTTGACCGGCTCCAAAACGAACCTGTCTATCAATTCGTTGACTACTTTAGATACTATGAGTGGAACGGTAGTGGCTTTAACGCAAATCCTACGAAGACCATAGATTTCAACAACACAGACGACCTTCATAACAACTTTGCTGTTTCTAATTGGGAATTCGGGCAAAGCATGGGCTACCTTTCATGGTCGCCCGATGCCGTTGGTGTTGTCGATCTAGGCAACAACAATGGTGCCTTGTGGTTGGGTATGTTCCACGCAGACCAAGAACGCGCACCTACAGGTGGCGAGATTCCTGGAGTGATAACCGATCCACCACAACCGCCACAACCGCCACAACCGCCAACAGAAGGCATCACAATTCAAGCTGAATCAGCACAAAATTTCAGTAATCTACAAATCGCAGGCGATCAGATTGGTTTCATAGAAAATGGCGCGTGGGCAAGTTACGCGGCTGTAAATATTCCTACTGCCGGACAGTATCAGGTCACCTACCAAGTGGCGAGTGCAGGTGACGGCGGCAGCATTCAATTGGAACAAGGCGGCGGCGGTACGATCTACGGCAACGTAACAGTACCTGTAACCGGCGGCTGGACGAATTGGACTCCAATCAGTCATACCGTCACCCTTCCTGCAGGCAACCTTAGCTTTGGGCTAGTGTTCGCTGACGGCGGCTTTAACCTAGAAAGCTTCACCATTGCACCACTAGAGCAACCAAACACCCAAACTATAGAGGTCCAGGCCGAAGCGACAACACTATCTACCGGTTTAATCGTCGATGGTACTGGTCTTGGTTATATCGAAAACGGAGCTTGGGCGCGCTACCCTGTGGTAAATATTGTTAGCGCGGGTAATTATGTTATTAGCTATCAGATAGCGAGCGAGAATAGCAACGGCGTCATCCAATTCGAACTCGCAGGCGGCGCTACCGTATATGGATCGGTTAACATTCCCTCTACAGGCGGTTGGGCCAACTGGACGCCGGTATCACATACAGTTAACTTACTTGCAGGTGATTTGGATTATGCTTTAGCCTTTCCAACCGGCGGATTCAACATCGAGAGCTTTACCGTCACACCAGCTCAATAACATCTTAGTGTCGTAAGCTGCAGGGGTGTAAGCCTGCATTAAATTGCGTATCGCACCACGAGCCGTGAAACTGTTGAGTTTCGGGGCTTTTTATTTTATATCTTTCAGCAATGTTTTCAGTGTCCGGTGCATGCGTGCATACGTGCACACACACTTAATGATCGTTTAGGGACTCGTCACTAACCCTTGCTTTTGGTTAGACGAGTATCTTCGTCGGTGCCCCCATTAATCCTAAATATTTCTGGCGCGTAAAATCAACGACTCCGACCCTATTGAAGCTCCAATACTTACACCTTCATCTACACCGGTGCCAACACCGACACCGAGCCCCCTTCCTGCGGCATCCGTGGACTTTGGTGATTATCAGTTAAACCCTTACTATCCATTAGCCTCCGGTCGAGTGCTTGCGCATGAAGTGGTAGGCAATAACGAAAATGTCGATGACAATGAAACCGATTCGGAGGACATTCAAATTCAGGTTCACTACACCACGCAAACTCAGCAAATAGATGGCGTTAATGCCGTTGCTTTAATAGAAAAAGAATATGAAGATGATGAGTTGGTTGAAACTTCCACCAAATGGGTGGCCATGGACGTGAATGGCGAAGTGTGACCGCTAGGTGAGAGCAGTACGTCCTATGAAGATGATGAAATTGACGAAGAAGAAACCTGGACCGCTGGCGTTGACGGCGCTCAACGCGGCTTGTTGATGCCAGAGACATTTTTTATTAGGAGATAGCTTTACCATTGAAGCTATCTCCGATGAAGAACGTAAAACTGGATTGGTAATGACCGTTACTGAGCCTGTTTCTGCTGAAGACCTGGGCGATTACGGCAACGTGCTACATCTGGAAGAAACATCAGCATACAACGACGACACCCAGGTGGAAAATAAATACTATGTCCCAGGTATTGGTCTTGTACGCTAAATCAAAGATGATGATACGGTCTACGAACTGGATACTATTAAGTCCGCTGTTGAGCTAGCAATTGAAACCGTTGAAGATACCATGCCAACAACCAGTGATGAATATGGAGAGTTCGACGATGTCAATTTCGAAGTAGAATATGATAGTGATGAGTCTATGGTTAGTGTCGCAATTAAAATCGAACTGGAAGATACAGCACTGAAGAGCTTAAAATCTGGGACCCCGCAGGCGAACTGCTGGCCAAATTCAAAGCCGAAGAGCTAGAAGACCTAGGAGTCAGTGAATTACTTATCGAACCTGGAGGGGGCACTCTGGTGGTCGTATCCGACGAACTTGATGAAGGCACCTACATATTTTTAGCCGAAACAACAAACGACGAAATTATCTTTGGTCAAGCGGAATTAAGCTTCGACCTACTGGATGCAGCCAACATTGACCTTTGTGAGAGCATCGTGGACATCAACAACATTGTGGTCAGCTGGGGTGCCGTGGAAGATGCTGAACCCTATAAAATAGAAATTTCAGCCGAAGACGATGAGAACGATTCTGAACTCGAGCTTGAAGTATCATCAGACACAAACAGTTTTATTATTCCTGAACCACTTCTGGAATCCAATGCGACCTACACTGTTGAAATTGGAGCTATAAATGACGCGGGGAATATCACAGCGACGCAATGTGAATTTTCTGTAAACTAAACTACTGGGTAAATTTCACCTAAATGAGACACTAAATATATTAACGGAAAGGGAAAATATAAAGAGAACAGTATGTTGATTTGATTCAACTGGGAGATTGAAAGCCAAGTCATCATATTGTTTTATATTTTAATACGTAGGGCGCGCATCCTCGCTATGCTGGAAGCCTGGCTAGAAAAGGTTGACCACAACACATATGTCCTTCATGATTGCTGGCTAAGTGCCCTCATCGACATCCACATTCGTTCAAAATATTTATTACATACCTTTGACGTGTAAAGCAACGGCACTGCCCCCACTGCCCCTTCCACGTTAGTTAATATATGTTGCTATTGGCAACACTATCCAAAAGGCAGCCCCATTTTTAACTGACCTATCAACACCAATTTTTCCGTTCATAGCTTCAACGAGTTGTTTAGTAACCGTTAGACCTATGCCGCTACCTTCTTCCTTTCCATGTTTAAACACAAGGCGCTCAAATGGATCGAACAGTTTATCCATATCCTCTTCGGCAATACCCACTCCAGTATCGGTGATGGTTATTCCGATGCATTCTTTGTCAATCAGTTTTGTCTCGATACTGACAGTACCGCCTTCATTATTATACTTTACCGCGTTACTTAACAAATTAATGATAATTTGCCTTAGTCTCTGTGGATCAACTAGTGTAGTGTCCTAAATTGCGTGCATATTATCTGGAGGGTCATTATAATACCAGCGTTCACGTATTTAACGTGATATAAATGCGGGTAAAAATATGAGAGTAGCGAAAGATATTTCCCTGAG
>JBLIMQ010000142.1:0-11238 GCA_047638775.1 Flavobacteriales bacterium
TTGTTTTTGATCAGGTATTGGGGAAATTAAATTATAAAGTGAGACCGGTCACTTCGTGAATTCCGGACGTTATTTTATGCACGTTCCTTATTGGTTATTGGTTATTGGTTATTGGTTGGGGTTGTAAGATCAATACAAAATCGACTGCGGATTCCTATGATTAATATTTTTTTCACGGGCTGCTCGTAGATACGCATTTTGTGGTATTTACGACACTTAGAAATAAAATTGGTGATGGGTTTTTAAGTAGAACGCATTAGTTGGGGGCGGTTAAATATGAGGCTACTGATATTCATCGTGCTGGTTGTCTGCAGTGGTACTAGCTTGGCCTTTGGCGACAGAGAATTTAATAAAGATTACGACCCACAAAGGAGTGCTGTAAGCGACTACAGGCTAGCGCTAAAAGAAGCTAATGAGACTAATCGACTGGTTCTTGTTGTTATTGGCGGCGACTGGTGTCGGTGGTGCCATGTTCTTGATAGGTATATTAAAAGCCGAGAGGCGCTTAGGGCTAAGCTATTGCAAACCTTTGTTGTGCTTAAAGTAAACGTAAGTGCAGAGAATAAAAACGAGAAGTTCCTGTCCAAACTGCCGCCGATAAAAGGCTTTCCCCATTTTATTATCATCGGTCGTACGAATTCCGTGCTGGGTTTTCAAAACACAGCTGCGCTCGAAAAATTTGGTACTACGTATTCAGAAAAACAATTTGAAATATTTATAGAGTATTGGAAAGATATCAATTTACACGCCAAAAAGATCGATAATAAGTAGATCTTAGAAGCCCTATAAGCTAAAAGCCATAATTAATGTGGACCACAGGAAGCGGGTTCGCTATTTGATATTCACTATTTAATATGTGTCTACTATCGTGTTATTCAGATCTTGTAGATATCATCACAACGAACAATGTAATCTTCTATCTTAACTGGAAAGTAAAGATTGAAGTTAACGAAGCTACAATTATTACGGACTTACAGCAGGTATACTGTTATGTCATTCAATTCACTATTTCTTCACCATTTTTTTAGTATCGACGAAACGCGCCTCCGTTAAACCTTAGGTTTTTTCTACAAAAAATCTCCGCCAGATTAAACGATTCAGTACTTATCCCTAAGCCTTAGTACTGTTTTAAATAATTATCTCATACGGTGAATTGTCGTTTGAATTGTCCAGCCGCTGCGAACGTGCAATATTTTCTCGGTTAAACATCCAACTATTTATACATATAAAGTTAGTTTTTTCATTCCATTAAGTGGTTTGCGTTTGGTGTAACAGTGAAAAGCCGGCGCGCATAAGCCCATTTTCAGTGATGGATGGCTATATTCAAACGCACTTTAGCTTCGTTCTTAAACACTAGAACGCTTACCTAGCGCAAGCCTATCAGCGTTTGGCTAAGTTCGAACGACACCATTCTTACCCTATGTATTAATCGATCTGTAGATATTCCATCCATTGAAACCGTCAGTTAAGAATTAGGTCGAATCTAGTTGTATCAGCTTATGGTGACGTCCATTCGCGGGGCCTCGTCGTAACGCGGTGTTGCGTGAGAGGGAATCTACAAAACAGTTTGCGCTTGCAGATCGAGTAAGACCGAGGATCGATTAGAAGCTTAAAAGGAAAAGATGCTGCGTTCATAAATTAAAATAATAACTAAGAACAAATATTGTAAATAGGAATAACTATGTCAAATAAAATCCCACGGCGAATGAGGGGAGTGTCTGTTTTGTGTCGCGTCACCTTCGCTTCTGTGATTTCGTTAATGAGTGCTGTTGCAATGGCGCAGGATTTCTCTGCCGAAGCATCGTCCTCCTCTGAATATCATCCTATGGACCAGCAATGGTATACAACGCCTTGGCCCGAGTCCGAGATTCCCAACAAGCTTAGCGCGCACGAAGCTTATACAATTACTCAACAAGGAACGACTGACAGTAATGTCATTTGGGTTGATCCAAGTATAAAGTACCAAACTATTCGCGGTATTGGCGCGTCCCTAGAACACACCACTGTCTACACCATACAAAAAAACAAAACTATCGCGCAGCAACGCGACGTATTACGAGAACTGATCGACCCCAGCACGGGCATAGGTATGTCGATGTTCCGTCTAGCTATTGGTACCTCGGACTTTGGTGATGGCCGTATGGCGATCCCTGTGCCACAAGATCCGGATGGTTGGTACAGCTTGCATGAAGAAGGTGAAGACTTTTCGATTGAGCGTGATCGTAGTCTTGGCATTATCGATACGGTAAAACTAGCCATTTCTGTGGCGGCCGAATCGAATAGTGAGCTTAAATTTGTTGGCTCAGCGTGGTCACCACCTGCGTGGATGCGCACCGGTAATGACATGGTTAGTGGTGGTCCATTGATGGCCGATATGGTTGATGATTACGCCGCTTACTTACGTAATTTTGTCGAGGCCTACCAGGCTGAAGGCATTCCAATTTATGCTTTGACTATGCAAAACGAACATTACTTCACGCCATCGTCTTATCCCGGCATGAGCATTACGTGGGAAATGGAGCGTGACATATTAATCGAAGTGTATGAAAACTTTCATAATATAGGTGGTGATTTTGGTCCTGAACTTGATGTTAAGCTTTGGACCAATGATCACAATTTTGATCAATGGCAGAAGCACGACCTTCAGATTGAAAGCCTTAAAGCGCTTGGCAAAGAGCATTACCTAGATGCTACAGCCTTTCACCATTACGCCGGTACGCCGGACCAAATGACGGACTTGCACGATGCACATCCGGCTAAAAGCCTAGTATTCACAGAAGGTTCTTTATGGGGTGTTGATGGGGATGGTAATAGACGTTCTTTTGAAACTCTCGTACGCCATTTCCGTAACTGGTCAGAGGCCTATATAAGCTGGGTAACAATGGCGAACCAGGATTTATCAGAGGCGAATCAAAGCCCCTATAATAGTTTGGGTGCCTTCGATCCAACTATCTTGATTCAACCGACTGATAGCAGCAAAGCCTATTACCATACGCCTGAATTTTACATGCAGGGGCAGTTTACTAAGTATATTCGCCCAGGTGCCGTGCGCATTGACACCAACTATGGTTCTTTAGATACCGTGACGAATGTGGCTTTTTTAAACCAAGACGGCCGTGTTGCCATGGTTGTTGTAAACCAAACCTCCGACACTCAGCCGCTAGCTATTATGACTGAAGGGAATCAAATTACAGCAACCGTGCCACCGCGTTCAGTAAGTACTTTCCGTTGGTTAACGGGTGAAGGTTTCAGCCCGCACGAGTATCTTGCGCCACCTCTACCAGTACAAGATCCTTTTCTTGGTGAGGCGGTATCTATTCCTGGTTTAATCGAAGCTGAAAACTACGATCTTGGTGGTTCTAGAGTCGCCTATAGTGATTCTGGCACGGGTAACAATGGCGGCGCATACCGTACAGATTCTGTAGACATCGAAGTGAGTGCCGAAGGTGGCTTTAATGTCGGTTGGGTAAATGCTGATGAGTGGTTAGAGTATTCTGTTAATACTACAGAAGCACAAGCATATACCGCGACATTCCGCGTTGCATCTGGCTCGTCTGGCGGAACATTGCATCTGGAAATCGATCTTGGTGAGGGCGTTCAGCCGCTTTTATCTACCGTAAATATCCCCGCGACGCTCGATTGGCAAGATTACGTAGATGTTCGGTCAGAAGCATTTAATTTGCCCGCAGGTGATGCGATTATACGAGTGGTTTTTGATGGAGGAGAGTTTAACTTTACGAGCATGAACATGCGTCTTGCTAGTGATCTCGATCCTATTGACCCAACAGACCCAGCAGACCCAGCAGACCCAACAGACCCAACAGACCCAACCGATTCAGACCAGGTACCGTACTTAGGAGCGCCAAGCCAAATACCCGGGCGTATCGAAGCGGAAGATTACGATATAGGTAATACCGATCCTGCGTATATGGATACGGATGAAGGTAACAATGGTAACGCCTACCGCGAAGACGATGTCGACGTCGAAGCGTCAAACGAAAGCGGCTTCAATATCGGCTGGACGCAAACTGGCGAGTATTTGGAATACACCGTCAATGTTGCTGAAGCGGGTACCTATACTCTTAACGTTCGTGTTGCATCAAATGAGAGTGGAAGTTTGCATATTGAAATGAATGGAAGCGATGTTTCTGGGTCTTTAAGTGTACCTTCTACCGGCGGCTGGCAAAATTGGGAAACGCTTAGTGTCCCAGCCGTATACTTAGAAAGCGGTGAGCAAATATTACGCGTGAGCGTTGATGAGGGCGGGTTCAACCTTAATTGGCTAGAACTTATTACTGACGACGGCGAAGTACCAGTAGTAGGTGCTGCGATTTGGTTCCAAAACTTTGAAGCCGGAAGTGGGTTTAGTGCGGACTCAGGTGCATCTGTCAGTCTTGTTGATGATAGCGCGCATGCAGATGGCAGCCAGGCAATTTCGTATACCGCGAATTCTACCGGCAACCCAGAATCTGGAAAGTCAGCCATAATATTAGCGACTAGTGGTAGTGTTGATGCAAGTGAGCATGACTATTTAATCTTTAGTATTAAAGATCTTCAAGGCAACAATACACATTATGTACGCGTAGTAGACGCCAACGGCAGCAGTTGGAGTGGTTGGGTAGACATTAGTTCATCTTTCGACGAATGGATAAAAATCGATTTGCCTTTGAGCTGGGTTAGTGGTGTTGACTTAAGCGAATTGAGTGAAGTGCATGTGGGTGAGTGGAACAACGGTAGCTACCTTTTAGATGACTTTTACTTTGCCGACAGTGTCGACGAAGCGATAGAAATCACTACGCCATAAAAGCACAATACCTACGGAGCCTTATCAGTAGTACTGGTAGGGCTCCCTATATAAATAGACTCCTAAGTAAAAACCTAAGCTATAAAGCTCGTCATCCAAATCTGCGAAGCTCATCGAATCTAGTTCAGCGAATTAAGCAGACTTGCTATGACGAACAATTTGAGTTGCTGGTCAGCTTATTTTTGAGGTTAGTGCTGAGGATAATTAAAAAAGACAGCTCAATTATGAGCGGTTTTTTTTTGCCCAATTAATTAGATGTGAGTAAGGGCAGTGCAATATTTGTATCGTAGTCACGTTCATTATGAAGATGAATGTCAAGTTCAGTGTAAATCGCTCTAGAAATTGATAACGTACACGGCTGCGTATAGTTCCACAAGCGGAAATTATTGACATTCTGGATGAAAGTTTTGGCGAGGGTGCTTATGGAGAGAATACTTTTGGAGCCAGCTATGTGGTTAACGCTTATCCGACTAATTCTGGTATTGAGGGTTTTACGAGTATGACGGTTTCCATAGAGAGCACAGGTGCTGGTTCATATGAAGAGTTTACAGATATATTAGTCGAGTCATTTGATAAGGTGGGAATAAGTATTGTAGTAAAAAATGCAGTTGGAAACTACTATATCAATGGTGCCGAATTCCATCGTATTCACATTGAAATGGATCTTTATGGTGAAATAATGGAAAGCGTTATTCTAATGAACCTAAAGGGCGGCTACTGCTTATATGTACAATTTTTCGAGGAAGATAATCAGCATGGATATTTGGAGGAAATGATTGGCGAGTTGCAACAATGTTAGACTATTGTTTTATGTGCTTCGTTAATGTTCAAGGAAGTAGTGTTATTTGTGATAGATGATTTCCATGATCCAGAGATTAGTGAGACGCATTGTTATTTTAAAGGTGTTCGACTTCGTAACTAGGAAGCGGAACTAGACGGCGATTGAATGTACTGGGGCTAAAATTTCATTGTTTACTTTAGTCTAGTTGTGTTTGGTCTTCAGTCTTGCCAGTATTTATCGTAAGTTATTCAGGCAGTATATGTCATAAAATTCATACGGTTATCCTTATCCACTCAACCCATTGGTTGACGATCTTGAGTTGATATTCCTAGCAGAAGGTATAGCGATGTTGTACAATGTGTATGTACAACTTATAAGGGAGGCTGTATGCAAATTGTAAATATTAGTGATTTTAGATCCAACTTATTGAAATACCTAGAAAATGCAAATGCTGGGGAGGAAATTTCAGTCAGCTCAAATGGAAGGGTTTTAGCGACAATTACTATGCCTATTGGCCAAAAAGATATGGCTAAGGAGCGATTAAGGGAGTTGGCATTAACCGCTAAGGTTGGAGATGTCACAAGCCCTAGTGACGATGAATGGGATGCTATGTTGTGATTTTAATGGATACTTGTGCGATTATTTGGGATGCTCTCAAACCTTCAGAACTTACTCCGGCTGCAGTAGATGCTATAGAAAGTGCAGATAAGAACCGGTTGCTAATGATTGCAGATATTTCGATTTGGGAGATATCAATGCTGATTAAGAAAAAACGTATAGAGGTATCGATTCCTGCTGCGGAATTTATTCACTTATTTCTTAAGTCTAGAAATATACAAGTACAGTCAATTACGCCTGAAATAGCTGAAAAATCTGTTGGTTTTGGTTCGGATATTAATAAAGATCCTGCCGACAGGATTATTAGTGCAACTTCTGTTGTTTGTAATGCAGTGTTGGTGACTGCAGATGGTAATCTTAGAGACTCATCGATAGTTAATACAATTTGGTGAGTAAACTAACAGAACTGAAAGCAAGCAACAAAAACGGAGTTTTCAAGGTAGTTGTCGTCAAAACATATAGGTTCCCGTCTTTTTGATCTCTGGGTTGAGCTCGACCTCTTCTATCATTGTCCAATTTCGAATTGAGCGAGACCACCTTGTTGTATTTGTTTGCTGAGCGCACTCATACACTTGGGTTCGATTTATTAGTATTGCTCGATACTTCTGTAGCCCCTATATACTTGGGTATTTTAATGTTGCGTACGGGCATATTTCACTCGAGCTAGCATTTCACCTAAATAAAAATAAAAATAAAATATTTTATTGTCCCTGGGCGTGTGACTTGTAAAACATCGCGTTGTCCAAAAGTTTTCGTAGCACAAGCGGTGATGTTAACGACGACAATGCGTGTACGTTTTTACTTGTTCTTATCTTAATTCGTGTTATGAATTATATTTTTTATACCATTTAATATTTATTTTCGGACATTAGTAAACGGCTGTAAGTTTCGTTAGTGCCCCACGACTATCAATTTATTCGTTGAACTTTCTTTAATGAACTTTCTTTAATGAACTTTCTTTAATGAACTTTCTTTAATTAATAGAATTTAACGAATGTTCCATAAATTAATTTGTTAGGTTTTAAATATTATGATATTAAAAATAGTAGCCATTATTATTGCGCTATCGATCCAGTTAAACGTTGTTGCGGGTGAATTGTTTGTAAATAAAAAAGGCGATGGGGATATATGTTCATATAACGACCCCTGCCGTAGTATACAAACGGCTATTGATAAAGCGGTGGATGGCGACATAATAGTAATTGCTAGGGGTAAGTATCACGAAAATTTGTTTATTCAAACGCCGGGAATTACCTTACAGGGAAAAAACAAACGAAGAACAATAATTACAACGGCGGGTGGGCGCGAAGGCGCACTCGGTAATGCGGGAAATCCATTGGATGCAATTATTGAGGTGAGGGCATCCAATGTCGCTATACGTAATCTTACGATTGGTCACCCAGTGGGTGTTGCTATAAAACGCGAGGCGGCAATATTTGCATGGAAGGGCTCACCAAATTTACATGTTGTAAATAGTATTATTGCGCGAAAGCGTACAGCGAGAACGGACGAGCCTACGGTGCCTGGGTCTAGGGGAATATTTATATTCGCAGGTCCTGGTAGTGTGATTGAAGATAATATGTTTATAGGTAATTATCAGGATCATGTTCATTTACCGAGTAACGAAGTGATAGTGCGAAATAATCGAATTGCAGGCGCGTCAAGATCTGGGGTGTCGGTTATGGATCCAGTATCTTTTGTTGGACCCGATGTATTTAATAATAAGAACAATGTCATCGAAAATAATTTCATTAGAGACAGTTTAAGTGGTGGTATTCATATTCAGGGCGATGAGACGACCATTAATAATAATGTCATTGTAAATAGTGACGGTTATGGTATTTATCTATGCGGTGAGGGTATTGGTGGCGCATGTTTCTTCCCCGGGGAAGAGGCCGTAAGTGAAGGCAACCTGATAGGTGAGAATATTTTCAAACATAATACTTTGGGCGAGGTTGGAGACTTCGGCGTTGATAATATATTTTTATACGACAAATAGTCTGTCGATAATTCTTAGTTTAGAGGTTGGTGCTGGGGTAGGGGTAGGGCAGAGCAAGGCCGGGGGCGATCCCCTGTCTTGCAAAGGTAAGGACGTGGCTCGAATATGACAATAGACTGCTTAAGAAATAATGGCCCTTTGATGAAGTACGATAAACATATCAAGATTAAAATCTGTCACGAGGCCATCGGTAATCGCTATAAACCTATTGGCCGGTGGAGTTTGCTTAACAGGCGTTTGTTTGCAGACGTTTGCTTAACCGAGTTTGCGTAACCGAGTTTGCTTAACAATATAGCGGCTACTATTATCAGAGGAAAGAATCGAACTAATCACGTGCAAGGATAGGTTATGAGTAAGGCTCCCTTTTTGTTATCCATGGTAATAGCTTTTTTCGCATTGCCGGCGCAGGCTAAGCCGGTTCATGAGGAGCAGGTGGATAATGATAAAATTGCGAAGCAGCGACTCAATCTTGCTGGCAATGCAGAAGGTAAGGGTTTTGGCCCGCAATCGCCGCGTAATATCAATTCTAGTGCCGGTAAAAATACCCGCATATTTGGTACAGCGCCGGCATCGACTGAGTTGAACCTATGCAATATACACTTCCACAAAAACGCGGAACATGCTGGCGGCGAGTTTACACGTTATGCCGGTAATGGTGACGGTCATGGCTTTCAAACAGGTTATGGTTATTCTGGGAAATTAAGTCAAGCCGAATCGACACCCGTTACGAGCGAGATATGCCCAAGTGAACACGGTGGCCTTCAATCGGGTGATACGATTGAGGTGCACTATGTCCATTCTTCTGCGCAGGTTAAACCTGGGCCTACATTAGGCTCCTGCCTTAGTGAGTCGATTAAAAATCCACAATTACGTGTAGAGACGCTGGTAGTCGTTTTAGTTAATGGCTCTTTAGGTGGCTCTTTAGGTGACAATGGCGCATTAGATTTTTCCGAGTTGACGAAGGTTGGGAAGGTCGGAGAGGTTGGGACGCTTGGAGAGGTTGGAGAGGTAGGAGAGCTTGGCGGTAAGTTTCAAGCATTGAATATCCCTAATAATACCGGCACGCCAGTTGTCTATGAAGGATCGACAACTGGGCCGAGTTACAGCGAGGCTGGATCACCCTTCCAGGTTACGTGGAGTGTGCGGCCTAACATTGTTAAGGTTGATATCGAAACGGTCGGTGAGTGGTGTAAGGACAATGTTTTCGATGAAGACCATGCACACGGTGTAAGGAATCTTGTGATTAATCCGAGTCTGCTTTCACCTATAAAGTGATGCTTGACCTATAGACACTCAGGCGTATTCTTTCGGTTAGAATGTGACTGCGTGTAGCTATATCGGTATTACTACGTATGTTGGATATACCCATACGTGTCACTCTAGATGTCACTGTAGACATTACGCTAGATATCCCTTTATATGTCAATGAGAATCATCTATATATGGACGAACCCGTTCGGATACTGCAAAGTACTCTGTAGATATTCTACCTATAGATAAAAATAAGGAGAGCTGCATGGGTTTTTTAATCGGCGTTGGCGTATTAATACTGCTTACGATTGTGCCTGTGATGATTTCTGCAAAAATGCTAAACGCCGCTAAAACTGGTTTTTTCAGTTGTTTAATTGCGGTAGTGATCTCGGCCGTAGGTGGGGCGTTTATAATCGCGTTCTTCGCTGATAGCCTCATTGGAACGGTCTTGTCGTTTGCTTTTACGGCGGTTGTGTTTTCTTTTATGTTGGGTGCAAAGTACATTCAAAGTGCCATCATTGCCGTGCTGGCGACGGTGATTCAAACCGTCGGTATTTACGTGTTAGCTTTTTTGGGATTTGCGGCGGTGAGTATTTAGCCCGCTTAGCCGTTCAAGAGTTAGAAATTTAGGCGTTAGAATTTAGGGTTAGAATTTAGGAGTTCGGCGAAATAACCACTCCTTTATGACGGTGCTATTGATATACAGGGGTAATTAAAACAATGCATTTAATCGTTACTGCTTGTGAATATGTGGCAGTGAGTATGTTGGCAGAGAAATCGATGTTGATGATGTTATAGATGATATCTCAAAAAAAGCGAAACATAATAATGCTCAATTCTCTATAACCAGTTTACTTTTCTATCATCAAGGCCGATTCCTTCAAATAATTGAGGGCGACGAAACGACGTTAAATACATTGATGGTGATACTCGAGAAAGATCTTCGCCATAAAAATATTCAAGTATTGATTGATGATCCGATTAAAGACCGGAGTTTTCAAAATTGGAATATGGATTCATTTAACCTCTCGGATACTGAGTGCTTAGATAAAGAAGAGCTGCTAAATATTAGTAAAATTTTCAAGCAATCAGTAACGACTCGATCGAGTCTTTTAGCGCGATTTTACAAGGCGATGTTGTTAAATCACGAGCTTAAAGACATGTAGAAGGATCACTACGAAGGCGCTCGAAAATGTTGCCGAGTGATGAGATATTTGTGAGTTTGATAAGAGTATGTGGGAAAGTGTTTGAAGCGAAATTGAAGCGAGATTAGTCAGTCCCTGAAATCAAACCTATTCGACGAGAAAACCCAGCGAGTAAATACAAGGTAGTAAAGCCACGTTAGAAAAACTAAGTTAGTAAATTCACGTTAGCAAGTTTAATCTAATAATTGTTTGATATAAGAACCCCCGTAGCCATTTGTGTTGGCTGCGGGGGCTTTTTATTACGGCTCGTATTAGGCCGCAATAATATTATGCTACGGGCAGCTTACGGTAGTAGATTCCGGTTTTTCGGACATGTAACGAATATTGGCAATACGTAAATTCGCTTCTGCATCAGACGTTAGTGCGAACGGTACGCCTGTGCGTTCGAAGTCTACCCCAGCTTTTGAGAAGCATATTAATTCGATCGATACGGTGGACCATTCTTTCGCTTCGACGGCCGGTAGGTGTTCGTTCAATGGGATTTCACCACAATAGCCCCCAGCCGCACTACAGCTTACGACGACCTTAACGTCACCTTTAGGTGCTGTGATGGTACGTACATCAAATTGAAGAACGCCGC
>JBLIMQ010000143.1:0-11226 GCA_047638775.1 Flavobacteriales bacterium
CTACATTAGGCATTATAACTTTCATCGAGCACACAGTTTTAATAATTATTTGTGTCCAGCAGAGGCGGAAGCACACCGCAATCAGGCTTAACAAACATATCCCCTCAATAGCCAATAAAGAATCAGACGCTGTTGCGTCAGGTTCTTTATTGGCTATTGAGGGGACGGTAAGTGAAGCGCGTTAGCAATGAAACTCTTAGAGTTTTAGCTATCAATTTCCAGGGGTATTATTCGAAAAATAGTTTGTAGGGTTGTACAAGTTTACTTGACCACATCAGTATTATCGATGGCATTGAAAAAGGCATAGCCGTTAACAATGTGGGAAAAGTAAAGCTGTTACGTTTTTTGCTGGCACTGCTCCCAAGTATTGCCTATAAAATTATGAAACGAAAGATATAAAGGCGCCTTTCACGTATTTTGTGAGAGCAATTACCCTGATGCTGGACGTTATAGCGGCAATACCTGATTAGCTTCAGTCCACGATAGTAAAATGTTGAGTGCTTACTCGTAAGTTGGAATAAAAAACATGAAATCATTACTTAAAATTATGATCAAACTAGCTATAGTTTTTTCCTGTACCTTTATTATGCTGAAATTTACCGGTTTAACCACTGCATATTTCGGACGAACATGAACACCTATTTCGGCGCAAAGTGATCACCTCTTTCGGTTGAACGTGATCACTCATTTCGGTTAAAAATGATCACTTTTTGGTAGTTACCGAAATGAGTGATCACTTTCAACCGATATCCTTTCCTACGCATTAATTTCATTCGTTTTAGCACTGTATCCTAGTCGTTTTACGCCGAGGGTACGATGCCAAACAAGAGATTAGCAATGCGACATATCAAAGAGATCCTTCGTCTCAAATTCGAAGCAAAACTAAGCCATAGAAAAATTTCTCGAAGCCTAAACATCGGCGTCGGCACTGTCTCCACCTACATTCAGCGCGCTAATGACGTCAATTTATCTTGGCCACTATCACCTGACATTAACGATAGCGATTTAGAGCAAATGCTCTTTCCATCACCAAAATACAAAGGCCGCCACGGACGAGTAGCCCCTGATTGCGCATCAATACATCAAGAATTAAAACGCAAAGGAGTCACTAAGCTGCTCTTATGGGAAGAATATAAGGACGTGCACGGTGATGCGGGTTATCAATACACGCAGTATTGTGATTACTACCGGCAATGGGTTAAGGCTCAGCAACGCTCTATGCGGCATATTCATAAAGCTGGCGAGAAGCTGTTTGTCGATTACAGTGGAGCCACTGTGCCTATCGTGGATCCCGAAACTGGCGAGATACGCTTTGCTGAAATATTTGTCGCCACGCTGGGTGCGAGCAACTATACCTTTGCTTACGCATCATGCTCGCAGCGTAAAGCAGACTGGATCGATGCCCATGTTAAGGCTTTTGAATTCTTTGGTGGCGTCCCTGAAATCCTCGTCCCCGACCAGCTTCGTAGCGCTGTCAGTAAGCCGTGCCGTTATGAGCCCGTTATTAATGTGAGCTATCAACATATGGCATCCCATTACAAAACGGTTGTTATTCCTGCTCGCCCATTAAAACCCAAGGACAAGGCCAAAGCTGAAAATTCCGTACTCATTGTTCAACGCTGGATATTGGCGAGGTTACGGCACCAGACGTTCTTTACACTGGCTGAGCTCAATCGAGTTATCGCAGTGTTATTGGTCGACCTCAATCAACGACCGTTTAAAAAACTCCCTGGCAGTCGCTTAAGTCAATTTGAATTACTCGATAAACCGGCTCTCCAACCCTTGCCGAGCAAGGCTTATGAATATATCGAATTTAAATTAGCGCGGGTCAATATCGATTACCACATTGAGTTCGATAAGGCTTTTTACTCCGTTCCACATCACCTGGTCAAGGCTCAGGTAGAGGTTCAGGCGACTAGTGACGGGGTTGCCTTGCTCTTTAAGGGCAAGCAAGTTACACGGCATCCTCGAAGCCATTCAACAGGGAAATTTACAACCGATACGCAGCACATGCCGAAAGCCCACAAAGCACACCAAGATTGGACGCCTCAAAAGTTAGCGAGCAGGGGAAGGCGAATTGGACCATTTACGCAGCAGGTGGTTAAAGCCTTGATCCAACAAAAGAAACATCCAGAGCAAGCGTATAGAGCTTGTCTGGGCTTACTTAACCTCAGCAAACAATACACTCCCTCGAGACTTGAAGCGGCCTGCCAGCGCTCACTGCACATTAAGGCACCTCGTCTTAAAAACGTTAAATCAATTCTCGAATCAAACATGGATCAACTTCCGCTTCCCCTAAATCAACCACAACCCAGCGCGGGTCATCATACCAATGTCCGTGGCTCAGACTATTACCATTAACTCCAAAAGAGGAATCACACAATGTTACAGAATCAAAGTTTACAGCAGCTGCGCCAATTAAAATTAACCGGTTTAGCCGATGCGCTAGAGATGCAGTATAGTCAGCCGGGCACCTATGAGGGCCTGAGCTTTGCTGAACGGATAGGATTGGCGGTGCAGAAGGAAGTCACTTCTCGCGATGACAAACGTTTACAGCGATTACTTAAAGCTGCGCAGTTCAAAGTACCGGCTCGGCTAGAAGATATCGATTACCGTCATCCCCGCGGGTTAAAACAAAGCACCGTCGCGGGACTGCAAAGCAATGACTGGATCAACCGCCACCAAAATATTGTTATCACAGGCCCAACAGGTTGCGGCAAAACATACTTGGCTTGTGCGCTAGGGCATCACGCTTGCCATCAGGGATACCGCGTACGTTACTTTAGAGCCACGCGTTTATTTGAACAATTGACAATCTCTCATGGCGACGGAAGTTATCTTAAAGTGCTCGCGCAAATAGCCAAGATGGACGTTCTAATTATCGACGACTGGGGACTGGAAACCCTGACCCAAAGTCAGCGCAATGATTTATTGGAGATTATGGAGGATCGACACAACAGCAAGTCAACAATCTTTACCAGCCAGCTTCCGATAACTCAATGGCATAGTTTTATCGCCGACCCCACACTGGCTGATGCCATTTTGGATCGTTTACTACATAACGCTCATAAACTTGAACTTAAGGGTGAATCGATGAGAAAACTGCTAACAACCTTGACTGAAGGTGATCACTTACAGTAAAAAGTAAACTCGAAATGCTTAGGGGGTTTGAGTGATCACTTTCAACCGAAATGGGTGTTCAGTTTCAGCGAAATACGCAACCACCATAGAGAAGGTTGAGGTTTGGTTGAATGTAGCGCAAAGTTCGTCACCCGTCTGGGTTGCAGGGTTTGTTATAGCACTTTTATTTGCTGATTTGTTCATAGCCGTGCCGACCTTAACCGTCATAATCTTAAGTGGTTTTTTCTTAGGTCATGCTCTTGGGGCTATATCGGCCATTATTGGACTTTTTCTTGCTGGCGTAAGTGGCTATGGCTTAAGTCGCCGTTATGGAGATTTACTGGTTAACTTTTTAATCAAAGAAGAGCATCGACGTCTTGAAGCGCAAGAAACATTTGGTAGGCACGGTGTTGCGATTATTCTTCTGTCGCGCATTATTCCTATACTTCCAGAAGTGTCTGCGTGCATGGCTGGAATGACTCGAATGCCGTTACTAAAGTTTTTACTTGTTTGGCTAGGTAATGTTGTTCCGTATGCTATTATCGCGAGTTATGCGGGGTCAATTAGTACACTGGAAAACCCTCAGCCAGCAATCTATACTGCCATCGGCCTTACGGCTTTTCTTTGGCTTAGCTGGCCTGTATTTAATACGCGGATTAAATCAATACGCTAGTGTTTAATTTAAGGCGATTAACAGGTCAATCGTGGGAAATAACTATTCAGTAAATATTGACAGCATGTTCTCTGTAGTAACCTTTAGTTCCTAGAAAGCCCTTTGCCTTTTTGTTTGTGCTCATCACTGTCATAAATCGCGCCGTCAGGTCCATTCGCGCCTGTCCATCACATTTTTGAGTGAGAGGCCAAGTCTTCAGAAAGGCGGCATATTCAGGTAAGCATCACAGCTTTCTAGCTCAAAAGGGTCTTTTTTCATGTCATATAGTCCTACGGTATTATCATCTCCAAAGTACTGGGCTGCTTTTGCTTCCTAGTGTGGGCGCCATAAAACGGATGAGTTCCCCAGTAGACGGAGTCGTGCTCAAAAAACGCGCACTCTTACTCTGGGTGTGAGTCGCGGCTCATAGTCTCTACCAGGCAAGGAGGGTTAAACTCGATTAGGGTAAGGATAGACACGGCAAAGCCTGTTGAGTCGAGGATATCATCTATACTGTCTCGCCCTGATGCGACGCTCGCTGGCAGTTTAAGAATACAAGGTATTCTATATAATTTATCATAAGGGAAGGTCCCTTTTTAAACGCATTTTATGCGCCCCCATTAAATTACGATGATCGTCCAGTATTAACACTATAGTGCTAGTGCAAACGATTTACTTTTTAGTCTGTCTAAGACGGAACTAAAGTGCCCATCTATTACCTCGATCATGGAGTAATAATCCGCTATGTCTTTCTTGAGTTCTTCCTAATCATGTACTCCATGACTACGCATTACATGCTCTTTTTGACAGGAGCTTTATTCTTAAGCTCTTCCGCATAAAAATTCTCATCGATCTTCATGCCGCGCGGATCGTACCGTTCAATATATTTTTGTCCTAGAAGAACTGCGGATAAGGTAAATTGGGTGAAAACACAAAAAATAAAGGGCGATCGTACAGTTTATAATTTTCGAGGCAAGATTTTTTCCTCATTATGAGCAAGATAATCGGATTGTAGAATTGGAGAAGCATGAGCAACCTCTAAGCGCTCAACGTCGGCTTGACTCAAATGAACGTGATCGGTTATTAGCCCCTCATCATAGCCTAGCTCGCCCAATGATAACTAAAGGTGATTTTTACCAAAGTGTACTGTCTGGTATCCGGTGTTACGGGACTCGCACGCCAGTATAGGTTCATGCCCAGACAATATATTTTGATGGTCATGAAAGCCCTTAATGCACTCAGCCCCATATTCGTGTGCCGGCTTACAAGTAATCATAGCTGCCCTAGAGGGGCTGCATTGCGCATGAGTGGTAAAGGCCTGACTGAAATGCACGAATACGCTTCGCAGACCGTCCTAGTTTGCGGTTCTTGCTACAGGATACTGAAATCCTAAATGTTTTCCCTGAAGCTGATCGCAATATAAAATAATTACATTAATCCTCATAAATTTCGTTCTCATACATACTTAGTAAAAATAACTCACAAATATGCATGTTATAGGTTTAGCTCTAGCCCGAAGTCTTGTATAGGCATACGGAAAACTTGGAACGCATGTCTCGTTTCGACACTAACATTGTGGGTGTACAGTTCCCGTGAGAGTCTCATCAAAGGTGAGTGATCGAGGATGCTGAGCAAGCAACTGCGTTATAGTGTTGATTTGCTCTTGCGTCATAGCTAGGGCGTTACCTCCGTCGAATTTTTCACCACGCTTTTGCGAGTGTTTTTCAAATCCAATTAATGCTCGATCCAATTGTGTTAACGGAATATCGATATACTCAAATAGCTTTTCCAGCATCAAACGTCGATCACTCAGTAGATCCTCAAATTTGAATGTGAAAAATGGAACTCCATGCTCTACAGCGCGCAGGTACGCATCGACATTAAATAGCCACAGCGCTAAGAAACCTGTAAGTCCAGGAACCTTGACTACGCCCTCAGGAAGGCAAGCTTGCAAATGGTCTGAGCGGCCTGCAATACGATTGCTATCACCAATGAAATCTACATCGCCATCATTAGCCATGCCGTTATTTTCTAATATATTCCACCAAGAGGCCGACCAATCTATAGCATTTCTATAAATAAATATATGTTTTGCTTCTGTGAATGCAAGATGAAATAATTCGGCAATGTCAATATTGTCAGATCGAAATTTGATGCTGACGGTTTGATCGGCAAAGGGATATATAAATAATTTAAGGCAGTTCTGCAATAATGGTACTAAACTTTTTTTATTTTCTGCATGATACGCAAGAGGAATAAAATTGGTAAAAAAATCTGGCTCTGAAAAGCTACAAACACCATCAACTCTATTTAGAACCTGACTTATTAGTGTCGAACCTGCTCTACCAGTCGACTGGATAAATACTAGTTTGTTAGGCATTGCTACTTTGTCAGCTAAGGAGTCCAGTTCAGCATAGGGAACCGCTATTAACTTTATAGCTAAAAGCTTTTGTGATATAAATATAAAGGGAGCGGATGTAAGGTCAAAACCCAAAGGCATCTGCGTAAAAATCAAGCACTCAGAATCCGAGTCTAAACAATAAGGAATGATCGTGTCGTCCGTGATCACCACATCAGAATTGACTATGCCTGACTCTTTGTAGCCAAAGCGATTCAAACTCGCCAACCCGCCGATATCAGTATCTCGACTTAAAATATCAAATACAATTGCCATTACACACTCTTGTTATAATTTATGAGCCGTATTATGTTGGAGGGTGATGACACATGCAAGACCTCTATATGTTTCAATTGTTAATCTTCCTCGCAACGCTGACCTCTAAAACTCTAGATCTTGGTTCTACCCTACCCAGTAACAGCTATAAATGTAACGACCCCGGTAGACTTGGATGTACTTCATAAGCATCGGATTTAGTTGCCGCTCATAAATTCCATCAGAAGCTTTCTTTATGAAGAAAAACTCGGCACTATTTTTCTATACGCAATGAATGCAAAGTAAATGCTGTGGTCTAGTGTCACTACCCCCGGCGCACTGAACTAGATGCTCGTTGTGGTTTTCTGCCTTGAAAAATTTGGACCGCGATGACCCCATAATTTCTGATAAGAGTTAGTGGATATAATAGTAACAGTAAGGACTTGCAAAGTTATAATCGCTTGTATTGTACGGTTGCTCAATCTGGGTGAGTTTTTGACCTATTGTATTAATCCTGAAATTTCATACTTCGAATGCACCATGGATCCATTCCCGCTAGTGTATACGAAATAAAACCGTTTTTACTATAAAAGGTGAGTTAAGCCCTAGTGGGTAGTGGCTTGTTTAGCGGCGAGATTACTTCTTAATTGAAGTTTCAGGCAGTTGAATTTAGCATCAGAGTTTTATTTGGGTGGAGGCTGAAGCTAATGATTTTTCGAACAAGTAAATGCCAGCTCCATAGTAGATAGCGTGTAGAGTCCACGGAAATATCGTAATAAGAAAAGTTTTGGGCGAAGTGTTCTAAAATTACTAGCGTTCAACGAAGCGATTTCATTCGGCGCGAGTGAATTCTTCAATTAAACTATTAATCCCCTACAGGATGGTGTAGAAATATAGTGTTAATGTGGCGAACTAAAAAAGTACAACGTTTAAGTCTAATGATGCAATGTCACCAAATAAAAATATATCAGGAAGGCCTATTTACGGAACATAATTGACGGTATCAAATGGATTGTTTTATCGTAAAGATGTGGGCGCATTCACCATATGTTCTGTGCTGGCACACGAATTCCAGTTGTGAACTGCAAATGATAGCTAAAGAAAGGCTCGTAACACCAATACCGATCGTGTGTATATTTCGTATTGTCTTTTCTCGGTCGAGTATTAAATTCACGTGTTGTATGCGCTGCCCGGCTAATTAAAAATAGGTAAACCTGAGCCTGCTGGGTGACTCGCATAGGTTCTACCTATACCGTGGTATTGATACTCTTAGGCCTGACCAAAAGTCAAGAGAGAAGCCTATGCGAGACCCTAAAATTTTGTCCTATAAGCGTTGGGATTGTAAGTAACATATTGTATTTATTTCCAAAAAGAGGTGTAAGTTGATATTTGGTAGTCTTCGAAAATATTTGAGAGATGTTTTTCATGATTTGGCGCAGCAGAAGGTCGTTGTTATCGAGGAAGGTCATTTGATGCCAGATCATGTTCATATATGTTTGAGTATTCCTCCGATGTTGGCGGTATCTAATGTCGTGGGTTTTATAAAAGATAACGGTCCTATATCTATAGCCCTTCAGTATATGGGACGACAAAGGAGTTTTAACGGGGAGGCTTTTTGGGCTAGGGTATATTATGTCTCAACGGTCGGTTTGGATGTAGATATGACTAAAGAATATATTAGAGATGAGGAAAAAATGAGACTCATCGCGATCAATTGAATCTTAATGTCTAATTGTTTGCGCCTAGGGTGCTTACTTGAGTCCTTTTAGGGCGTAAGCCAATAAGCCAATAAGCCTCCGGCTTTGGCAGAGGTAAGTTTACCATTGGCGAGGGGGTCGAAGGTGATCAGTGTTTCGATGGAAGACGTTTATTAAAAGTTGGCTCCATCCAAAGTGGCGTTAAGTTTAATTACAACGGTAGGAGTGAGGCAGTAATTATAGACTAACAGGGCTACGAAACAGGGCTACGAAACAGGGCTACGGCAGGTGCTAGAAGTTAACCCTTGAAAAACCCTTTTGTTTCACACTGCGCTAGGGGGTAAGAACACGATTACAGTGAGAAGGAGTACATTAGAAGGTAAATAACCTGTGTAAAGGATTTTTTACTTGGTGATGATGAGTTTGCCCATGTCTTAATAGGTATCAAGGTCACTTGAAGTTGATTCCAATTCATACTCGACGTATTCGCTACAGACTGCAATTATGACTCTACAGTTACATTGAATATGGTGCCCATAGGGCTGTAAGAAGTACACTGAGTATGTCTTTATATATTTAACACACCCAGTGTGCGTCAGTGAGTACCTTTATTTTTATCTAGTAGCGTCGAGCCCTTACGGAGCAATTCTGATAATTCTCTCTCCCCATAGGCGAATCATGTCAGTAATTACCTCGTCGCGTTCAGACTTCGATCCTATGGTCGCTAAAATGTCTTTTAATAGTTTTCGACCTTCGATGTCGACTAGAATTTTAAAAATTTGTTTTGTTATGGTTATTTTTTTATGGTGGGAATTGTTGAAGTATATTTGATATTTCCCGTTCCGTTCCTCTATGATCGAGTAGCAGAGCTTAGATACCTGAAGATTTGAAATGTTACTTTCTATGTCATTTTTACTTATTAAGTAGTCGCCAATTACAAGGTAATTTATTTGTGTTGTGAGAAAACATACGATCGAGTCTTCTATCGAATCAACTATAGGTTCTACATTATTATTAAACGAGGTGTTGAGTAAAATTGGCGTACCGGTAAGTTTTCTGAATTCGTTAATTAGGTTCCAATACTTGGCATTATTATTTTTGGTGACAGTTTGTACCCGCGCAGTTCCGTCAATATGCGTTACTGCGCCAAGCTCCTGACGTTTTTCTTCTTTAGCTTCAAGGATAACCGTCATAAAGGGAAATTCACTTCCTTTATTGGGAAAATCGTAGTAATCGCTTGCATATTCTTTTAACACAGATGGTGCGAATGGGCGATAGCCCTCTCGAAGTTTCACCATTTTATTAATTCTAGTTTTATTTTTTTCTGGGCGCGGGTCAGCCAGGATACTTCGATTTCCAAGCGCTCTGGGCCCGTACTCTGATCGTCCTTGAACCCATCCAAGTACATTATCATTCGCTAACAATTCAGCTGTAGTTGTCGCAATATTAGTATGTTTTTCAAATTCGATAATGCCACTCCATTGACGTAATTGGTCCTCTATTGTCGCGTTTTCGCCAATATCTTTACCCCAATATACACTATCAATAGCGTATTTTTTAGTAGAAGGCTTGATAGCGTAAGAGGCACGTTCGAGGGAGAATTCATCATCTAGGTGATAGCCACATAGAGCGGCCCCTAGAGCTCCACCGGCATCATGTGATGCAGGGTGAACGAAGACCTTATCGAAGATATTCTTTTTGATGATGTTTCCGTTAGAAGAGCAATTGAATGCTACGCCACCAGATAAGCATAGGTTTTTGGACTGCGTTTGGGTCTGGTAGTGGCTAAGTATGTGGAGCATTAGTTTTTCAAGGGTTAACTGCAAACCTATAGAAAAATCCTTTTGTTCTTTGGTTAAGTGATCTTCTCGAAAACTGAGTTTGTTCGTGAACGCGTCAAACTGCCCCCAGTGTATTTCAATTTCTCCATTTGGTAGTAGAGAATATAAGTTATCGAAATCCTCCTTGAATACATTGGGGTCACCGTAAGGCGCCATGCCCATAACTTTGTATTCGTCGAACATTCCGTAGCCCAAGAACTCAATAGCGGCATTATAAAAGTTCCCTAATGAACTTTTCGCCGGCAAGGTATGAATCAGTGAGATTGATTGGCCGTCACTGTGATATATCTGGCCTGAGAGGCCATCTCCGATTCCGTCGAATGAGGCAATTAGGCTGTCCTCATAACCAGATTGAAAGTAGGAGAGCATAGAATGGCTTAGTTGATGAGGTACAAAGCATATTTTGTCTTCGCCTACGGTATAACCTGTCGCGTCATAAATCAAATTAATAATTTTTTGCTTTTGTGAAATGTAGGCTTCACGCTGCTTTAGGGCTTGAAGCCTATAATGGTTTTCATACCGTTCAAGCATCGAAAATACACATATTTTATCGACATCATTTATAGAGTATTCGGTATTTTCGAACATCGAACGTATAGATAAAGTAGGGTGTTTATTCGAATGTTTTACCCTGTTGAGTCTTTCTTCTTCAATAGCCGAAATCACCGCTCCGTCTTTAATTAGGGCGGCTGAGCTGTCGTGCGCAACGATGTTAGATGTGTCTTTAAGGTCTTCGCTTAAGTGAAGGTTTCCTCGTGTGATGCCTAGTATTAGCATGGATTCTCCTTTGGATTGTTCGGTATTTAAACTACATTAATATTTATATTAATGGAAGTAAATTTGTTATGGTTAAGTACTTATCTAAAATAAGGTAACAGTACAGCTTAACTATATCCGTGACCAATTATATATATGATTTGTGAGTGCTCTGCCTAAACCCGAACTGAATTTTAAATAAGATCTTCTAACTTTATGCGTTCGGATAAGTTTTTTCAGAAGAACTCGTCTGTTTTTTTAGTTAGAATGGGGGATATAAGGTTCCAGCTATAGTAATTTTTAGGTTGTTGTGGTTAGGCATGTTTAGGCGTATTTTGAAAGTATCATTTAGGCCTTATCGTGGACTCGAGTTCGAAGCGTTTCAATTATTATGCTACCTGAATTCAACTTGTAAGTGCAATTTTTTAGGAAGATGGCCAACTGGTATAATCCACGCCATTTTCTGACCAAAGGAAATTGCTAATGATTTATACACAGTTGACCGAA
>JBLIMQ010000144.1:0-11214 GCA_047638775.1 Flavobacteriales bacterium
ATACTGCGGTTGCGGAGTTCTTTATTCGTAGTTTGCAACTGGACGTATTGACGTTGGAGCAAGAATATTATGAATCACCCTTCTAAGTACGGTCATTTGAACCCCGAAACTTGAGTTATTTAGTAGGTAAATTAAAACGAAGATGGCGTTGTTCTATTGCGGTCAAACAGTGTGTCGACAACAATGATGGTGTTCGGCTATGTGAATGTTATTTTATTTGAATCTATGACAGTTTGGTGAGAGAAGTACTTTTATAGGTTGAGCGCCTAAGACAGCGGGAAAACTCTTGAGGCGTCTATTCTAATTCGCTCCCTTTTTTGTTCGGGGTATTATTGGGCGAGCTTGGTTTTTTGAGGTGCCTGAGGTGGTCGTGTTGGTGATAAGAGTAAGCTGACGTTATGTGGGGTGTTAATTTGTAACAGCCTAAATTCGCAATGTGGGTCAATCTAGGGCGCAGTTATTTCACAACTTTCCGCAAGGTATTCGTTGCCGATATTGTCTTCCTTGATATAGATCTGGGTTGTTTAGCAGGAAAGGCTAGTGTTTTAACGGGCTGGAGTACTAATGTGAGCGGTGTTTTGTGCAATCCATCATGAGGGTATGGAAGCGCTGGTTTGTACTTCGTCCTCGAGTGATCGGCGTATAGTCCATACCTCCACACACATTAATAAAGCCTTCGTGGCGTCCCTTAAGTTCTTAAATTGAACACATACATGTCTATAAAACTCAAATAGGTTTAGTTAGGGCTTTCTCAAATGGTTGATTACGTTGAATTTTACCGCGAAATTAGGCTAAACTCCGGCTCAAACCATTTGTCACTAGAGCGCATCATGGTTTAAATACTTAGGGCCGTTCAAAACGATAGCGACTTAGTACGCGCTTTACTGCATTGCAAGGACGGGAGCGTATAGGTTAATCAAATGCGTGTAGCTCCAATAATTGAGAAAACGGAGCGTTTATTGCGACTTGTAACACTGCGATAACTTGATACTTTCGGCGATGATCGGCGACCAAGAGTATCTACTTATAGGCTTTTCACCCTATACTTTTAATAAAAAAATAAAGGTATTCAGTCTAACTATAGAAATGCCTGATTTATAATAATAATGGTTCCATTAAGTCGAAATTAAATATGAAAAACTTTCTAAAAATATGTCTGGTGCCATTGGTATTATTGGTGAATTCCTGTGTACATCGAGGTGATCTCGCGGAAATACGTTTAGAAAACAATAATGTTGTTGCTCGGCAGGCAGAAATTATTGGCGGGCAGCTGAAGCGGCTGGATGAATTAAGCAAATCACAATTGCAGCTCATCGAACGTCTTGATGAGCAAGAGTCCATTTTATCTGATTATAAAAAGAAATCGCTGGAGCGTAGTACGAGTAGTCGTGCCGCATTCACGTCTAACTCTTCTACTGATGGCGCCAGCTATAACGATATTGGGTTCGGCCAAATACCATTCAAAACCAATGCTGTGACTGAGAATAATAATTTATCTGATGATGATAAAGTAGTGTTAGGGCGTGTGGAGTGGGTATGGCTATCCCAGTTTTCCATGTACCTTAAGTCGCGAGTGGACACTGGTGCAAAATTATCCTCAATTCATGCCGAAAGTATTCAAGTTTTTGAACGAGATGGTGAGAAATGGGTTCGCTTCTCCATCGCTCACGATAAAATTCGAAGTCAGTTTTCGGAAGAGGGGGATGTATTCGAAACGCCGCTACTGTTAACTATGAAGGTCCGGCAAGCGTCACAAGGAAGTGAAGTTGAGATTCGCCCGGTAATTGAGCTTGCACTGAAGGTCGGAAAGATAGAAGGAACGACTCGGTTCACGCTTAGCGATCGTGGCCATATGAATTACCCTGTTCTACTTGGTCGCTCTTTTCTGAAAGACATAGCGGTTGTCGATGTTGCTCGATCGTTTGTACACAAGCGTAAGCTCAGTAAATAGATTTTTGAGCTTAAATTTTTAACGCCTTCCCGGCGCTACAATATACTTTCATCTAATATTTTAAGGTTGAGTTTTACATGCAGTCGAGCGATAAATCTTTTAATATCCTCATTGTAGGTTTGATCTTAGCAGGTGTGTTTTTTACAGCGCAGCGGCATATGACCGCCGATGTGCCTTGGTTTCCAGGTAAAACGCAGCGTGTTTGGTCCATTGAGGCAAGAATTACCTTCGATGCTCTTGGTGAGTCTGTGCGTGCATCTTTTGCTATTCCTTCCACTCAGCCGGGTTTTGATCTTATCGGTGAACGAACGGCAAGTCCCGGATATGGCTTGGGTTACGTTGAGCATGGGCGCCAACGTCGAGCGGATTGGTCGAACCGCGAAGCGATTGGCGGACAGACCTTCTACTATCAAGCTGATATTGTAGAAAAAGATTTCCCGCGAGAACTTAACAGTACTCCGCCCACACTAAAAGAAATCGATTTTATCGGACCGGAAGGCACCGTGGCGCTTGCAATGCTAGATAAGGCAAAAACCCACTCTGCTGACGCGTATTCGTTAACTCGGGAGTTGTTTTCAGAATTTTCGAGTGACGAACAGCAAACACAATTTCTATTACAGTCCGCCGAAAAAAAAATATGGTTAGTTGACTTCTTGCACCAATCAAAAGTACCTGCACGTATTGTTAAAGTCTTGAACTTGGAGGACGGGCGTCGTCGCCAAGATTTGGTGAGCTATTTACAGGTATTTTCAAATGATGGAGACTACCAGTTGTTTAACGTAGCAACAGGAGCCCAAGGTCAAAATAAAAACCAAATACTTTGGGAGCAATATGGAGCACCAATATTTGATCTTATTGGAGGTGAACATTCAAAAGTTAGCTTTTCGATGATATCTAAAAAAGTGCCCATAAAAAAATTAACCGAGCAGCACGACCTTAATCAAGGAGGGGTGTTAAATTTTGCATTACATAGCCTGCCCTTAGAAGAGCAAACTGTGTTTAAGGGTATTTTACTTCTTCCTATTGGCGTTCTCGTTGTCGTTTTTTTCCGTATTTTTATTGGCATTAGAACTTCGGGTACATTTATGCCGGTGCTAATTGCGTTATGTTTTATTCAAACAAGTCTGTTAGTGGGTCTAATTGGCTTTGTGTTAATTGTAGGAGGTGGATTGTTCTTACGTGCGTACCTATCGCGACATAACTTGCTTTTGGTTGCACGCATATCCACTGTGATAATTTGTGTAATACTAATGATCACCCTTTTTGCAATATTAGCTTTTCGCCTTGGGTTGTCTGAAGGACTTAAAGTTACGTTTTTTCCTATGATTATTCTATCGTGGACTATCGAGCGCATGTCCATATTGTGGGAAGAAGAGGGGCCAAAAGAAGTGTTTACGCAAGCTGGTGGATCGTTATTGATTGCCGTAATCGTTTACAGCCTAATGAGTAATGACATTGTGCGACATCTTACGTTTAATTTTATTGGCTTGCAGTTTGTTTTTATTGCTTTGGTGTTGTTGTGTGGTAGTTATACGGGGTATCGTTTACTCGAAATTCAACGATTTAGGTCATTTTTGGAAAAAATCGGGTGAGTATACTTAACCCACTACGAGCTTATGCTCGGCTGAAACGACGCGGTATTCTCTGCATGAATAGCCGTAATTCTCTGTATATATCACGTTACAATCCTCGTCACTTATACCCATTAGTGGATGATAAACTTAAAACCAAAGAAATGGCCCTTGCGGCAAACGTTAATGTGCCGAATTTAATCGGGGTTGTCCATAATCAATTTGAGGTGCGGTTATTGTCGACTTTGCTTAAAGGTGTTTCTGGTTTTTGCGTTAAACCCGCGAAAGGTTCCGGTGGTAAAGGGATTTTGGTTATTAAAGGTCGTAACGAGCAGGGTCAATATATAAAATCTAATGGTGTGGCTTTAGATGTGTCGACAGTCGAACGACACGTATCAAATATATTGGCGGGTTTGTTTTCACTTGGAGGGTCGACGGATGTCGCTGTTATTGAATCACTTATTGAAGTTGATGAAAGCTTTTTAGGCTTTACTTATGAGGGAGTGCCTGATTTGCGAGTGATAGTTTTTCAAGGGTTTCCGGTTATGGCTATGATGCGTTTGTCGTGTAGTGTGTCTCATGGCAAGGCAAATTTACATCAGGGAGCCGTGGGAGTCGGGGTAGATATCGCCTCAGGTCAATCAGTGCGTGCAGTTCAATTTGGCAAGTCGATATTGGTGCACCCAGATACCAAGTGTGTGCTTAAAGAGCTCGTTGTGCCACAGTGGAAAAGTATGCTGGAGTTAGCTAGTTCCTGTTACGATATGTGTGGTTTAGGTTATCTTGGTGTCGATTTAGTGCTGGACCGGGTTAAGGGTCCTTTACTGCTGGAGCTAAATGCTCGTCCAGGCCTATCGATACAATTAGCAAATAATAGCGGGCTACTACCACGACTCAATCATGTCGAGAATCTAGAACAAATACCTTCATATTCAAATAAATGTCGTGTTGAACATGCGCAGCTAACTATGAGTGCCTTAGGTTAATAACTGGTAGACCTCATCAACTTCAATTAATTAGTTTGTGTTAGCGATTTTACTATTGTTCCTAAGTGGATGGTGATACGCAGTCTATAAAATAAATTATTTTCTTTGAGTGTCATCAGACACTATTCGGTATTACCTGCTTTATAAATTAAGTTAATCTGACTTTTCTCTTCATTATTGCCAATGTAAGCAAATTTTATAATTATGGAGTATGACTAAATGTGAAATGTTGGACAGTTGCTAGTATGTGGAGGTGGCTCTTTGGTATATTAATGAGAGCGCGATTTTTTAAATAAAAAAGTCAGTTGGTTGACGTAACTCTATTTCGTGCTAAATTATTTTTTGGGGCACCTGGTCACGAAACCTACTGGCAAATAAGTAATGGTTAGATCATTATCAGGGTTTGGATTTCTTTGTTAGTATAAGGTATTGATTGGGGTTCTTAAAATCATAAGTGCCTTTTCTTCTTGTTCCAATATTAATCAGTTTTGGTCGTTCAATAATTTTGTTTAAGGCAATTGCGTACGACATGTTTTTTTTATTCAATAGGTAAACTGGTTCTCACGTTAGTGTTTTGTGTGTGCTGACCTATCCACCTTATGTAAGGTTTTATATGGGCATTGCTAAATCACCGTCAAAGCTAACGTTACCGGATACTGATTACGATACAGATACCGTCTTAGCGTATCTGGCTAAACGGTTTGTTGCCATTAGTGTTGAGTGTTGGCGAATGCGAATGGATGATGGCAAGGTGCATTGGCATGACGGAACCTTAATTACTCCAGATACTCTCTACCGAGCCAAGCAGCGCGTGTATTACTATCGGGAAGTTGAAAATGAGCCTGTGACCCCCTTTAATGAATCCATTATTTTCCAGGATGAAAACATTCTTGTTGCTCATAAACCACATTTTTTACCTGTAACACCGGGTGGTCGCTATGTTGTTCAGTGTTTGCAAACTCGATTACGTGAAGCGACAGGATTTGAAAGTTTACAGGCTTTGCATCGGCTTGATCGTGTGACTGCGGGCTTGGTTTTATTCTCCGTCAATCGAGAAACCCGCTCATGTTACCATCGTTTATTTGAATGCCGTCAAGTGCACAAATCTTATTTGGCGATTGCAAATATCGATAGGTCTGAGGGGACGTTAGGGTCTTTGGTGGGAAAGTCGTGGGAGATAACAAACCGGATAGAAAAACAGAATCAAAGTTTTCGAATGCACATAAGTCCAGGGCCAGCTAATAGCCATTCAAAAATACAATGTCTTCAGGAAGTCGGAAATAAAGCCTTATTTGAGTTGAATCCAATTACCGGGAAAACTCACCAGTTACGCTTACATATGCAGGCGCTGGGTTGGTCAATACTCAACGACAGATACTACCCTTGTTTACAGCCGAACACAGCCGATGATTATACGCGGCCCCTACAATTACTTGCAAAATCTTTACGCTTTGTCGATCCTGTAACTCAGCAACTCAGCAACTCAGCAACTTAGGCAGTTTGAAAGTGCCGCTAATTTAGCTCTAGTTTGATTCAAAGATGTTTCCACCATACGCATTTGCCATCATCTGATGTGTATGAATGCTTGTCGTGCGTTCTACAAACAGTTCATGTACTACGCCGCTAAGTGCCGGACTGAACACTATTTTAGTGTGTCCATTCATAATAAGCCGTATCACGTCGGTTTCTTTAGTAATGAAATAGTAGGGTGCCTGTCCAGCTTTTACTTTTAAGTAGAGAATTTTGAGCTAAGGTTTAGAGGTTACTCACTTAAATTCAGGTTTTCTTGAGAAAACCACTAGCGGAAGGAAAAAATCATGAAGTTACCGAAATCACTATATAAAATCACGGGCATGTTTATAGGCGTATTACTGGTCTCAGGCTGCAGCGATTATGACCCAGTATCAGTGAGTAAATGCCCACAGGTTGTTTCGCACGCGACTAAGGTTTTAGGTGATTTTGCACCAAGTCATTCCGAGATGATGGCAGAATGTAAAAAAGCCACTGATAAGGAGCGTGGTTGTGTGATGGAGGCTACGAAAACGGGGCAAATAGCGCAGTGTTGGTGAATTGGGTGGCATGGCGTCTATGACCGTATCAAGGGCAAGGATTAAGGGCGCTAAGTCAATGACACGTCAATGGGTCAAATACAGCGATTTTACGGGCCACTTATGAATAAACAAAAACCTAATATTTACGAGCGTGAAGATTAGGTTTTTCGTAGTGATGGTGGCCGCTGATTATTGATGTATGCTTTGGCCTCGATATGGTCATATCGAGGCCATGTCGAGGTTAAAACAAACAGCCGCGTTTTTTAGACGAACGGCTATCAAAGTAATAGCGGGTACAGCCCTTCGTTATAATCGCATCCACTGCATTCCGTCCATTCCATCCACTAAATCCCATCTAATACTTCCCATGCGGCGATTCTATCAAAGGTTTTAATCTCTTCTAGTGCGGTCAGCTTTTCGGGTTTCAGGTTTAACTTCCCCTCTTTGGCCTCCCAATTCTTTATGGTACTGGGGCTAACGCCAACAAGACGAGCGAATTGGGAGTAGTTCATTGCGAGTGATTTTCGAAGGCGTATTACGCCTTTAGCCGTAATACTAAAGGCGCGCTTTTTTTTAGGCTGTATTTGTGAGGCGGTTGTTATCGCTACTGACGCCTTTTTAATGGGCTTTAATGTTTTGTGTGTGTGCGTTAAATGTTTTTTGTTAGTGGTCACCGGGGTTTTGATTTTTGAAACGGGTTTTTTTGCGGCAGTTGATTTAAGGGCTTTCTTTTTGTCGATAGCTTTTGTGGTGGCTTTTTCACTTGTTTTTTTAATTTTTTTGGGCTTGGGCTTGGGCTTAGTCTTAGATTTTGCTTTCGTTACATTTACCGATGCTGTTTTATCTACTGTACTGTCGTCTATGTCGTCGCCTATATCGTCGTCTATATCAATGCCAAAAATATCCACTAGGTCGCCCACCACGTGTGGTTTTTGGAGCGATTTTTTCGGTAGCTCGATTTTGGTGTTAACGAGCTCTTGGTGGTCGACACCGCGTAATAAAAATAACATTTGTGGCTCTGTGTCTAAGCGGGCGCCCACGCCGTAAAGTACTGCGGCAATATGTTTGCACATGTCGGCCCAGTCGGGGCAATTACAGCGTGTTCTTATTTGAGCGGGCAGCGGGAATAGACCCTTTTTAGGATTGCTAACAATTTCCATTACGCCATCGGAAATTTTCCCCTGAAGTAAATCTAATAATGATGACACTTGCCCAGCGCAGTTACTTTTTATGTTTTTCCAGTGCGACTTACTTAGTGGGTCGATAGTGACTTCAATGTTATATAACGCTGAGCCGCTTACGATAGCTTCAATTTTACCCTGTTGAATATCGAGATGGCATACCGAGCCGTTACGTGCGTAGGTTCTGCCTCGTGGTAGACGGTTAGCATAGTCGCTAAACTGCTCTAAATGTTCGCACCAGGCTTTACCCCAAAAGCTTTTAGTGATTTTATTGCCCGAGATTTCCACGGGTTGTATATGTTTGCCCTTTTTGCTCAAGGCGGCCATTTTTTTTGCGGCTTTCTCTCGTCGCTTCGATACGGACACGTAAGGGGCCCATCCGCCATAACTCATAAGGTATTACTCATAGCTCATATCCCACAATATATATCATAATAAATCTCCTAAAGTGATTGCTTCAAATCAAGAGAAACAAGATTGATGAGTTCATCATCGGTTAATTCGGTCAGCATTTTTTCACCGCCATTTTTTTGACCTAACAGTTCGGCGGTTAAGGTGCTTTTTTCGTGAAGCATGGCATCTATTTTTTCTTCTATTGTGCCTTTGCAGACAAATTTGTGCACCAGTACATTGCGCTTCTGGCCAATGCGGTACGCTCTGTCGGTGGCTTGGTTTTCTACGGCGGGGTTCCACCAGCGGTCAAAGTGAATAACATGTGAGGCCGCGGTTAAATTTAATCCGGTGCCGCCTGCTTTGAGCGATAGTACAAAAAAAGGTGGGCCATCTTCACGCTGGAAGGCTTCGACGAACTCTTTGCGTTTAGCGATTGTGGTACCGCCATGGAGCACCAGTCCAGATTGGGAAAAAATGGTGGCTAGAAAATCAGCAAGTACTTGGGTAAGGTCTTTAAACTGGGTAAACACTAGTACCTTTTCTTGACGTGCGGCTATTTCTTCTGCGAGTTCGGCCAAGCGAGTAAACTTACCACTAGCGTCGGGTTTGTATGCCCCGTCACCTTGCCACTGGGCGGGGTGGTTGCAAATTTGTTTAAAGCGCAGCAGGTAAGAAAGTACTAAACCGCGTCGCTGTATGCTTTGCTCGCTTTCTATTTCTAACGATTTTTGTAATTCTTTAACCGAATTTTCATATAGCACAGCTTGGCGCTTAGATAGTCCGCAATAGGTATTCATTTCGGTTTTATCGGGCAGGTCAGCGATCAAACTTTTATCGCTTTTTAAGCGCCTTAAAATATAGGGGGAAATTAATTGCCTTAAGGGGCCGTAGGGGTTGTCTTGTTGGTTATCTAATGCCTTGATATATTTTTTGAATGCGCTGGCATTGCCCAATAAACCAGGGCAAATAAAATCAAATAACGACCATAGGTCAGATAAGCTGTTTTCTATGGGGGTGCCGGTTAAGGCAATGCGTGCTTGAGCTTTAAGTTGCTTAACAGTTTTGGTTTGCTGGGTGTTAGAATTTTTAATAGCTTGCGCTTCGTCCAATATTACCAATTGCCAACTTTGCTCCAGTAACCATGATTGTCGCGCTAGCATGCCGTACGTTGTAATGGCTAACTGTTTTCCGGCTAGGTCTTCTTGGGCGCTTTGTAATGTTGCACTATCTAAAAAGGCCGGGTGAATAAAGTGGCAGCGTATAGACGGCGCAAATTTTTCTATCTCACTTTTCCAGTTATTTATTAGCGAGGCGGGTAGTACAAGCAGTGACGGCAATCTGGCGTGTTTTTGGGCGCGGGTAAGTAGTAGGGCAATCACTTGCAGCGTTTTACCGAGTCCCATGTCATCGGCTAAGCAAGCACCCAAGCCCAATTGCGTTAAGTGCGAGAGCCAATTAACCCCAAGGCTTTGGTAGGGGCGAAGTGTGGCTTTTAAGGCTTTACCGGGTGATTGATGGGCAATATTTTCGGGCGAGCGTATTTTTTCTAGCTGTTTTTTAAGCTTTTTACCACTATTAACAAAGGCCCAATGCTCGGTGCCCACCTCGGCTCCAAACTTGCTCATTTGCACGGGCATCCCTGACAGCAGACGCATACCTTGCGCAAAACTGATTCCTTCTTGAGCGACTTGCTGCTCTACGTTTTGCCAATGAGCTAAAGCTTGCTGTAATTTGTCGTGGTCTACCTCTACCCATTGGTTTTTAAAAAAAACTAAATTTTCTTCGCTGTCTAATAAGGCTTGTAATTCTTTGGGCTTGAGTGCACTTCCGGCTAAAACAGTTTGTATTTTGAAATCCATTAAGCTGTTGATGTTCAGCAGGGACTGTTTTGGGGTGTCGATGGTCACGGCTACTTGCGGCTTGGCACGCTTCTTCCACCAGTCGGGTAGGCGCACAATAATGCCGCACTCTTCATAAAGCGGCACTTGCTGAATGAAGGCATAAGCTTCTTGCGGAGTCCAGGCTTGTGGATGATAGATCTCCCCCGAACTCAGCCATTGCTGTACGGCAGTACTTTGTTTAGCGGCTAAATCTATGGGCGAGAGTAGGCGAATAAGGGCCTGTTTATTTTGCTGGCCAGCGTATTCCTGTAGGGCTTTACCTAGCGCTTGAAAGCGAACGCGGCCATCGTCACTGATGCGAGCCGCATAGGTTGCCATAAAAGCAAAGGGGTAGTTTGGGTCTTGTTTATTCTCGGCTAAGTGAAAGCAAACCCGGCCCACTTGGTGCCAATGAGGGGCTTTAGCATATAAAAAATCGGCAAGACTGCCGGCGTAATGTTGCTTAACTTGCTGGCAGAGCCACTGATCTAGCTTTACCCATACGGTATCAATGACAGTGTCTGTTAGGTATTCGGCACCATGCATGGGTGGCGCGGTAAGCAGAAACTCCTCACGTGCTAGTGTTGAGAGTTCAAGGTTTGGCTCGCAAAGCGCTGATTGTTGTTGGCACCGTTGGTTTAAGTAGTGGCTCGCTATTTTGCGCCAGTAACGCAGGCTGGAGCTAAAGGTATTGGCTGATTTTGTGGTCGCTAGCGTACATAGCCCCGCGGATATCCCCGAGCCCTTCTGCTCAACGTCACTAAATGCGTCTTCAATGTGAGAAGAGTCGTCGGCGTCTTGGGATGATAAATATAGACTTCCAGAGGGGCGGATACCAATTTCAAACATAATTAGGAGGTCGTTTCGAGCAGGAAAGTGCGGTGATTTTAGCAGTAAATCAAATAGAGATCACTAGACCTTTATGGTCAGCACTGCGATAAGGCAGACATTGATATGCCTATTAGAGCCTGCGCGATGAGATACGCTTTGTTCGGTATTATACCTTGCATATAGAAAATGGTGCCTAGTGGCAGGAAGATGATACGCCAAAGTTCCAAAGTTCCAAAGTATCGACAGATCAATGAGATCAATGAGATCAATGAGATCAATGAGATCAATGAGATCAATGAGACCAATGAGACCAATGAGACCAATGAGACCAATGAGACCAATGAGACCAATGAGACCAATGAGACCAATG
>JBLIMQ010000145.1:0-10900 GCA_047638775.1 Flavobacteriales bacterium
TTTCTTTAGACGCTTCAACCGTCATTTTCACGCTCCTGATATGAGATTATTAATTAGTTGAAGCCGTATTTTGGGGTAAGTTTTTTGATTTCAAGGTTAGAGAGCTGAATAGCTAAGAATAAACCATGCAGAAACCACGTAAATTATTCGTATTTAGAACGGGCAATTGTAAACCTTAAAGCTCTGCTGCCCTTCTACGGCGCGAGTATTCATGACAATCGCATTACCGCCAAGCTTTAACGCTTCATTTTTTGCCAATAGGATTAGCTCGTCAGCAACCTTTCCCTTTTTGCGCTCGATAAAGCCTATTTTGTGCTTTACAGACGCGCTAGCAAAACCAACTTCCGTACAATTTTGCGTTAGCGCCGCCTTCATTAGAGCTACGTCAGCTGCACCCTCATCAGGTTTTACCCATTTACAGGATGTAATTACAAAAAAGGATAGGACAAGTACAAATAGAATTTTCACGGTAAGCCTCAATCAACAGAAAAGAAGTAGGGGCAGCAGTTTAAACAGGTTGATAGCGTTTTTCGAGTAACCCATTCACTTCAGGTGCATATAACGAGGTTTGATGATCGCCAATAAACAAATTGAGCTTCGCTCTAACTAGTGCCCACCCATAAACAGGGCTCTGCAGCTGAGCGATTTAAGCGAAAAACCTTCATGGCGCAGGGCTCTAAATGTCGAAGTTCTGTATACAGAAACTCTAGTATACGGATGCGTACATACGGAAACTATTTATACCTAAAGCCTGCATTCAAGCACTCCAAAAACTTGCAGTCAGATATTCCCTGCTTTGAGCTCACTTCGAATCATATGATTAAAACACTGAACCCATAAACCCTCAAATTCACTATCAATATGTGCATTGATCGTGGATACCGCGCGGACGGTAGATTTACGAGCGGAAGCGTCGACGGCTCCGTTCGTCAAATGAAAGAAGGCATCGAGTATCGCAAGAATCTTAGCTCCCGCATGAATTTCTCTCCCCTGAAGCCCTCTAGGGTAGCCTGAACCGTCAGTGCGCTCATGATGTTCATAGATGATAGTTGCAGCCTCCTCCCAGCCAGGGATGCGTACAAGGTATTGATAGCCCCAGTCAGGGTGACGCTTAATATCGTCAAGCTCATCATCGTTGACATCAAGTTTAAGGTGCCAGCACTCTCTAGGGACAAGCGACATACCTATATCATGTAAATAGATAGCAGCCGCAAATTGCTCAGAATCGACTGGTGATCCAGCAATCCGATTCATTTTCATCGCCCAGTCAAACAGCTGAATACTCCGCCCGAACCAGTGCTCCACCTGATTATCCAGCTGCAGTGCCAGTTCTTGGAAAAAGACCAAATCAAGTGCCCGCTTATCCTCAGGGTTGCCGGTGGCGAGAGGTTCAATATGAACCACGGGTTCTTTTTTTGTATCTAAGAACAGGTCAACATTGGCATCGACAATACCGGCGCCCAAGAACTGTAAAATCTGTAAGGATATTCCATTTGCTTCATCGTTTTCAGCCAAGGACATAGCGTGGTACAAGACTTTAAGCTCATCGATTCGCAGGTGCTCGAAATGACGACCATAGAGCTCTTGCTGATGAAGATCATTTAATCGATCCATAGCTATTAGAAGTGTCTCTACGATAGCATCCGTTAACTGGAATTGCTTTCGGCGTAATGCGCCAACAACTTCTTCGACTTCGTGAGTAAACTCTACAACCAATGAAACCTGAAGAATGCCAGCATTGCCCTTAATATTGTGAATGGCCCGAAACAAACAATGAACCTGCTCATCGTCCCATTGCCGCAAAAGCTTATTAAGACTTACCTCAAACTCCTGATTTAGGTCGTCAAAGGCTTCAAACAAATCTTTTTTTGTTTCGTCGTCTAATTCCACCCTGCTATTACTCATTCCGCTACTCATTTCGCGCCACTATACTAGTTGATGCAAGATCGCCTAATTAAAGGTTAGCTATAGATCCTAGAACTACAAGACACTAAAACTACAAATTAAACGACGACAATTACAGTAAAGCCAAGTTTAAGAACCTCTAATCGACCATCAACGTTCTCTCGGCAATGTGCTCCAATAGGGCTCTAATCCTAAGTTCATATAAGTATATTCAACTTGCCACAAATAAAGTCGAGACTGTGCTCAAATTTAATGACCATAATCCCTATTTAGCAATACCTATTTTTCAATACTTAGCCGTGAACAAGAGTTCCAACGAAAAATTCACTCTTTAGAAGTCTCGCTATCAGGCGTAAGTTAATACACTATCAGATCGCTGAACTCTGTGAGGGAAACTTATTCCCAGGTAACTAATATACGGCGAAAGGCTATCGTGCTTACACACTGCTTAACTACGCAATATAGACAAGCACTGTGAGTCACCACCAACTAGACGAAGATTATCAAAAGACGGTGAGCACTTAAGCTTTATCAAGAGGGACACTTAATACTCAAACCCCGTAGGAATGTCTGGTCGCGACGGCAGATCAGGCCTATCACCAAGACCTTTACGAAATTCACGCAGCTGAAAAACATAGGCTAGAACTTGCGCAACAGCAATATACAGACCCTCAGGAATTTCCTGTTCGATTTCAGTAGTATGGTATACCGCACGAGCCAAAGGAGGAGATACTACAAATTCTACACCGTTCAACTTTGCTACTTCTCGTATCCGTAAAGCGACATGATCAACACCCTTTGCTAACAATATTGGTGCACGCATATTTTCAGGATCGTATTTTAACGCTACTGAAAAATGTGTTGGGTTCGTAATAACAACATCAGCTTCAGGTACAGCTGCCATCATTCTATTTTGAGACGCTTGCATCTGCATCTGTCTAATCTTACTTTTTACTTCAGGCTTTCCTTCGGAATCTTTCATTTCGTCTTTAACTTCTTGCAAAGACATTTTGAGCTTTTTCTTGTTATCCCACAACTGAAATGGCACGTCAATTATGACAATGACAAGCGTTGAACACGCTAAGACTAGCGAGGCCCACAAACTCAATTGAACAGATTTTCTCATCGCATCATATGGGTCCATAGCCGACAAACCCAACAACTCACCTTTCATTAAGATTAGCAAAAGGTACGAAGTAGAGACAACAAGAGATACCTTTGCTATTGATTTGACCAACTCGACAATTGACTTTGCCGAGAACATCCGCTTAATGCCTGCAAGTGGATCCATTCGACTAAATTTCGGCATCAAAGATTTGGAACTAAAATTCCACCCTCCCAACGAAATCGGGCCTACAATTGAAGCGACGAGAAGTACAGCAAATAAAGGCATTATAACACGCAGCAACAACTGGAAAGATTTTGCAAGATGAGCAATCATATAGTTACTGTCGAGCAATACGTCTCGCTCGACAGAAAAATTAAAGATGGATACATCGACCATCGCCTTCCCGATCAAATCTCCAAAAAGATACAGACCCAGAGTCCCTAATATTAAAATGGCGCTGGTAGTCAAATCTCGAGAACGGGGAATCTGACCTTCCTCACGCGCCTTATCCGCTCGCTTGGAGGTGGGTTCCTCGGTCTTCTCCTGGGCGCTATCTTCGTCAGCCATCAGTTAATCTTCAACATTCCATGCACAAACTCGAACATATAGGATGAACTTTTATCAAATGAATCTAGATATTTATCTAAGCCTACCCACACCAGTAAAAGGCCACATAAAAGCGTAAACGGAAAACCCACAGCAAAAATATTTAACTGTGGTGCAGCCCTACTCATAACACCAAAGGCAATATTCACGAACAAAAGAGAGGTAATTATAGGCAAAGCAAAAACCAAGGCCGATACAAACACCCAAGAAAGAAGATGTACAATTGAGATATAACTCTTGGGTGAAAAACTGGCCTCGGCTAATGGTAGGGTTTTGAAACTTTCAACAACAGTTGAAATCAAATATAGATGTCCATCTACACTGACAAATACTAGCATCGACATAATTAGAAAAAACTGCGATAAAACGGTAGTTTGTACGCCACTAGCAGGGTCGTTCATCATTGCAAAACCCAGACCCATTTTCATCGCCATCAACTGACCACCAAGCGAAAAAACTTGAAACAACATTTGAAATGAAAACCCTAAACTAAAGCCAACAATCAATTCGCGTAAGATTAATACTAGAGTATTTAGATTTAGATCAATAGTTTGGGGGACATCCGTAACGAGCGGAACTACCGCCACGGACACAAGAACAGACAGTAATAACCGTGTTTGACTAGAAACCAATTTAGAACCAATAACAGGCATCGTCATAAACATCGCCCCAATACGTAGGAATGGAAAAAACCACACCGATATCATCGTAAGCAATGTATCTACACTAAAATTCACCGAAGAATAAGATCCGGTATTTGCATAGCCAATCCTTGAAATAAATCCATAATATTCTGCACTAACCAAGGACCTGTAAATGTTATCGTCGCCAAAGTTACTAAGAGCCGAGGAAGAAAACTCAAAGTCTGCTCATTAATCTGGGTAGCAGCTTGAAATACACTCACAATCAAACCAACTGCGAGACTAGGCCCTACAATCACCAAAACCATAATAGCAACCAAATAAAAAGCATCACCAAATAATTGTAGTGCGACTTCTGGAGTCATGATATTACCTCACTAAAAAAATACGTAAACATGCGTCAGGTCCCAAAACTTGCCGCCAGAGTCCCGATAATCAACGCCCAACCATCAACCAAAACAAACAACATTATTTTAAACGGTAGAGATATAATTAGAGGTGACAGCATCATCATACCCATGGCCATCAATACACTCGCAACAACAATATCGATCACTAAAAACGGTATAAATATAATAAATCCAATTTGAAATGCTGTTTTTAATTCTGAAGTAACGAACGCAGGCATTAATACCCGCAGGGGGAGTTCATCCATGTTAGCAACAGGTGGAATATTGCCTATACGAAAAAATAAATCGATATCAGACTCACGTGTATTACGAAGCATAAATGCTCGAAAAGGCTTAATCGTATTTGCGATAGCCGTTTGTGGGCTGATAGTTTCTGCCATATAGGGTTTCAAGGCCGTTTTATTTACCTCATCTATAACAGGAGACATGATAAAGAATGTCAAAAACAAACTTAAACCAATGAGAATTTGATTTGATGGCGCTTGCTGAAGGCCAAGCGCTTGGCGTAAGATAGAAAAAACAATAATGATTCGGGTGAAACTCGTCATCATCATGAGTATTGCTGGCAGAAATGTCAGCATTGTCATGAGCATCAATATTTGCAGGGTAATGGTATATTCTTGTTCACCATTCGCATTACTCGACACCGTAACCGCTGGCAAAGCACCAATAGGCGCAAAGGATTGCCTACTCGATGACGCCGTGACTAAAGCATCGATCGCTTGCAACTCACTTTCGGCCGCATTAGCTTGTGCAAATACTGAATTACTAACAAGTGATAGGCCTAGTACTACCACCCATATCACTACTAATCGCAGTATTACCGACCATAACTTAATTATTTGTTTTGCGATTGCCATTCAATACCGCCTTTAGATAGTGTGAAAAATCCGTCTCCCTTTTTGATGGCTCTTGAGACCCACTGTTTATTTGAGCTTCTCTATCATCAACAGCTAGCTCTTCATTTGACGCAGTACTTTCAGTTATCGATGAGGATTCGAATTTATTCAATAAATTTATTGAATGTGACGTAACACCAATCAATAGTTTTTCGCCTTCTACTTCAACCAACGCTATCTTTTCTTTATTTCCTACAGGCATTACTGACAATATCTTCATACATTGATGATTTTGCCAGCCCCGGACATTAAATCGGCGCATAAACCATGCGCTAGAAAAAATTAAACCAATGATAAAAAACAAAGCGATTGCTACCTGCATTAATGAAGACGATGCACTAACAACACTTTCTGCTTGCGCAGACGCCACCTCAGATAGAAGTACAAATGCAACACTTAAAATCAGTTTAACAATCTTTACCTGCAACATAGGCACCCCTAGCGTAATCGTTTTATACGTTCTGACGGACTGATAACATCGGTCATTCTAATACCAAACTTTTCGTTCACAACTACAACTTCACCGTGAGCAATAAGTGTTCCGTTAACCAAAACATCCAAAGGCTCTCCGGCCAAACGATCCAACTCAATTACGGAACCCTGATTAAGTTGTAATAGATTACGAATTGTTATCGATGTACGGCCCACCTCCATAGATATAGAAACCGGAATATCGAGGATAACATCGAGGTCAGGTCGCCCTTCAACGTTGCCACTCTCGGCCGCCATAGCGTCTGCCATGTCGAACTCGTCGAGCTCTACGGGGGATGCATTATCTGTCGCAACCCCACCCCCTGTCCCGGCAGCACCAGCCGCCATAGCGTCATCAACATCAGATTGAGCCTCCATCGCGGCCGCCCATTCGTCAGCCATAGACCCCTGATCTACGTCATCATTTTCTGTATCATCACTCACTTTTCTCTCCTTCACCAACAGCATTTTTAAGACGCGTGCGATCAAAAAATTCTTTTACTCGTAATGCAAGATGGTCGTTTGAATTACCAATATTGCCTTTAAACATGGGAATACCATTGGCCTTAACTAATTGATAATCCGGCATGGTAATCGGGATAATGTCGCCCTCTCGTAAGTCTACGATGTCACGCAAAGATATTTCTCGTTCAACAACGTCGCATTCAAGGTCAACACGCGCGTCCATGACATCTTCTCTAAGCGCATTCACCCAACGATCATCACGATCATCTGTATCAGATTGCAGACCAGCGTCCAAAACTTCCCTAATGGGCTCAACCATTGAATACGGCATTGTGATATGGAGCTCACCACCACCGCCATCAAGTTCAACATGAAAGGTACTAACAACAACCACTTCACTTGGACTCACAATGTTAGCCATTGAAGGGTTTACTTCAGAGTTTATGTATTCAAAATCGATTTCTGTAACGGCTTTCCAGGCCTCTCGCAAATCAACAAAGACCTGTTCTAAAACCATTTGAACAACGCGAAGCTCGGTAGGCGTAAATTCACGACCTTCAATTTTCGCATGTCGACCATCGCCACCAAAAAAATTATCTACTAATTTAAATACCAGCTTTGCATCGAGAATAATTAACGCTGTACCGCGCAAAGGGCGAAACTTAATCATATTGAGACTGGTCGGCACATAAAGCGTGTGCACATATTCTCCAAACTTTTGAATTTGTATCCCACCAACAGAAACATCTGCCGTTCGACGCAAGAGATTAAACATAGAAATTCGCGTATAGCGCGCAAATCGCTCGTTGATCATTTCAAGCGTTGGCATCCGCCCGCGAACAATTCGGTCCTGACTGGTCAAATCGTACGATTTTATCGCATCCGGGTCCGCGTCACCCTCGGTCTCGATGTCGCCGTCATCAACACCGTGTAAGAGCGCATCAATCTCGTCTTGTGATAATAAGTCTTGCACTAGGCCTTCAACCTTTTGGTAGTTACTCTTATGTTAGTTACTAATTCATATATCAAGTTATTGAATAACAAAATTAGTGAACAGTACTTGTTCGATCCCGGGTTTACCCGCTTCTTTTTCGAATACAACCTGGAGCTCTTGTAATAACTGTAATCGTAAGAATTCTTTTCCTTCGGGGGTTTGAATATCTTCGTAAATTTGGCCCGATGACACTAAATTAACGGTATTGTCAATCGACGCACGATGAATATCGATAACGCTAATCATGTCGACATCACGTGTAAGAAGCGATATATCTAAACGCAGGTATCGCTTTCGGCCACGCCCATCGATATTAATAATGTAAGCGGGCTTTAAGGGATAATAGATTGCTGGCCGTAATGACGGAGCATCCTCCTCAGCCGCCATTTCACCCTCATTTAAAGTTTCCTCTACAGGTGCGGGCGACAACATCTTTAATGCGGTTACCGTGCCACCAACAGATACACCAATCAGCAACAAGGCAATGAGAGCTAGCAAAATTATTTTCTTCTTGCCTCCCAGGCCGGCTTTGTTTTCTTCGCCTTCGGATTCTACATTTTCGTCATTCTCTGCCATGTCAAAGTTCCGTCATGAAATAACCTTTAACATAGCACTCAGCAAGCTTTATGCCATTAAAGAGAGGAAATATTCGTTTATACGCTGGAAATTGAAATATAGATTATAGGAACTGCAAAAAACACCTGACAGAATGCAGGTGCAGATCTAGACATAGCCGCAAGGATAGGGGGTAAATAAGGACATTAACGATTAAAAGCTAATAACGCATAACGAACTTGAATCCACGGAATAAAATAGCCTATTTAATTTATGCGAACGCGTCGAGGCGTCCATCATCTATTTTTAGTTCCATTTGATGCTCGACTGTGTCAATTAATTCGCCGTCATCAGTATCACCGCCTATAGAGTTCCCATTAGAATGAGACCCTTCAGCATGCTGTTCCTCGCCGCCGGACACATCAACATCGACCAAATTCATACCCTCTGCCTCGAATAGCTCACGTAATCGAGCTGAACCCTGCTCCAAGGCTTCACGGACTTGCGGGTTCGCCGTAACAAAACTGACCGACACAGCCTCTGCATTCATATTTACGCGAACTTGCAGTTGGCCTAATTCAGGTGGATCAAGTTGAATCTCAGCAAAAGATAAATTTTTGGCGGACATCTGCATAACTTTATCCGCCACAGCAGGATTCCACTGGGCACGGCCAAAGGTCATATTTAAGTCAGTCTTTAATGCGGGATCGACTATACTATTAGCAGAATATACACCTTGCCCGCCACCAAGCTCTGCTCGCGCAAGCGGATTACCCAATATATTGGAATTAATTGGACTCGACTCAATAGCAGCAGATTTCACTTTGGAATCAAACACTCCGAACCCTTCTAACGAAAACCCTTTTGTCTTAACGCCCTCTTGCTTGACATTCAAACCTAAAGACAATTTTGACGTTAAAGATAAATCGTTAGCCGTAACAGCCGTTTGCTCAGCCGATGTAAGTTTCGCACTCGAGACCGCAAGCTTTGGGTCTGATAGCTCAGCAACACTCAACCTAACAGCCAAAGGAGTTTCTTTAGGAGAGTTACGCAAATTTTGTAATTGAAATCCACTAACCTTTCCAGATAAACCTTCGGGGGTAATTGGCATTAACTTGACGGTAGCCAAAGTTGTATCCTGCAACTGTGTAACTTCCGTAATTCCTGCTGCTATAGCCGATATAGCAATACTCTCCACGTCACCTTGAGGCTCACTACCTACGTTCACTAGACTAGAACCTTGCCGTGCGTCATGATCTCCTGGAACACCCAGAGAGCTATCTGCCGGATTATCTTTAGAGCTACCTACCGAGGAAGCAAATTCAGCCGAGCCATTATTTACAGACTCCGCCTCTGATACCTCGGAATCTTTAGTGTGATTATCGACTGCGCTTGAAGAACCTTGCGCTGAGCGAGCCGATTCAGTTGACTTATTGCTAACATCAGATCGGTCGTGAACTTCTGGCTTCGGTCTATCCTTTTGACGAGCCATAATGTCTTTGAAATCACTTTCACCTCGACGGGTATCCATAGTCTTAGGTCGACCTACAGTCACTGACGATTGCGTACTTGCAACACTCAAAATGTCTACCATGTCTCGATTTAACCCCAATCCATTACGTTATACATTACGCTTTAGATATCGCATATATTTAAAAACATGCAACAACATATTCGTTAATGCAAAAGCTATGCCTATTAAAAATGGAGGAGTGAAATTTAGAAGTGAATTTAGGCGTAAAATCAAGAGTTAAACAATTTAGGGGCCTCTAGAGGATAGAGGTCTTTAATCTAGTTCAGGAGCAGGTTTAGCTCGTCACGAATAGCGGCAAAAAGTTGCTCGGCGGCGGCAATCTTTTGATCTAAGTCGGTGTCATCATTTTTATGAGATTGATCTTCTATGACCCCACACAAATCACCCAAACCGTTGGCGCCAACATTACGACTACTGCCTTTTATGCCATGGGCTTCTTGCCGAACTTCAGCCAAGTCGTTACCAGAGGCGGCCACTTTCATACGTTCAAATCTAGCGGAACAATCCGTAATATAAGACTCAACAAGCTGGGAAAACTTCCCCCCAAGCAAGTCCTTTAAACCCATCAACATATCGCTATCTACGTGTGCCATGCTACCTCTAGTTACTCATCATCTTCGTGCCAATGGAAAACAATCTCTACCTGGTTTCCTGGCGGGAAAATAGTAACTCGCGAGCATACCGAACTCATTAGAGACAGGCCGCGACCAAAATAATTGGGGTTGCTATCATCGAGCTGCGCGCTGCGTCGTTTAACTTTTTGGTTTAATTCATCTTCATTTGTAACAACAACCTCATGATCAACACCGAAGCCCTTACCACTATCACTAATCAGGACACGTAATTCGCCGGACAATGTTTCGGTGTCATTTTGATGATGGTGAATGACGAATTTAATTGTACCGCTTTCGACTTCATTTAAACGCTTTTTGCGCTCATCGTAGTACGCAACAAAACCTTGCGGTGTAATCTTTAGCTCAGAACTCAAGCCAAGAATACCGTGTTCAAGCGCATTACTATAAAGTTCAGCAATTATGGTATACAAAATTGTACGGTGTGGCGTTAAGCCGGTAATATCGTTCAACATATTTGTAACAAGAGGCAATGGATCAAATTGCTTGAAGGTACTCACATGAAGCGCGAGTTCCATATCCCAATCAGCCAATTTTTCGCTGGCACTCTGCCGACCATCTAAATTGGCCGATATTAGCTCAATGTCATCGATAGGAATCTCTACCAAGGAGATATCGTCATCCTTTTCACTGCTTCCGATGTGTTCATGCACCCTTACAAGCAGCTGCTGGATTAGATC
>JBLIMQ010000146.1:0-10802 GCA_047638775.1 Flavobacteriales bacterium
GAGCTATCCCCTGAGCTATCCCCTGAGCTATCCCCCAAATCAATAATGGCTTCATATACCAGTGATGGTTGCCCAGAAGAGCCGTCACCACTATAGATGGCATCATCCGCAAAGGCTTCTTTTGAGTAAAACGTATTGTAGTCATAGGTTCGGTTTATCTCGACGCGGATTTTTACACGTGAATAATCTGCCAATGTTCTGGGATTGCTCGCCAAAATCAATTGGTGATCGCCACGGGGTGTCGCCGCTGTACGGCCATCAAATTCCTGGCTGTTGGCTTCGGGTACTAATAGACCATCGGCGGCGAGAATGCCGCGTGCATTGGCCCACACGGGCAGCGCTTCTGGACGTCGAATAATTTCGGGTGCATCTGGTTCAAACGACTCGAAACCAGAGCTCGATATTTTATCAGTAAGATAGAGTGTTTCTAGGTATTCGCCGTCTAAGCTTTCTAACCATACAACGACCTGTGGTGTCGTTGTATAGGTCAGCCCCAAAAATATCGGCTGTGGCGGGCTTTCGTAGTGTGCGCCGGTTTTTACAAATAAATTAATTGCTTGCGTCGGGTGTGCGCTGCTCAAATCTATAATGCTAAATTCACCCTCTTTAACCGACGTGCTGGCGCGTAGCTTTTCTCCAAGTTCTATAAACGACGTAAACGGCGCAAAGCCGATAATTAACCCCAGCGATATTGGAATTACGGCGAGGCCGGCGGAAATAAATATTTTTTTACCAAAGCGTTTTTTAAGGTGTGCCTTGTAGGGTTTCCAGTTGTTATAAAAATGAAAAAACACACTAACAATTAAAAATACTGACGACCACGTATGCAGTGACGAGGTGAAATAATCATAGGGGGTGCTGTACAGCAATACCCCGGTAATCAGTAATACAATAAAAGCGACAGACAGCGCCACAGTGGCAGAAATGCGAATTTTCATGTGTTTCTCTAAGGTCGTTTAACAGATATGACGGAAGTCTAACGTGGCCAATGGCTCAACGCGAATCTGGTTCAGAAATTGAACTACTAACAAATTGGGTTTTATTTTAAGGATTAAGCGCGAAGGTTGGCTATGCTTGAGTCAGTGTTTTAACCAGTGTTCTAACAAGCTTTAATCGGTGTTATAACAAGTGTTTTAACAAGTGTCTGGATTCGATCTAACATCAGATGCTAGTCGCTGATCATGTAGCTTATCAAGTAGTAAGGCAAGAGCTAAAACCAGTTCTACAGCCAGCACTAAAACAAGCACTTGAACTGGTGCCAGTAATATATTAAGGTAATGAGAATGATTCTCATTACCGGAGAGTGAAATGCATATTGAAATAGATGTCGACGAAGCGCAATTAAACGCGCTACTGCAATTAATACATGTAGAGCAATTCCGTAATGTGCACGGCGAGCTTCGTTCGACGCTCAAACGGATATTGCTTGAGCGACTTCGCGAGGCCGCTGTATAAAGGGGCTTTGTATCCTAGGGCATGTTTCGTTGGCGCGCGGGTGACACTCATCGCTTCTCATCGCTTAGTGGCTGAGCTTGTGGGTGCCTTCTTTCTCGTTTTGATTGACTGTGGCACGATGGTTATTAGCGATCATACGTGGGGACTTGTTGGGCACGGCGGCTAGCTTCGGCTTAATAGACATGATTCTAATCTACGCGATTGGCAGCAGTTCTGGCGCGCATAGCCATCCTGCCGATGGGTGCAGGGTAACAGAGTGCAAGGGCCAGGCGGTTGTAACCCGCGCCAGTGAGCTTGGTTGAATAGCACACTAAAATTGTGACGTGGGGCTAACTTCAAGCTAATGCCAAGCTTACAGAGGGCTAGCGCCAAGCTTACAGGGTGCTAACGGGGTTTTTTACAAAAATCAAGAGTGTGTTTTTGGGCTGAATATCGCATAATCCGCGCCCTGATTATTTGTATTACTCTTTCCCAACCCAATCGATAGCGCATTTTTTATGGATTCTATTTCACTTCGCATTGCACAAGAACTCTCTGTTAACCCCGCACAAGTCGAGGCCTCGGTTAACTTACTCGATGGCGGCGCAACCGTACCGTTCATATCGCGTTACCGTAAAGAGGTAACCGGTGGGCTGGACGATACGCAACTACGTAACCTAGAAGAGCGTTTAGGCTATTTACGAGAGCTTGAAGACCGTCGTGCCGCAATTTTGAAATCGATTGCCGAGCAAGACAAGCTAACACCTGAGCTAGAAAGACAAATCAAAGGCGCAGACACCAAAACCAATCTTGAAGATCTCTATCTGCCCTATAAACCAAAGCGGCGTACCAAAGCACAAATCGCACGCGAAGCGGGCCTAGAGCCCCTAGCCGACGCACTCTACGCAAACCCCGCACTCGACCCAGAAGCCGAAGCAAAAGCCTTCTATAACGTCGAACATAAAATCGATAGCGATAAAGCCGCACTCGATGGCGCCAAGCAGATATTAATGGAGCGCTTCAGTGAAGACGCCGGCCTACTCGAAAAGGTCCGTAACTACCTTAAGCGTGAAGCCTACGTCACCGCCGAACTGGTTAAAGGTAAAGAACACGAAGCCGCCAAATTCCGCGACTACTTTGAACACCGTGAAATCCTCAGTGACATGCCATCGCATCGTGCGTTAGCCGTTTTCCGTGGTCGTAACGAAGGCTTCTTAAGCTTAAACATAGGTTTAAAAGAAGCTTTAGAGCCTGGTCAATCGCACCCCTGCGAACCCATGGTAGCCGAGCACTGGAATATTGAAGACGAAGGCCGCCCAGCGGATAAATGGCTAAACGAAGTAGTACGTTGGACATGGCGCGTTAAGTTGGCCACCCACCTAGACACCGATCTATTTGGTGAGCTGCGCGACCGTGCCGAAGCTGCCGCGATTGACGTGTTCTCTATGAACCTTAAAGATCTACTCTTAGCGGCACCCGCAGGGCAAAAAGCCACAATCGGCTTAGACCCCGGTTTACGTACCGGTGTGAAAATGGCCGTGGTGGATGCTACCGGTCAAATTTTGGATCATGGTGCGATATTCCCAACGCCACCGCAAAACAAAATACGCGAAGCCGAAGCCGTTATTGTGGCTATGTGCAAAAAGTACAACGTAAATCTTATTGCGATTGGCAATGGTACCGCCAGCCGCGAAACCGATAAGTTTGTGGGTGATGTACTAGCAAAGCATAAAGACTTAGTCGTACAAAAAGTGATGGTTAACGAAGCGGGCGCGTCTATTTATTCGGCGTCTGAATTTGCCGCTAAAGAATTCCCCGATTTAGACGTGACCATTCGTGGCGCGATTTCTATCGCGCGTCGTCTGCAAGACCCGCTAGCCGAACTGGTTAAGCTTGACCCTAAATCAATCGGTGTTGGGCAATACCAGCATGACGTATCGCAAACACGTTTAGCACGGTCGTTGGATGCCGTTGTAGAAGATTGTGTGAACGGCGTAGGCGTAGAATTAAATACCGCATCGGCACCCTTACTTGCGCGTGTATCGGGTTTGAACCAAAGCATTGCAAATAACATTATTGATTTTCGGAATCAAAATGGCGTATTTAAAAATCGCAAACAACTAAAAGACGTGCCACGCCTTGGGCCAAAAGCCTTCGAGCAAGCGGCCGGTTTTTTACGTGTTGCCAGTTCCGACAACCCACTCGACGCATCGGGTGTTCACCCAGAGTCTTATAGTGTTGTCGAAGCCATAGCGAGCAAGAACCAACGGGATGTGAAGAGCCTTATGGGTGATGGGCATTTTTTGCGAGGCCTAAACGCTAAAGATTACATCAGCGAATCGGTCGGTTTACCTACCGTTGTCGATATTATTAAAGAGCTCGACAAACCCGGCCGTGATCCACGCCCCGAGTTTAAAATGGCGAAGTTTGAAGCCGGCGTTGAGAAAATTACCCACCTTAAGCCTTCCATGATTTTAGAAGGCACTGTTACTAACGTTACCAACTTTGGTGCGTTCGTTGATATTGGTGTTCACCAAGATGGCTTGGTGCACATTAGTGCCCTGTCGGAAACCTTTATTAAAGACCCGCGCGAAGTCGTTAAAGCCGGTGACATAGTGAAAGTGAAAGTCATGGAGATTGACGTAGAGCGTAAGCGCATCGCGTTAAGCATGCGTATGAGTGACGAGCCAAGCGAAGAGAGTAGTGATGGCGCCAATAACAATAACAATAGCAATAGAGGCGGCGCGCGACCTAACCAGCGTTCGAACCGCAACGCAGGACGGCAACAGCAACAGGCAAAAGCACCTGCGGCCGAAGGCAGCATGGCGGCATTGTTTAAAGATGCCCTTAAGAAAAAGAAGTAGAGCGTGGAAGTAGATAAAAAGTAAAACTGAAAAAAGCGCTCATCTAGAGCGCTTTTTTTTGGCTTGAACATTTAGCAACACTTCTTTCCGCTCTTTCTCCAAAAAGAATAGGCTAGGGTAAAGACGGCGGCGCAGTGCTTTCGCGTAGTATAAATTCATAGGGCAAAATACGTTCATCCGTTTCCAGGGTTTTCCCTTCAATCAAATCAATTAACGAATCAACTGCAATGCGGCCCATATCATTAGCGGGCTGCGATATTGTGCTCAGCGGTGGCGAACAGTATTTTGCATAATCGATATTATCGAAACCCGTAATCGAAATATCTTCCGGAATGCGTAGACCCTTTGATTTAAAGCTTTGAATCGCACCAATCGCCATCTCATCATTCATGCAGACAACAGCGGTGGGTAATTCATCTAGCTCAAATAAGGTATCGGCCGCGTTTACCCCCGACCAAATCGAATAGTCGCCCGACACAATAATGGTTTCATCGACGTCTATATTGGCATCGCTTAAGGCTTGGTGGTAGCCACGGCTACGATCAATACAGTGCGGGTTAGCGGCGTCCCCACCGATTAAACCGATACGCTTATGCCCCATCGAACTTAAGTACTTCACCACGGCTTTCATGGCGCACACATCGTCAATGCGAATACTGCGCCCAGCGGTATTCTCGCAGCCGCACACGTTTATATAGGGGAAATCAGCACTTTCTTGAAAAGGGTCATGGCCGGTGTGTGGGCGCAATTGAATAATGCCATCGGCCAAATTGTTTTCGACGATCTTAATGTAATTCTGCTCACGCTCGGCTTGTTCTTGGGTATCGCCCAGCAACACCGAATAACCCCGTTCTTGCGCGCGTAACTCGATGCTTTTTATCAAAATCGAAAAGAATGGATTCGAAATGTTCGGTACCAACACGATAAACGACTGTGTTTTGTTCGAAAGGTAATTGCGCATAGGCATGTTTGGCCGGTAGTCGACCTCTTCAATAGCCTTTGTGACCTTATCTATACTAGCTTGCGAGACCTTTTCGGGGTTGCGAATGGCTCGCGAGACCGTGGCTACAGACACGCCGGCTAACTTGGCTACTTCTCGAATATTAGACATGGGCGTGGTTCGGTCATTGGGGGTGAGGGGGGATTGTATTTATTATTTTGGTTTGGGGGTAGTGGTTTTTGGGGGTAATTGGGGCTAATAGGGGGTTTGGGGGGAATTGGGTGAAAAGAGGGGGTGTGGTTTTGGGTGCCGTTATTTTGTGGGGGTGGTTGTGTTGGGTGTTCAAGTGGGGGCGGGAGGGGGTATAGTTGGGGGTAATGTATTTGTTGCTTGGGTTTTTGGCGGCGGGTTGTTTTAGATATTGAGTGTGGTGATAAAAAGGAGAGGTTTAAAAAGTGACTAGGAAAACCAGAAATGTCAGCTCCAGCAGTTGGTAGTGTAGATCACTTGTCGGGTCACATTCTTGAAATTACGTTTAGTGATGACTTTAAGCAGGTTGTGGATTTTTCATTGTTTATTTTTTCAAATGGTCATCCTGATTACGATCAATATAAAAAAGTAGAGAAGTTTTTGACCTATGAAGTTGTCGATGGGAATCTTAATTGGGATGACTACACGATGATTTTTCCAGTTGAAGACCTGTATAAAAATACGCTTATTAAAAACAGGTAGTATTTAATACGCAAAATTTTGCTTTTGGTCCAGACAGACGGGTTTTACCGAGAGATACGCCACTACTCCAAGGCTTTACTATTTCGAAAGATTTAACTAATGGGAAGTTTAAAGGGCGTTTCAGTATTAGGTCTCTCTCGGATATACATATCGATATCTGGACGAAAAACCTTTGAGGATGGGCGGAAGAGTATGCTATTAATGTAAATGAATAAAGAAAGGTCGAGGAAGAATAGCATGTTTAGCGTAATGGAACTCCGGCTAATTCGATATTCAGTCAAACAGACAATGGATAATCTCAAAAAAAGAAAATCTATTCTTGACCCAGAAAGTGATGACGCTGTGGGAATAGTAAATGATTTGATGATGTATCAAAATATATTGGAAAGCATTAAGGATACTCCTGAGGTATAGTTTTAATATTAATGTTGAAAAACAACGTTAACAACGACCTCGCTTTACGAGATTCTGTAGACTTGAGGTAAAGAGAATGTCAGGGGCAGGTCTTGAATTGTGTATTATCGGGAAAAAATATTAAGGGGGAATCCACTATACGGCAATGTTGTTTTGTTCGCTTAGGGCTTTGATCCCTTTACTTGATAGGTAGAGATGGCTATTTCGATTTTTATATCATATTTTTTGTTCCCGAAAAAGCAGGTAAATCCTACAATAATAAATGTGTAATTATTCAACCATAGGATCTAAATATGTCTTTAGAAAAAGAAATTAGTGACGCACGACATAATGTACATACTGACTCATACCCAATGTCTATAGGCGAACTAATAAACTTATATAAGGATGGAGAAATTGAAATCCACCCTGAATTCCAACGATTTTACCGTTGGACTGAGACCCAAAAAAGCAAGTTAATCGAATCAATATTACTAAGCATCCCCCTCCCATCAATTTTTGTTGCTCAACGAGAAGATGGTGTTTGGGATGTTGTGGATGGCTTGCAGAGACTTTCAACTATTTTCTCGTTTATGGGAGTTTTAAAAGATGAAAAAGGCGAGGAAACCTCTCCTTTAGTACTTCTGGGAACCAAATACCTACCTTCCCTTGAAGGTAAAGTCTGGGAAGATAAACACAATAAAGATAGAGAAATAGACATTGACATTAGAAGAGTTTTCAAACGTGAAAAAATCGATTTGAAAATCATTAAAAGAGAAAGTGGACGTGATACTAAACTAGAATTATTCCAAAGACTTAATACCGGCGGATCAAAACTTTCAGATCAAGAGGTAAGAAACTGCATCATACTTATGATTGATACAAAATCCTATAGGTGGCTGGATGATTTGTCGAAAAATCACGATTTCCTTGCAACAACTCCGATTTCAGACAAGCAATCAGTCGAATGTTATGCTCAGGAATTAGTATTGCGTTTTATTGTCCAAAGAAACTTTGACGAAGAACTGCGTAAAGTAAATAAAGACGTAGGCCCATATTTAGATGCTGAAACAGCTCGACTATTAGATCCACAGGATTCACCTATCGATTTTTCTCAAGAAAAAGAAATTTTCGAAAAAACATTTAGCATATTAAATAAATCTCTTGGTGAAGATGCTTTTAAAAAATACAATCATGATAAAAATAAAAGACAAGGTGCAGTATCAATACCTGTTTTCGAGGCACTAAGCACCGGCGTTTCAAAGTACATCGAAGAAAACCCTAGTTTTGATAGTGATTATTTAATTAAAAAATGTGAAGAAGCATCATTAGAATTGACAAGGCATGTGAATTTCACCGACATATTATCAAATGCCACTCGCCCTATAGACAGATTTAAAATAATGCGTGATCTTGGAGTGGGATTAATTAAGTGAAAATAAGAACTGTAGACGAGTTAGATACAGCTTTAGATAAAGATTTGTCATGGAGAAAAAAAGAAATAACAACTCTAAAATTCCTAATAGGAGGTTCTCGGGATCATGAGAAATTAATTTTAAAAAGAGCCGCAATTACGCTAATGTATTCGCATTGGGAAGGTCACTTAAAAAAATCAGCAATTGTATACCTAGAATACCTAAACCATAAAAATCTTAAGCAGTCAGACATGACGGAGAATTTTTCTCAAATATGTATTGGAAGTGAGTTTGACAAGGGCACAAAGCTTTCTAGCTTCAAGTCCCAGAAAAAAGTATATGAGTATTTTCAAGATAAAAACAGGAGGTTTTCAGTTGTCTCAGATAAAGTGATAAAAACAGAGTCAAACTTAAATACCGAGCGACTAATTACAATTTTGTATCAATTAGGGCTCGAAATTGAATCGTTCGAACTCAGAGAAAATTTTATCGATAAAATTATGCTGTCCAAAAGAAACAAGATTGCACATGGAGAGTACATTGAGCCGGGGATTGTGGAGGACACTTACCGTTCATTGGAAGATGAATTGCTGACACTTATTCAATCCTTTCATAACCTAGTTAAAAACTCTGCTTCTAACAGGTCATATTATAAACCTAAAATTGAGGTTTAAAAGGAATTGTTTTTACTGATCCGACAGTCAGGTGACGACATCTAATGTTCGAATTAAGGTATGAAGTTGATTCTTCATTCTTTAAAGTTTGCATTAATCGTTCGCAAGTAGAAGCCTTATTGTCAAGAGGTTTTATTACGATCAAATGATTTTCAACCGCTATTGGATGCTTTCCTAGAATCACCGAGGCTTTAGCACGAATATTATCTGATGGACTCGATGTGCGCCTAACAACCAAGAATGGCGGTTCGTATACTGTCCCTGAAAATTTCCTCGTATCTGGAAATTCAGATAAAACCTCCCATTTTGGAGTGTTTTTTGCAGTAAGATAAGTATATTCATTACCCGTCTTTGCGTCTCGATGTGGTACAACTGAACCAATACAAACTTTAAAATACTGGCCCACAACACTTACTTCACTTGAGCTGAGTTCTTGCCACTTTATTGCAATGCTTGATTCTTCTATGACACCAAACATAAAAAAAACATCAATATTTGTTTTGGGATTGAACTTCCCCATTAACTCTATATTTCCAACAAGTCCTGTTGATATTTGAGTGCGCCAATCAGCATATCTCGAACCTGATCTCAATACTTCCGGTAATATTGCAGATACTTCCGACAACGTAGGCAATAAATTAGTTACATGTAAACTAATAATAGCTGCAGCGTTGACCTTCCCTTTTTTCCAAATTTGTGTTTTTGGAGAAGGCCACATAGAAAAGGGGGGATTCATAACGCAATGAGTTACAGCTTTTATTGAGTCGCTAGATATTGTCATTGCATCCTTTACAATAATATTCGATAACAAATCAGATAAATTTTCGAGTGTTGAGTCTATTTTAGCGCCACGATTTGCGGCTTCAATAATCAACCTGTATTTGGTAGCGTCAACAAAAGATGAATATAAATCGTAACCATGTAGAACTTTCGACCATGTGCCAATAGTTCTTTCTAAGCTAGAGTTATCGATCGGTAATTTTCTTGAGCATGCAATTAATAAATTACCAGCACCGCAGGTCGGATCTAAGACCACGCTATGTAGATCAATTGGTCTTATAAAGCGAGCAGCCAGTTCAGTCGACAATTCATCTCCAGTAAAGAAGCTACCTGCAGACCTCATATCTTCAATGCTTAGTAGAGACCTTAAAATCCCGTCAATCGTGTCTAGACTGTCAATAGGTCGATTTTTATCACATATAGTGCCTTCTGCAAGAGATGAAAATAGCCCTTTTAGCTCTAAGTTGTGTACATGGAATTGGTTCATTAGATTGATCTGGGCACTTCGCAGCTGAATTTCTAAAGTGATTTTAACATGAAAGTTGAGGGGCACCCGCTCATAAGACACAATATGTAGCGCTTATGCTAAAAGGGACTGTTTTATCTAACGGTAATGTATAGTCGTTTTTAACAGCCAGAAGCATTTTGGGCGGGCTGGAGTTAGCGTGGACACGTGTTCTATGGAATTGTAATAGCCTATTGATTGGTAATATCAATAGGGATATCGCTTTTCAGTATGATCGTAAGTAATTGAATTATATGTGTTTTCCTTGGGTGAGTAGGCTCTTCTCCGCTTAGGTGAGATAAGAAGGCCAACGAGAAGGCCAGCGAGGACACCCGGTGTGCCAAGCTATAAAGCCCTACCGTAAAAAGCGTCTATAAACCCACTAAAACAATAGACATCCACCCACCATCCTCTTATTCTTTCCCCCTCCCAAAAGCTTAGCGAGTAGTACGCTTACATGCCGATTAATGACGCCCTTTCTCACAACTACCGTACCAGCCTGGATAAGGTGCCAGCAGAGGCGCAAGAGTCCATTAAGTTGGTTACAGATCTAGCCGGTAGATTCTTTACCAAGAGCCTAGCCATGGTCTGGTTATTTGGCAGTTATGCCCGTGGCGAAGCCATTAACGATAAACGTGTGAATCAAGAAACCGGCACCCTGTCAGAATACCGTTCCGACATCGATATTCTAGTGGTTGTGCGCGGTAAAACGGTAGAGGACCAGTCCTCTCGTTGGGCACGCCTGTGTAAAAAAGTAGAAGATCACCCCGACATACCGTTCAATATTCACTTGATCGCTGAAAGCTTAGTACGCCTTAATGACGCCATAGCAAACTGCGAATATTTTTATCGGGATGTAATCAGCGAAGGCGTGGTGCTATATAGCACTGTCAACCAGTTGGCCGAGCCAAAAGAGATGACACCCCAAGAACGCCGCCGATGGGCGATACAGTATTTTGAACGTTTTTATGCCCGGTCAGTGGCGATGCGCCAATCACTGTATTTGCACTATCAGTTAGATGATTATGGCTCGTCGATGTACGCCCTACATCAAATGACCGAGCG
>JBLIMQ010000147.1:0-10724 GCA_047638775.1 Flavobacteriales bacterium
TGTATTTGTAATGACCGAAGAGCAGGTTTACGTTGCTGATCATCATGCCTTTGGTGGTGACACACTTACGTACACTTTGACGAACGTTGGGGCGGAATCGAGTGTGATTTGCTATAGCTCTGAAGATACAACGGATTATGGTAATGAGAACTGTACTGTTTCTGAAACAGACGGCGTATTTACTGTGAGTTGGACGCTTAGTGAGCGAGTTATCGATGCCGATAGCGGTGATATTGCTGACCAAGAGATGCGTCTCGCGGTAGGTAATAATATTCAGTTCTTGTCTACATCCACTCGAGTGTTTGTTTCTTCTGCTCCTGAAGTTGATCCAGCGCTGTAAGTAACTTCGACCTAGCCAGCTGAATTCAGTTTGCTAGGTCTTTTAAGGTCTTTTTAGGTCGTCTTTGGCTGGCTGCGGGAACAATTGTATCGCAGTCAAATAAGGTCGGCCTTTTTTTAGAGCTCCGTCTTGTTACTTTCGCCTTTCCTTTTCCTTTTTCTCCCCCCCCCTCCTTGTATTAATTTTTAGAATCCGTAAATCCATAAATCCATAAATCCATAAATCCATAAATAGGGAAGTCGGTTCTGACGTTGAGTGAAGCACTCCTCCAAAATTTCGTATATTGGCGAGGTTGTCAGTGAATGATATTTCCACGATACGGCGTAAGACGCTGCACTGTTGGTAAGACGTTTTAATAGCAGTGCTTACGGATATTAATTCAATTAGTGGGCTACCTCCGTATTAAGATGAGATTTAAAAATGCACGATAGAGCTATATTATCTCAGTGCGTAAAGCCTCTAAGGTTACATTGCAAATTAGGTTCTATATAGCGACTAATGACAAAGTTAATTGTGACTAGCCACTCAGTATTTCCAAGGGTGCTGACGTTATTCATTTTAAGTAACCGTCGACAAAATAGGCAGACCAAAAGCACAATCAATATTCCACCCGTACGGCCACTGCCGCCTGAATTTGATGATCCTCAAGGCGAGAACGACAGCGCGGTGATTACAATCTGTTCAATAATAAATCCATCTGGATCTACCAATGTGCCTGTGCCTGTGTCGGGTATTGGTAAAGGCTATTGCTCACATCATCACCGTCGTCAAGAATAGGTGGCGTGCTTTAATTACCGGAAGTTAAGTTATTGCCACGGAGGGCACGCAAATAATTGATAAATCGGATAAAGTGGTTTAATGGTGCTAGCGACAAGGTGTATTAAGCGCTATTAGGGATGTAGAGGAGCGATAGATTTCCTGTGACCGTTGGGGAAAGCTGACCGTAGTCAACACCAACATAGCCGTCGATGTACAGTGTTAATGCGGGTCTCAAATCGTTAAGATAATAATGCGATGAGTGCATGTATCCTCGGTATTTTAATTGCCGCCATTAGTCAGTATTCCTGTGATATCCGCGCCATCCCAAGAATAAGGCAATACATAGCTGCTCGTGCCATAACAGCCATAACGCGCTATAGTTAGGGCTAGGTTAAAGTAAGTCTTAAGGTGTTGGTGTAATGTTTGTGAGAGAGCGTCTAGGTTTTTTCGCTAAAAAATTGGCCCTGTATTCCCTATTGGTGTTGACTCTAGTAGCTCTATTAAAGAATGTATCTGCAGAATCTCCGCCTAGTGCTTCCTTGGACGCTAGCATTGCAGATGTGGACGAGGTCTACGCCAATTACTCTGGTTTTACTCAGCCAATGCGGGCGCATCATGAAGAGGTGATTAAAGCTGCGCTCGACCTTTCTGTTGCCAAATACGGTCCGTATACCTATACGCGAATTCAACACAGATCGTCTCCCGACAGATCATTTTTAACCCTCGAAAATTCAAAAACTTTTCACGTATCCGTTTCGACTATGGTGCGATCCACTTCGACGGTGCAGCACATCATGTTGCCTTTTTATCAGGGTACTCATGGGCTAAGGTCACTCGTTGTTGTAAAGAAAAATCTCGAGCGCTTTAATTCCTCAGATTCCTCTGCAGGACTCAGGGCCATGACTGCCGGTATGGGTGCCCAGTGGGACGACATCAAAATACTCGAGCACAATCGAATTGAGGTTGTCTCAGGGCCTGGTATTGCGAGCGTGTTTGCCATGTTGGGAGCTAATCGTTTTGACTACTTTCCGCTTGGTGTGATTGAAGCGGAGGCTGCTATCGTTGAATTTGCTTACAAGCCTGACGATTTAATGGTACTTCCCGACGTTTATTTGTTCTATCCGATTCCTTTTTATGTTGAGCTTGCTGGTCATGATGAAAGGATACGTGATCGATTACGTTATGGTTTTAGTGTGCTCGTTGAAACTGGAAATATGAAAGCAATTTTCGAAAAGAATTTTGGTTCGCATTTTTTTCGAATTAGGGAGGACGAATCAACTGTCTTTTTACTTGAAAATCCACATATTGATAGTGATGCCAACGAAAGCTTTTTTGACTCGATAGAGGCCAGATATTTTGGTGAAAAAACTCACGTCGTTCGTTTGAATCCTCGAGTAGAAAAGTGAGTGGAATTTTACTTCGTTGGTATAGCTAACATGCTAGCGTTAATCCGTAACGCTTGTACTTACAAAAAATATGCTAAGGGATTGAGCACTGAAATAGTGCTAAGGCGGGAGTTGAATAGCAGACTAAGAGCAACACTAAAGTACTAAATTTAGGAGGGGTAGGCCGATGATTTAAAGACTAGCTTTTTTGAATTCACGGTAGAAGAATTCAAGGTGCCGTGAATTCAGAATAAAAAGAGGTTTATTGGGCCCGCCTTAGGGCCCTTTATCTCTTAATCTTCCATCGGCTTAGCTATCGTTTAGACCACGTACCATCAATGCTTTGAATGTAGTGTCCTGGTTTAGTTTTGTTTGCGGCTTTTTCTGAAAATATTTTTGAAACTTGGTTCACGCTAATGCCTTGAGTGTTTGCGAGTTCTTGAAATTTTTCTTTTCGTTTTGTATTGATATCCCTGATTAGGGATGTCACTTCCGTGCTTGCACTTCCACTGGGTGACCCTAGGTAACCCGTATTCATTTCGCCGACAAGGCCTTGATTCTTTGCCGACTGTAAGTCAATGGCAAAAGCCGACTGCGTGAAAGAGAGAGCTACGACAAATATGGACGTCAAAATAAACTGTAACTTCATGGTTTTTTCCTTAAAATAATCCTGAATCTTCAGATAACATTTCGTCAACTTCTTTTTCGACTTTGACGCGAATCTCGTGTTCAATTTTTACATTGAGATTAATGGTGATAGGTTTGTCGGAGGCTTCGATTCTAACAACCGGTGTGCAGCCGCTTGTTAGAATCGTTGTTAAACTGATTGCGCATAACGTAGCAACCATCTTACAGTTTTTCACAATCATAGTTTTCTTCCAGAACGACATATTATCGTATTTTTAGGTGAATCTTGGTTTTCGCGAGATCGTTTTTCCAATTTCTCGTGAAGATCAGACTGCAAGCGCATTACTTCTAGCGCAGGTAGTAACTCCATTTCGGCATTCAAATTAAGTTCAATTTTTTGGCCATTTGCAACATCGATATTTTTACCCGATATCTTTGACCTTAACACTAAATCACCGTTTGTATATTCAACGTCTGTATTAAGAAAATCATAGTTAAAATTTTCTAATACATCCAAGGTCAATTCAAGCTGCTCATTTAAGCCAGGAGTATCTTTTAGTGACGATAAATATTGAATGTTCCCCCCGGTATTATTCGCTACTTTACCATCGGAGACAGAAATATCGCCATTTTTAATGAGTACCGGTAATCGTCCAGATATTACACCTGTAGTTCTAAGGCCTTCTATGGCTTGGGAGTCAATGAGGGCTTTTAAATCTAAACTATCTACGTCTACAAAAAAACTCAGCTCATCACTCAGCTCAATTATTTGAGAGTTTATATTTATTAGGCCATCATAAATTGGAATGTTGAATTTTTTTAACACTAACACTGTTGGATCACCAAGGTTAATATTACCTTCGATAGTTACATTGTTCGCAATTGGTCCAATGTTTGCCTTTTCTATACCGCCTTCAAACGCCAGTCTCGGTGGGTAATTGTCACGTGACGGTAAGTCTAGCGTAGTGGAAATTAACTTTAGATGAACACCTTCGAGGCTTCCAAAATCTCCAAGCATGTGGGCATCCTTTAATTCTACTTCTAGACTGTCTAGGTGTTTGTTGTCGATTAAATCAAAGCGTGAGGTTAAGTTGAGCTCGCCGGACAGAATATCCATGGGCAGCCCGTTCATATTAAGCCAATGTTTAAGGTTATTATTTTCAGAAAAAACCTTTTTAATATTTGCCGTGACTAGAGACGAATGGGGGGATAACGTCCATGTGGCTGAAATTAGAGTCTCGTCACAAGTGTTGGAAAAAATGAACTCTGTATTGAACGTTTCTTCGGGTTCGATGATTGTGGAGGTTGATGCGCGAAAACCTGGAACCCGATAGTTTTCATAAGAAATATCCTGGCTCTCGAGTTGAGTTTTGATTGTTTCCCCAAGTTTTTCGATTTTGGTCTTAATAATAAAGACTTCGTCAATTTGATTGTGCGTTAGACCGATGTCGAATCGGACTGGGCTAAATGTTTGGCCTTCTATGTTCACTTTTATTTTTTGATCGGGAATTGATAATCGAACGTTTTTCAGTCCGTATCCCTTTAGGGATTCTGCATCCAGTACAATATTTGAGCTGTTTGATAGCGTTAGCTCTGAATATTGTGAACCGATATTTGCTGAAATATTGAAATTTGATTGATTTCCTAATACTTTGGTTTCGCTGAGATGATTATTGATGGATGTGTTTTTTAGGGAGGATTTCAAATCAAAATTTAGAGTTTCATCATAAGCTAGGTTAGATATTTCAAATTCTCCTGCGAGCTCTTTATCAATAAATGTATTAATGTGTAAGGGTTGTTTGGTGTCTTGTTGCAGAGTGTCAGCGAACGGTGATGCGTTGAAATTATACGCTACTGTTGTTGCGTTGTTGAATTCAATGCTTAGTTCATTAAATCCAAGGTTGTTATTTTTTAGGGGTGTGAAGTGAATGTTGTTTGTGTTTTCGTGGGCGTCAAATACCGTTAGGTTAAAGTTGTTTATGTCGGTTTTTTTATTCGGTTCAAATGTTGAATTTACTCTCCCAGAGAACTCACCTGTGTTTTTTTCGTATAATAATAATTCAATATTGCTGGATATTGAAAAATATTTAAGTGCGTTACCAAGGGTTTTTTTTGAGGGGAATGTAGTCTTGCTGTTGTCTGTAATTTTTCCTGAAAGAGTATAACCTTGAATACGGTGATCTGATGCTTCGACGACGGTGGTGCTTTGCGCAGTTAATGTATCGTTGGCTATCGATAATTTGTGTGTGGATCGTAAAGAGAGTGTGCGGGTTGTATTGGTCAGGTTGAGATCAATAACATCTCTCGAACTCGTATCAGCTTCAACTAGGAAATCGCCATCTTTAACAGATAGTTGTGCGGAGGTAGACGCGAACTCGGATGTTTTGTGAAAAATTAATTTACTAAGTGTTACATTATTATTGTTGATGGATACGTGATCAATATCTATGTCTAGGTTTGGAATAGTAGGTAGTAGCTTGCTGGGGAGGAAGTCTTGAATAAGGGATGGACTTTTGCTTGCAGTATCAGTGTTCTGCGAGAGAGTGTCAAAATGAGTACGTCTAACAGAGATGTTAATGCTGTTTTTTTCGCGCGACACTAATAATTTTGAAAAATTGATCAACCCCAGGTCAGGAATTGAAACGGTAATTTCACTTACGCTAAATCGTTTGATTGAACTGGGGTAGTCAAGCTTAAGTGTGTGAAGCTTGATATCGTATAAGCTTAAGAAATAAGAGGCTACCGTCGGTGCATAAAGTGGGATAGTGGCATATGTAACAATCAGAACGCCCAGTAGTGTGTAGACTATTTTTGCAGAAAAACTTTTAAGCACTCTTTACGTACCTGCTATTTTGATAGGCTTCAATTGAACATGCTTTGCTAAAAAATACGTTTACTTTATATATTATCTGGTGGCGTAGTAGATTTTTAATGTATATATTAATTTCGAAAGCCGGCACCTGAATATATTTCGGATCTAACAAAATCTACCAAATCATCGGCAATCACTTGGTGTTTTATCTGACTTGGGTGAACAGCTTCGCCCCATCGCCGATTTTGCGTATCTTTATAGTGCCACAAGTGGATATTGTTTTTAGGTTTTTCCTCGAAGTGCTTATGTACTAGCTTCAAATAAGAAAAATAGATAGTGCTGTTACTGTAAAGATTGTTTAAAAAATTGATTGTGTTCTGATTTTTCAGTGCATTGATTTCAGCTTGCGGTGGTTCGATTTGAATGTAACTGATAACGATGGGTGTTTTGGGGTAGAGCTTTTCCAGGGTGGTGATGGTTTCAATATATTTTTCAATAAAGGGTGTTTTATCGGGTATACCCAACAAAAAATCATTGCCGCCAATGTCCAAAAAAATAATATTAGGCATTATTTCATGCATGTTGGTAGGGGATTCAGCAAGTGCCAGATTTTGAAACAATAAATCTGGCAGTTGTCTATCTGTAACGCCATCATAAGCCCTTATCAGTCCTTTACCGCCAAAACAGATGCAGGTATGTTCGGCCTTGAGGGCACGGGTATATAAGGCCGGATAGGCGTAATTATGATTCATACCGCTGGTTGAGAAGTCTTCGGGATTGCGTTCGTTTAAGGAGTAGTCGCCAATATTGCCAAAACCTGTTTCGTAAGAGCTACCTAAAAATAAAAAGTGCTTGGGTTTTGGTTCAGTTTTTACCTGTTGTAGAAGCTTGCCATCGAGATGTATCCCTGTAAAAGCAATTTCTCCCATCCAGGCTTCGTTATTTTTTGATAATGAAATTTCATGCGTTTGGGCCTGCTCACTAGAAAATACGTGATGCCAATCAGTACCGTTTGCATCGAGTGTCTTTGCATGCACGCCGTCGATACTTAAATCGACATAAGCATTCAAGCCAAGTTGATTATATTGTTGGAGGTGGATGCTGAGTGATTTACCGTAGACTTTGAACTGTATTGCGGAGCCTGGGTAAGAAAATTTATGTTGATGTGGATCTGACTTGTCGAAACGACCAATATAGTGAATGCGCTGATCGTCACTACGGTGTGTAATATTGAGGCTGGTACTAATCTCGAGGCTGGTGCTATTGTCGGTGCTAGTCTCAGTACTATTTTGAGGAGATTGACACGATACACATAGCAGTAAGCTTAGGCCTAGGATTAGGCTTAAGGTGAATGTGCTAAAGGGTTCTCTAGGTGCCAGTAGATTCAACATTATATTCCAGTGAGGTCAGGCTTATTTTTGAGTAAGCTACCTTCAAATAGGTATTGCGCACGGTACTCTGAGTATAGTGGTGTAGTGATTGATCTGGCAACGTCGTTATTTAACATATATCGTTCGATGAGCGTGTTTTATAAAGAAATCTAGAGGCGGTACCCAGCGTTTGGATGCGAGCTATTGGCGCCACCGATAGTTTCTTTACGATTACAGCACTCACAGTACTCACAGCACTCACAAAATAGTTCCAATGACTGTCGTTACCATAGCCTCAACGGCAGTCTCATAAGGAAGCGTCACTAAAAGGACGTATATGTCATCGCATTTGTTTTAGTTTAACTAGGAGAGGTTTTTACCTGAAAAAACCTATTTTTCTTGGCTGAGCGGAATAGTTAAAATTGATAGTCTCACAATTTTCTATGATTATGGTATGTGAAAAGAGATGTAAATGAAGGCTTTGGTGTCTTTGTGAAAGGTAATGAAGCCTGAATAAGGCGGAGTTATAGTTACCGCCGGCGTTGAAGCCGTTGTCGCGGAGTTACTCTTAATGAGCCTCGTTCTTTAAAACCGAACGATGCCCTTGCCTATATTCACTGGGACGCTGACCAAATGTTTTCACAAAGGTGCGGGTGAAATAGCTATGGTCGTTAAACCCTACGTCATAGGCAATGGTCGATATCTGTAAATCACTTTCCACAAGCAGCCTGCTCGCATTTTCTAGCCTCACTTCGCAAATATACTGCGTTGGTGATTTCCCTAAATATTTCCGAAAGCGGCGATCTAATGCACTTACCGAAATATTGGCTTTGCAGGCAAGGTCTGTTATCAATATTGCTCGAGAATAGTGTTCTCGAATATACCGTACAAGAAAGCTTAAATTTTTATCCGGCGTGGTTGTCTCGACCTTTTTATCCTGTTGGCGACTGATACCAAAAGTACCAATTAAACTATTTTGGTCATCATAAATTGGCCATTTTGAACTTAAACACCAGTATGCATCATTGTGTGCGTTGCTGACGAGCTCTAAGCGGTCACAGACTAGCTCCCCCATCAATACCCGCGCATCGTCTGCACGATATTGGTCGGCCAAATATCGAGGGGAGAGATCGTAATCAGTTTTTCCTCGTAGTTTATCTATTGAACCTAGGCAAAGTCGTTCGAGTAATAACCTGTTAGCCGCAATAAAAATCCCCTTGTTATCTTTCACCCAAGCGTGAGTGTCCGGCAAAAAATCTAAAACTTCAAATAAAAAATCAACCTCATTTAAGGTGTGTATTGTTATTTTTTTCATAATTATCATTCAACTTTAAAGCATCGTAAGTGCTAGATGCTAATTTATTATTTGTGTCTTCTGAACGAAATGCAATGATAACATTTTTCAAATTCATACTAGTTCTAGTGAATAAATTCAAACGGATAAAGTTATAAAATAGTGAGTATGACGATAGTAATTTTTATCGAACGACAAAAAAATCATTTATAAACAATTGCTTAGGGCGGGAGTTGTAAGTGCTATTTGATATTAAGCAGAACGCTAGACGTGCGTAATAAACGGCTAATTATGCAAAGTGCCGATATGTACATAGAGTCTTGTAGGTTTTGTGACGCTATTTTTTTATTGAAAGGATAATTTTTTACACTTTATCCTAGGTTAATTTCGTGTTTGTGTGCTAAGCACTTAAACGTTTATCTTCGCATGTAGGAGTGACGATTTATAGTGTTGTTATTTGTGATTGGAATTTATTTAGCCGATATATTTCTACTCATAGCCGAACACGTTCTATTCTGAAATCGGCATTATGAATAGAGTGTAGGTGGCAAAAAGAAGTGCCTAAATACGAATATATTATATTTCTTCACAACTGCCACATACATACACTAAAAGTTCTATACGAATATTTAGCAATAGCAAGCCTTTGATTTTTGTTTGATTAACCTGAAGTTATTTGAACGACTAAAAAGTCAATGGCATTAAACAACCGATTAAAATAATCACATAGAGGTTATCGATGCTTCCGTCTAATAAAAAAATTAATTATATTGTCTTGTTGAGTTTACTATTTTTATCTGGAAAGAGTTTTTCTAGCGAGCCGAACTATACCGTTGAGCCAGACTTTATTGACCATTTCGACACTTTTGATGACGGTGTATGGAACAAGACACATCTAACCAAAACCGATGGTGGATTTGAAGTTGACTGGGATGCCTCCATGTCGTTTATTCGGGAGGGGAACTTGGTTTTACGATTAGAGCCCAAGTCGGGCTTCCCACGCTATCGTGCAGGTGATGTGAGAATGAAATCCCCAATCAATCCGATTACCGCACGGGGGTATTATGAGACACGCGCGAAAGTCATCGCTGTAAATGGAGTCGTTTCATCTTTTTTTACTCTTAATGATACTGACAGAACACCCTGGAGCGAGGTGGACTTTGAGTGGCTGAAGGATGGACAAAAAACACATACGAATTATATATTTTCTGATGGTGGTGCTTTCCCGCAGCACACCGATAATGGCGGCCATTGGGGTAACACTGGTGGCTTTGATGCTAATGAGGGTTTTCATACCTATGGTTTTGACCATAGAGAGGATCGTATTGTATTTTATGTCGATGGGGAGATCGTACATACTTATTTGCCCACGGGAGATCGTAAACTCTATGATCGGCCCACCAATATTATGATGAATGTTTGGACTACGGCTAGCTTTATGTCAGGTTGGGCAGGCCCTCAATACTACGGTGAGGCACGTGAAGCGCTCTACGATTATGTCGCTTATTATAGTGGAGGAAAACCCGAGAGCGACATAGTAATTCCACCGACACCACTCCCGTATTCAGAATTAATTGAAGCGGAAGCGTTTATCGATATGAACGGTATTCAAACTGAAAGTAGCAGTGAAGGCACCGAGGATGTCGGTTGGATTGATCGACATGATTGGCTTGAGTACTTTCTGGACGTTCCTCAAGATGGTGAGTACCTGATTGAATACAGGGTCGCTGCTTGGAGCGACGATGCTGAATTTCAATTGTCTACAGATGAGCTAGAGCTAACTCCCCAAAGTATTCCCAATACGGGAGGCTATCAATCGTGGATTACAATATCTCAGCCCGCAACATTGAAGCGCGGTCAAAATACCTTAAGAATAGAAGCGCTAAGTGGTGGTTGGAATATTAATTGGTTAGAAATTACGCTAGAGAGTGAATTAATTCCCACGCCGCCACCATTATTTAATCTAGTGATTCAAGCCGAAGATTTTGGCTGGATGAGTGGTGTAAAAGTCGATTCTACGTCTGATAGCGAGGGTGGTTCGTATGTAGGCTGGGTTGATGGCGGAGACTGGTTGTCCTATCCCAGTATTTCGATCCCAGAATCGGGTTCTTACACGATTGAATATCGGGTGGCTAGT
>JBLIMQ010000148.1:0-10621 GCA_047638775.1 Flavobacteriales bacterium
TCAGACGGTGAAATCAAATGCCCGAGGTTATCGCTCATTTTCTGGGTTTAGAAACAGTATATTATTTTACTGCGGTGGACTAGAAATGGCTCCATAGCGGTTACACAGATCTACGAAGAGCCATAAATTGTATGTGGACCGTGACCGTGACCGTGACCGTGACCGTGACCGTGACGGTTCAAATTGAGGTGCCATAACTAAGATGTTTCAGGTATTGTGAGGTTCAATGATTTTAGTGTTTACATTTATCTTGAAATTATTAAATACCTAAGGGTTTTTTTTGTCGGTTTATGGGCGTGGAATTTGATGACAAAGGAGGGTGGTATTTTTATGTCCTGTCAAAGAAATATACTTTTTTTCGGTGGTTTTTAATGTCTGAATATACGGCGAGTTGAATGATGGTGTTTTATGTGTTTCGTGTTTCGACCGAACTAAGGATTGTTGCATTTGGAGTAAGTGCGCAGGTTTACCTAATGAGGAAGTGTGGCGTGCATCCGCCAGGTAACTTTGAGTATAAATGAAGGACCAATAGATTGAAGTAGTCGATCACGTGGAATCAAAGAGCTATTGCCGGCGATGTTTAGCTCTTGATAAGATGTGTGACATATATATGCCAGATTGGGCTTAAGGTTAGTAGTGGTTGAGTCTAGAGTCAAACAATAAAATGGTTAATTGATCACTTTATTTCGTGAGGTCTAATTTGGTAGTTTATTTTCAAATAATATCTGTTTATCGGCTTTAAAGTTGGAGATTCAAAAAGGCCTGAACTACGCTTTCTAGTACTTGTCAAGATCCACTTTTGGCACACGTTCGGCACGCATTTAGATGGTGGTTATATCATTTTATTTGCGAGTTGAATTTTTAAGTAACTAAACGGTAGTTTGATCTTTAGATTCTATAACCTTTAAAAGTGAGAAAATATTTTATGCGTATTAAGAAACTGTTAAGCCTATTCTTAGTGGCCGCAACAACATTTACACTCGCGGCTTGCGACAATAACGATGGCGGTAGCCCAACGCCAGCACCGACGCCGACGCCGACGCCGACGCCGACGCCGACACCAACACCAACACCAACACCAACACCTGTTAACCTTACTGTTGAGGGTGCTGCGGCTAAAGGGATAATTTTTGGTGGTATTGTGAATATAATTCCCATCGTTAATGGTGCGCTAAGCGATACGAGTCTAGTTAGCGGTTCTACTAGTACCGATGATGGCACATACTCTGTACAGATTAGTGATTACGATGGTAGCCCATTTGTTGTTCGTGTGACTTCTGCGGACGATGGTTCTACCACTATGCGGTGCGACCTTGCCGGCGGTTGTGGCGGTGGTGTTGATTTTGGTGGTACGGTGACTATTGATGACGCCGACTTCAATCTCGATGCGGTAGTACCTCCTGTTACTGATCCTACAGCACAAGTGAACTTGTCTGTGCTTTCGGATACAGCTACATCTTCCGCGTTGGATGCGCTTACTACTGGCGGAGATACGACACTTGAAGCTGCTATAGCCGTGATATCGAACGCCAATTCTAGCGTTGCTAATCGCTTTGGTATTCAAGGTGATATTACAAACCTACCGATTGTCGATATAACGAACCCAGTTGCCGTTGCTGCAGCGTCAAATAATGCTCTTAATTTTAACTTATTAAGTGCGGGCATTGTTGAAGCGCTCATCAGAGGGGATGATACTGGTACACTAAGTATTACAGCGGCCGTGGCAAACTTTGCTACGCAGTTCGTTGGTAATGGTGGGTTGGCCGACACAGAAGCCGACCCGACTGCAGCATCGGTAACACTCGCTGAAATTCTCGCGCAGGCTTCTGCGGTAATAGATGCAATTCAAGCAGCCGATACTGAAGGTCTAACGAATCTTGCCACACTTGAAAACATAATAGATACCAATCAAGGTCTTGCGCAGATTGGATCAACAGAGCCAGATCCTGGTCAGCCAGTAGATCCTACTTTGGATGATGTGGCTAAAGCGAAAGCTCTTGTTCAAAGTCTTCGTGATCTTCAAGCTGCTACATTCGTTGATGCTGAAGCATTTGCAGATCGAATAGAACTTGCGAGTGATACGTTTAATGGTGATTCAGGTTATGTGTTTGAGGCGCTTGTCTATTCATCTGAGGCCATTGGTAGTGCATGGGGAGCGTATAGTGACGATATGACGTTAACGACCTACACTGACCCAGATTCGAATATTACCGTGAGCATTGCGGCAACAGATACTGATGTGACCTATAGCGTTGATGCGACTGTTGCCGTTGGTGATACACCGGTTGACGTTGCTGTAGATATATCTGCAGTCGATAACCACTCAGATGTAACTGTGGGCGAAGGTACTCCAGTCGCTAATGATAATGGCAGTAGTACAACTACCGACACTTCATCTGCCATGGTTGATCTCGATATGTGGGGTACGGCAACATCTAGTGCAGCCGCTTTAACTATTAATAGTGGCGAAGTTGCGCTAATGGGTGCGGGAAGTGAGGTAATAACTGATGGTATTGCTGGTACCAATGATAACCAAGAAACGACTAACGGCGAAACGGAATTTTTTGATTTTGACGTGAGCACCTTAGTCCTTGATTTAGACGTTAGTCTTGCGCAAGTTACTAGTAGCGTGGTTATTGATCCAATAACGTTTACCGGTGACATACTGCTCTCACTAAGTAACCTAACAGTCGATGTTTCTGAAACGGGCACCTACACCTTAGGTGATAATGGTCTTATAGGGATAGCCGATACCTGGGATGAAACCATTACTTTTGATGAGCTGGTGGTAGCGATTGGCGGTGTATTTAAAGCGCCAAGTGGTAGTAGCCTAAGTGCAAGTATTCGACTTTCAGCTGATGGGTCGGACTTTAGTTATAATTGCGCAGGTTCAGAAACTCAGGATCTAGTAGCAGGTACTAATGGATTTACAGAAAGCTGTACAGAAGAGAGTGACTCTGTATATGTTCCTATGTCTGCAATCGTGACCGCACAAATTGAAGTTCCTGGGATTTCTTCAGAGGAAGACGTTACGCTTTCTGTTGTAGCTACACGTACTGATGTTGACGCTGCGGATATGCTCGTAATTCTTGATTATGACGCTACTTCACTTTCCATTGAGTTTGCTAGCGCCGACATAGATAGCGATACGTCAAGTATGACGGTAACTAACCAGTCTAATGTTGTACTTACGTTAAATAGTGCTGTGACCAATGGTGAGGATGTTGTTACTGGAAGCATTACTGTTGATGGTGTAGAGCAAGCGACTATTGCTGATGATATCGGTTTTGTTACAGTTTCTTATTCAGACGGATTAAATGAAACGTTCTAAGTTTTCACCCATATAAACTGTTGTTTATTAATTTGGTGTTGCTTAAATTTCTTATTTTCTAAATTACTAAACTTATAAACTAGGCCGTTTAAGCATCAGTTAGTAAAGCATCAGTTAGTAATGAAACAGCTGGTAATAAAATAAGGGGGCATGGTCCCCTTATTTTTAAGTAAAAAACCCTATATTTCAATAGACCGATTCTAAGGTTTTCTGTTTATGAGTTTTAATGAAATATTAATACCCGTTAGTTCTACTTCAATAAATTCTAGACCCTTTCATAAATTAAAAATGAGATCGAAAAGCATCGTTAATATTCGATCAATATTTGCAACTTTTTTTTCAGTTTTATATATTTCCGTGGGTTCAAATCTTCAGGCACGCGAAAAAAGTCAGATATATCAACGTACAAATAGTTTTAGTTATAGCGAAGTATCGCCGATAAAGCAGTTTGCAAATTCACTTGAGGGGCCAGCTATAGATGCGGGTGGTGTAACTATTACCTCTACACAGTTTGAACTAGGAAATGACGTATATTTAAGTGAAAAATATGGTGGGTTTTCGTACGGTTTAGTGTCGCGTTTTGATTATTTTCTAGAGTTCACAAATGACACCGCTGAAATATTCTATGCGGACAAAAATGATGTCGCCTTAGATCAAAATCGAACATATTCTATAGATCTTAAAGCGAATCATGTGAGTGCTAGAGGGTTTAAGCTTGGTTATTTGGGGAAGATTACCAATGCTTTTGATTACCAAATACATATGTCATTTATTAATGCCTACAGCATGCTTGTCGGGAGGCTAACAGGTGAATTGAATGGCTTAGGTGGCGATACGTCTGGTGATTTAGTCATTGATTATCAATACTCTAGAGATACAATATTTGATCGGGAAGAGAGCGAATTGACGGCTGATGGGCGTACGGTAGATGCTGCTTTTCAGTGGCAGCCAACCAAAAAACTAAGTTTCGAATTTTATGGACGTGATATATATAGTGAAATTGCGTGGAAAGGCCAAGATAGAACGGTTGGCGGGGCGACATCTAACCGTGTTCGGTTTGGTGATGATGGGCTACTTAATGTTAGGCCTGCACTTTTTTGGCAGGAGAGTGAACGTGATTTGAATCAGGTGCTGCCGGTACAAATGACCTTTAATGGTGCTTATCAGCTAAATGAGCGTGATACATTTAAAGCTTCTGTTTTTACCTATGAAGAATATACATTTACAAATATGGCCTATAGTCATCGTTTTTTCAAAAATGTTAATGTTGGTTTGTCTTACAATTTTGATCTGGATGCTGTTGGCTTTGAATTCGATACTCGATTCCTGAAGTTAAAGCTAAGTATGGATGATTACGACTATACTCAAGCTAAATCGCTCTCATTTGATTTGGGGTTTTATTTTCCTATTTGGCCATAACCCATCTGCCCATAACCTCCTGGTCAAATCTAGATGGCCATTGTGGGCTTTTAACTAAGTCCCTCTTTATTAATCTCATACTTAATTAGCCTCATACTTGACTGTCATTTATACATTATAATAGGCTCGGACTTAGAGTCTATTGTTTATATTATTACTATGATTCGCTATGGTACACAGTTGTGAGCTTGTATTTTTACTGTATTAGCTATTTAAAGTGCGTACTTGTGGTATGTCTTAAATAGTAGAAAGTCTTATTATTTCACTTCTACTAACTTTAGTGAGCGCTATGATAGATTCAGCGGTGGTTTCCAAAAATAATGAAGAGTTCACCTTTCGAAAATTGTGTCGTAGTGATGGTTTGATTTTGGGTGAGTTTTTTTCCGGGCTATCTGATGCGACTAAGTCGAAATTTGGACCGCATGCGTTGACAATAGAATATGCAAATAAATTATGCCAATTTTTTGATGATAATAGTGTTCAACGATTCGTTGTTGCTGATAAGAATATGATCGTAGGGTATTTTATTCTAAACTTTAATCCATTTCGTAATGAGGCCTATCGATATCAAAAAGTAGGCGTTGTTTTAGACCCAAATTTAGATCCTGTATTTGCCCCCTGTATCGCTGATAAATACCAGAATAGCGGTATAGCGAGCCGTTCGATGCAAAAAATTATAGAAACAACGAAACGGCTAAAACTAAGACGAATTGTATTAATGGGAGGTACTCAAGAGCCCAATCTATTGGCGCGTGCATTTTATCGAAAGGCCGGGTTTAAAGAATATGCGAACTTTTATACCGATCATAATCAGTTGAATAATGTGGATATGATGTTGGAAATATAGCGCTTATCTTAGTGGCTCCAGGCTTGTGAGGGTGCTTAGAATGGATCTTAGAATGGAGTTTAGATGGGAGCTTGTTAATATGTTGGAATTTATAAGATCAATTTTCACGATTTAAAATTGAGAGATTATATTTTTGCAGGAATATAGCAGCAGGAATTTTCAATGGCTGATCTTGTCAATCTGCGCTCTATATAGTAGGTGGGTTGATTTATCTGGAAAGGTATGTGAGTGTCCTTGGCGGTATTTTGGCGGTATTTTGGCGGTATGGGTGCGAAAATCAAGTGTTTATCTGTCGATGCTAAATTGATTTAAAATTTTAGCCTGCTTCTAGTGTGTCTTACTAAATGAGTATTCATGTAAACGTTAGATTTAGCTTTGTAAGTCTGTTTCGCCAGGCTTTGATAGCCCCGAAATGTATTGCCAACGAAGAGAATATAAGTAAAGTTACTTTAAATATATATGGATCAAAGTAATCACCATCACCATCACCATCACCATCACCATCAGTCCTGACTAATAGAATAACTCTCAAATTATGGACACCATACAGTGTTGCCTGGTCACGTCTAATCGAAGGTATACTGGCACCTTTATCATCTGAACAGAAGGGGGCTGATTGTGATCCGAAAGTTATTGATGCTTATATGCGTGGCTTGTATGGCTTGTGCTGACCCATTCGTAAATATGGCTAGTGCACACGATGTTATTCCTACAAGTGATGCGTTTTATAGCGCTGACTCGGCCAGTAGTTTTGAGTACGAACAGAGTATGCGTTTCATTGGTCGATTTGATCGACGAAAGAAGAATCAACTAGGATTTACATGGGCGGGATCAGCATTTGAGTTTAATTTTGAAGGAACTCACGCCGAGATAAAGCTTTCAAGTGATCGACGTATTCGCTTTGAGGTTAAAGTAGATGGTGTGGCTTCTGATTTGTGGGTGGACGGTAAGGTGCAGAGTTATGTTTTAGCTAGCGCTCTTGATGCCGGAGTGCATCATATTCGCGTAACTAGACTTACGGAACCTTTCGATGTCATCAGTGCAATTCATTCAGTACCTAAAGTGGAGGGACAACTTCTTGCGCCACCGGGTACACCTAAACGGCGTTTACTGGTTATCGGGGATTCAATTTCAGCGGGATATGGTGTGGAGGGTAAAGACCAAAGCTGTCATTACTCAATGGAAACGAGCAATCAGCAGTTAGGCTATGCGGCGTTGGCTGCAGATACGCTCAACGCCGACTTGCATAGCATAGCGTGGTCTGGGATTGGTATATGGCGTTCATATTCAGAGAAATACCCTATAAATCCGACCATTTATACGCGTTATCAACGTACCTTGGCGGACGATCATACGAGTAAGTGGGATGTGGCAGGCTATCAAGCTAGCGCGATAATGATTGCTATCGGGACTAACGATTTTTGGGATGGCAATGTTACCGAACAATATAAAATAAACATGTTAGAACTGATAGCCTTGTTAAAAAGCCAGTATCCTAGTAAACCCATATTCTTAATCGTAAGTCCTTTGCTTGTTGGTAAGGTTCGAGATTCACACAAATCAATACTAGAATCTATTTCAAAAATTAGCGATGGGGTTGTTACTATTGATATAGGTGTAGCTAAACCCAAAGATGGATTTGGTTGTGACTACCACCCTAGTGAAATCACCCAAAGAAGAATGAGCGAATATTTAGTGGATGAGTTAAAAGTTAATCTTAATTGGTGAAAAATTAATTGCGTTGATGCGTAGTTTTGGGCTTATCAGTGCCAGTGCCAGTGCCAGTGCCAGTGTTTGTGTTTGTGTTTGTAAAGGTCTGTTAATGAGTTGCGATAACTAAGTAAGGATATGTAAATGACAAATAGTGGTGTAGCGATTATTACTGGATCAAGTCGGGGTATTGGCGCTGAGGCTGCAAAAATATTTGCAGAAAATAACTATGCTGTTTGTATTAATTACATATCCAATGACGTTGCCGCGTTAAAGCTAAAAGAAGATATTAGTTTTAATGGTGGTCGATGTATTGCTGTTAAAGCCGATGTTTCTATTGAACGTGACGTGGTTAATTTGTTCGAAACTGTTGAAGCTGAGCTGGGACGTATTTCAGTGTTGGTAAATAATGTTAGAGTTTTAAAAACCCAATGCCGTTTAGATGAAATATCAGAATCCCGCTTTAGTGAGATACTCAATATTAATGTTATGAGTTGTTTTCTTTGTTGCAAGGAAGCGGTAAAGCGAATGTCTTCAAAATACGGCGGTGAGGGGGGCGTAATTGTAAATGTGTCTTCAGGGGCATCCAAAACAGGCTCACCCAATGAATATATTGATTATGCGGCCTCCAAAGGGGCGGTCGATACATTAACGAAAGGTTTGGCTATGGAGGTAGCGGCTGAGTGTATTCGTGTTAATGCTCTTGCTGACAACTCGGATTGAAAATATGCGGCTCAGGGGGTCAGAGCGTGAAGTGGAGCGGCTGGCCAAACTGGAGAGCCATCCGGCCACTCGGAGGAGGCGGAGATTGAAGAGCAGGAAGAAAGCTAGGTCACTAGAAACGAATTTATATTGGCTGGAAAGTGACGATCTCACAAATTTTCCCCGAAGTCCGTTTAGAGCTCTCGGTGTTAAAGTGCACTGAATGTTGATCCGATTATGGTGTTTATTTTCATTTAAATATGAACAGCGCAGTGATGCGTATTCTCTTGTCGTAAAGAAGTGATATTTTTAAGCAGACTCAATCCTTGATTACCCCAACCGTTTTGAAAGCGGTAACGTGCTCGGGTATAACCGAATCTGTCGAAATCTAAACCCAAAGCTTGTTGTTTATTTTTTGATGGCGGTACACTCAAAATATTAATCACCCCATGCATAGCATTCGAACCATAGAGTGTTGTAGCGGGCCACTTAATGACTTCGATCTCCGATGCTGTTCAGAGTTTGCATCAAATAGCTGATTCACATTGCAAAAACTCGGCACTCTTATCTCTATACCATCCACCGCCATATAAAACGAACCGCAACCACTGGCGCCGCTCAAAACGGGAGAGCACAAATCTGTTAGGTGTTCCTGACCGCTGCCCCTACTTATCCATGCACCCGATATCAGTTGCATTAATTCACTGATGTGCGTGTGGTGAGTTAAATCTATAGAGTTTGGATAGCGCTAACAGCCGTCAGATTAAGCAAGAATATGAGCCCGCTTTGTTCATCAACCTGTTAACACGATTGATTATTATAGTTTCAGCTGTAAATTCGGCGGCGAAGTCAAGCCTGTCTACGTTAAACGCTGGGTTAGGTATTTTTTCCTACCCTATTTTTGCCGCTACGCTTAACCTTGTACATTGCCATGTCAGCCTGACGAACCAATTCGGATGCCGTTATAACATCGGGATTACGTAGGCATGAGACACCCAAACTCACTGTGATGCTGGGACCACAGTCCGAGAAGTATCGGTGCACTTCCGCCCGCAACCTTTCCGCCATTTCGGCGGCTGGATCAATCTCCGTTTCCGGAAAAATAATCACGATTTCTTCCCCACCGTAGCGCGCGGGGAAATCGGCATCACGAATGGTTTTCATGAGTATTTCTCCCATTTTTCGCAGCACCTCGTCACCGGCCTGGTGTCCATGATCATCATTCACCCGCTTGAAATCATCGATATCCAACATGAGCATAGAAAGGCTTTTGTTGTACCTGCGATGTTCAGAAACCATCTGCGCCAGCATGAAATCGAACACACCGCGCAGGTACAGCCCTGTCAAGGTGTCGCGCGTTGCCATTTCTGCAGCCTCCTCGATTCGCAAATCGCCCATAATCTTTGGGCTTGATATGTCTCCAGAAATATTGGAGAGATAATCCAAAGCAGCTACAAGCATACCCATATCGCGATTGAGTATTTTTTTGAGATTTTCCCTGTGAGTCACGATTTCATGCCACAAATTTGAGGCTCTTTTTTCGGTATATATTTCATGCGTGAGACGGAACATGAGTTCCGAGAAGGTATTACCTATCGAGGCATCCAGATAACTCTTCAGTAAGGCTGGTTTATTAGATAGTTTGTCAATTGATTCCGAGGTGAGCCGGTCAGTTGATTCGATATCGACTAGCCTTCGCGTTGTATTCTCGTCAGAGAATGAATCATCAGTGTTCATTCGAGCCTCTTGTACTATGCACCGGTTAGGTAGGGGCCTTACGGCCCTTTCCGAGCTGTACGTGACAGCTTCCCATCATACAGCTCAAGCCCTTCGAAGGTCGATATCACTCGACCCGCCTATAAATGTCTCGCTAATTGCAACCATCATACCGCCCTCAAAGTGTTAAATGAAGGATTCAATTTTGCTCGATCCTTCAATCTATCAATCTGCTTCCTCTTTTTCCTTTCCGCAAAGTAAACATGGGTACGCAGGGTCATAAGGGTTTGCCTCGGCCCTTATCTTTATATGGTAGTGAATCGGTAAGTCTGCCGCCTGAAACAAACGGACAAGCTTTCTCTCGCCTTTTGTACTGAAGTATTCAGCATAATATTCAACACGACCTTTCGGCCTCGACATATGACGCTTTGCAATCCAGGCCCACGTCTTAGACCTATGTTCGCGCTTCAACCATTAACGAACCAGCAAATAGATCTGGTTGTCTACTTAACTCATACGCTCCTTTGACACTATCTTACGATAGGCATATGCCCAACCTCGAATGATCCGGTTGAGCTTTAGGAACATCACGTGAAACGATATCCCTCGATGTTTTTCCATAAACGCCCGCACTCGTCCAAGTAGTTCGTGGTTTTTCCATCCTGGGTTTGATTAATAGTTTTCCTTATATTTCCTGACGTGGCAGCCAAGAAAATTAAAACCATTATCTATGCGGCCCTTTTGAATAAGTTCTTCAAGCCCATCCAATGTAATGTTGCACAAGATGGGTGAGATTACTCCCACAACAATGTTGCAAACTTTGTAACTATTCAGCGAAAATAAGTTAAAAAGTGCTTGACGTATTTTTCAATGGTTTTTTGTTTTTTTGTCAGCAC
>JBLIMQ010000149.1:0-10586 GCA_047638775.1 Flavobacteriales bacterium
ACTAGGAACTACCCAATAGGTGCCCGGAAGCTACCTAAGCCGCAGCCAACCTGTCTGCGCATAGCTCTCCGCACCACTCCAGCAAACACTAGCGCTTAATTTACTGAAGATACCGTACGAGAAGTCCCCACGTAACGGCGCACTATATATTTGAAACACTCAGCCAAAATCCCTTGATAGATTGCCAATGATAATAAAATCAATCCGCAACCTAGCGCGACCAAATAGCTTACTTGCTCACCTGCGACAATATACCCAACGCTCATCGCAACTACCGGAGTAATCAACGTGATGAGTGAAACCACCGACACCGAAACTCGCTTTAATACATATATAAACGTAAGGCCACCCAAAACTGAACCTGCAAGCGCCAAATACAACACACCAATCACCGAAGACAAATCCGCTTGTAGGGGTATCACACCATCAAACAAGAACCACGTAAGCAAAAAACACGGCGCGATGATTGTCATGGTACCCGTCAACTGGCGAAGCGCTCCAATACTGTGGCCCACCTTTTTTAACCAAACTGTACCAAAGGCAAAATTTACAGATGACAATAAAATTCCACCCACACCCCAGATAGCCATGTCATCTAACGCTAACTGCTCATAATGAATAACAGCCAAACCTGTAATTGCAGTGAAAAGCGCAACTAAGCGTGTTGCATTAAAGGGATTATCCTTCAACAATATCACTGAAAACAAACCCACAAAAAATGGATACATACCCAGAATCACGGCAATCAAACCCGAAGGAATATACTGGGCGGACCAATAAACTAGAGCCATATTGGGGAACAAGCCCACGGCACCGGCCAGAAACACCCGCCAATCACCGCGATGTTCAACCAAGCGTTTACCCGATACAATTAAAATAAACCAACAAATAATCAACGCTATCAACATGCGGATAGAGACCGATGCTAAAAACGAAAAACTTCCGTTGCTAAACTGAATAGCAAGCGGGGTGGTTGACCAAATTAATATGATACAGATATACGCCAATACAACTTTCATTACATTTACCTCAACGGAGGTCTCCTTCTGGGTTAGGTTTTAGATTAGGCTTTAGATCAGGGTTTAGGCAGAGCTTTGAGTTACCACAAACACACTAAGCTAGGGTTCGGAAACGAAAAAGGCCGCAGTTTTTAACGCTGCGGCCTTTTGAATTTTTTAAGTTTTAGAAACTTTCAAATCAAACGCCGCCTACTTTTCAGATATAACGCCCACACCTTACGCGCAGCAATGCAGCGCATAGAATGTAGAATATTATTTGAAAAATGCTTGGTGAAGTTCATCGCAATAAATTCGCTTTCGGAATAGAATGTTGTCTAAACAGTCTGGGGCAAAGTTTTCTTTAGGTCAAGTAACAATTCTTTAGATTAAGTATCAGTACTTTAGATCGAGCCGCTATTCTTTAGCTCAAGTAACTATTGACTCAAGCAACTATTGACTTAAGTAACTATTGGCTTAAGTAACCATTAGTTTAAGCAACTAGCCCGACAACAAGAAGTGTAATTAATAAGGTGAAACATGCAAACCTACCTCGTTGGTGGAGCAGTTAGAGATAAGCTTTTAGGGTATGTAAATCATAACTGTGATCGTGACTGGGTCGTCGTTGGCTCCACTCCAACACAAATGCTTACCCTGGGCTTCCAAGCTGTAGGTAAAGACTTCCCTGTATTCTTACACCCTCAAACCCACGAAGAGTATGCCCTAGCCCGAAAAGAAAGAAAAACAGCCGCGGGCTATACGGGTTTCGCTTTTGATACCGATGCAAGCGTTACATTAGAAGAAGACCTTTCGCGCAGAGATTTAACTATCAACGCAATAGCGCAAGCCGAAGATGGACAGCTCATCGATCCCTACAATGGCTGCAACGATATTGAACGTAAAGTTTTACGTCACGTATCTCCTGCATTTGTAGAAGACCCTGTTCGCGTATTACGCCTTGCCCGCTTTGCTGCACGCTTCCATCACCTTGGGTTTACCATAGCGCCAGAAACACAAGAGCTACTAAAGAACATCGTACTATCGGGTGAAGTCCATCACCTAGTGGCCGAACGTGTATGGAAGGAGTTTTCCCGCGCCCTTGGAGAGCAATCACCGCAAGTATTTATTGAAACACTTAGGGACTGCGGCGCACTTGAAGTAATCATGCCTGAGCTTAACTCACTCTTTTCTAGAGAGTCATCTACGGAGTATTCGTTAGGCCAAAGAAGTCTACACCGAATGGTAATGGCCACTGATCAGCATGCATCATGTGACATTCGATTCGCGCTGTTAAAGCTTCACGTAGCTGCGGATAAAAGCGTAGAAGAACGAAAACTCGTCATTGATAAACTCTGCCTTCGCCTTAAAACACCCAATGAATACACCGAACTCACTCGAATCGCCGTATTGCATAGCAAGACATGCCACAAAGTATTTAACTTAAATGCCGATGAGCTACATACATTCTTACAACAACTTGACGCACGAAGACAGCATGACAGACTCATAAAGTTTTTAACCGTCTGCCAAATTGACTTTACCGAGACCTACGGATCGTCTCGAAACTACCTACAAGCCAACTTTATTTTATTTGCGCACACGGCAATGCAAAGTATTAACGTACAAGATATTATTGCAGAAGATTATTCAGGCAAAGGCTTAGGTGAAGAATTAAAGTCTCGACAAACCAACAAATTGAAAAAGCTTATCAATAGCCACAAATAAGTTTTTACTGCAGTGAATACGACTTGAAAAGGACGTCTAATTTACTCGTGTCGGATGCTGGCCGAAAGCCTTGCAAAGAGCCAGGCAGAATTCGCCCTCCTTTAATCGATAGTAATACGGGAATCGTATTTATATTAAGGCTTTTCTCGGCCATACACGCAAGTACCGCTGACTTATCTGTTGAAAAATCTACCATTTTATATGATACGCCAGGGTAACGTTTATGTAATTTGTCGACTTTTATTTTCATTAATTTTGAAGACTGCGCCCAATCTGCGTGAAAAAAGATAAGCGTCGATGCCTGAGTATCAACTCCAATCATGTTAAAGCACTTGGATTGCTTTGAAATTTCTATAGAAGGCGTAATTGCATTTACGTGCGCTACAATAAAAAGTGCTAATACTGCAATGGCCTTTATCAAGCTTTGAAAATAGCCTGTCATACTAAAAACACCTCATCATTATTATTAACAGATCCTAAGCTCACTTTTAACAAGACCCTTAGCAAAAAACTTACTTAAGCCCAAAAATAACCGTATAAACAAGCCAAAGTATTTAAGCCGCATATTTCCCATATCAGCACGCAGCAGCAGCACAATGAAACCCTAAAAGACTTTCCCGCGAGCAATAGCAACACCTACCGCCGAGGCATTTTCAATCGCGTCAGGTTTTGCAAGACGAAGCCTTACACCACAGCAATTAAAATCACTTAATATAAGATCTGCAATTGCCTCAGCTAGACTCTCAACCAGCTCGTACCGGCCTTTAACCGCAAGCTCACTTACCGCGTCAACAACAGCCTTATAATCCAACGCGTCTTCGATTTTGTCGCTCGCCGCCGCTACGCGAATGTCGTGAGCCATGTCAATATCGAGCGTAATCGTCTGCGGCGCTTCTTTTTCGAAATCAAAAATACCAATGACAGTTTGAAGCACTAAATTACTAATAAATACCGTATCTATGATGACTCTCCCTAAACTGAATCGTTATTATGCGTAGCCGCAATCGGGGGCAAAGTATCAAGCGGCCAGCGTGGCTTTACCGATACTGACAGCTCGTCGCACTGTCCTGCCGCTAAGCGCTGATGACCGGCGTAGGCGATCATGGCGCCATTATCTGTACAAAATTCTGGACGCGCATAGAACACACTCGCCTGCATTTTTTTCAAAGCAGTCTCAAGCTTTTCTCGCAAACGCGTGTTCGCCGACACGCCGCCCGCGATAACTAATGTTTTATATCCTGTCAGCTCCATAGCACGTCGACACTTTATAACCAATGTATCCGCAACCGCTTCTTGAAACGCAAACGCAATATCGGCACAACACTGGTCATCTGGCAGGCCATTCTCCTGCGCATGCGCAGTGACTGTATTTAAAGTAAAAGTCTTTAGTCCACTAAAACTGAAATCCAAACCAGGGCGGTCAGTCATAGGACGCGGAAACCGAAAACGTGCCGGATCGCCTTTTTCGGCCAGCTTTGCGATTAGCGGGCCGCCAGGGTAATCAAGATCCATCATTTTGGCCGCCTTATCAAAGGCCTCTCCAGCGGCATCATCTAGCGATTCACCCAACAGCTTATACTCACCAATGGCATCCACTTTGATAAGCTGGGTATGACCGCCTGACACAAGTAAGGCAACAAATGGAAAATCTGGTGCAGGCTCTTCGAGTAAAGGCGCCAACAAATGGCCTTCCATATGATGAACACCAATGGCTGGAACCCCCCAGGCATAGGCCAATGCGCGCCCTGCGCAAGCGCCAACAAGTAAAGCACCGATCAAACCTGGCCCTGAAGTAAAGGCTATCGCATCAATTTTTCCCTTAGAATCTGTACTTTCAAGTATTTCATCAATTAATGGGATCAGCTTACGGACATGATCCCGTGAGGCCAACTCAGGCACTACACCACCATATTCAGAATGAACCGCAATCTGAGAATATAACGTATGGCCCAGCAAACCGAGCTCACCATCATATACAGCGACGCCAGTCTCATCACAGGAGCTTTCTATACCTAAAACACGCATTTTGTGTATTTACACCACGATTTGTTAGTAAAAAAACGCGCCGACAATAGCACAGACGCAAACTCTGGCCAATTATCTAAATCTACACTTGCGGCAAGAGATTCATAAGTATAGAATTCGGCACCAAAAAAAATATGCAATCAAACACAAACAAACGGAAATCTCAGTAATATGCCTGCTGTAAGACTGAAAGAAAACGAACCATTCGATATCGCTCTACGCCGCTTTAAGCGTTCATGTGAAAAAGCTGGCGTTCTTGCCGAAGTTCGTCGTCGCGAATTCTACGAGAAGCCTACATCTGTACGTAAGCGTAAAGCTGCTGCCGCTGTAAAACGTCACGCGAAGAAAGTTCAGCGCGAAACACGTCGCTTTACGCGTCCTTACTAAGCCTTAGCGCTTAGTACGTTTGATCTGCCCAGATGGCAAGCTCTCTTAAAGTTACCGTATCCGCTGCAGTTAAAGCTGCAATGCGTGCCCGAGACAAAGAAACTCTCGGCGTTTTACGCATGGTGATGTCGGAATTCAAAAAAATCGAAGTCGATGAACGTATCGAGCTCGATGATGCAAGAGTGCTTGTCGTATTGGATAAGCTAGTCAAACAACGTCGTGATTCTGCCAAACAATATAGCGATGCAGGCCGCCAAGAGCTAGCCGACATCGAAGTTTTTGAAATTGGCGTTATACAAGACTTCCTGCCTCAAGCTTTGACCGATGAAGAAGTATCGGACATAGTTAAACAAGCGATTACAGACTCTGGCGCTGCATCCATGCAAGATATGGGTAAAGTCATGGCGTTAGTAAAACCGCAAGTTCAAGGCCGTGCCGACATGGGTGCTGTAAGCAAACTCGTAAAAGCCGCGTTTTAACGCAAACCAGCTTTTTCTGCCTGCAAATCCAAATTTAGCCTATCGTAGTTCTCGCGATATTTTGCTATGCCCGTAAGTTGCGTAACCATACACTACCAACGTTATGAGCCGAATTCCGCAAACATTCTTAGACGACCTAATTAATCGAATTGATATCGTCGAGATTATCGATCAACGCGTCAAATTAAAGCGCAGCGGTAAAAACTACTCGGCATGCTGTCCCTTTCATGAAGAAAAAACCCCATCGTTTACCGTAAGCCCTGACAAACAATTCTATTATTGCTTTGGCTGCGGCGCCAACGGCACAGCACTAAGCTTTGTTATCGAAAACGATCGAATCGGGTTTATTGATGCTGTTGAACTACTAGCCAAACGTGCCGGTATGGAAGTGCCGCGAGCCGAACGCTCAACAGCCGATATCCAGAAAGACACCCAGCGTAAACGCCTATACGAAATGCTCGACAAGGCCGCAAGTTACTATGAAGAGCAGCTAAAAGAGCATGGTCAACGAAAACCTGCCGTGAAATACCTCCAAGAGCGCGGACTGAGCGGCGGCATAGCCAAACTTTACCGCTTGGGTTTTGCGCCACCGGGCTGGGATAACTTACTACTTCGCCTCTCCCAAAACGAATCGGATAAAAACTTACTGGTCAGCGGCGGCCTCCTAGTAGAAAAGAAAGACACAAAAAAGCTCTATGACAGTCTACGCAACCGTATCATTTACCCCATACGCGATGGGCGCGGGCGCGTTATAGGCTTTGGCGGTCGAGTTCTGGGCGACGACAAACCTAAGTACTTAAACTCCCCTGAAACACCCGTTTTCGAAAAAGGCCGAGAACTTTATGGTCTATGGGAAGCTCGCCAGCAAAACCGCAACTTAGAGTTCCTTATCGTTGTCGAAGGCTACATGGATGTCATCGCCCTATCCCAATATCAAATTTGGAATGCTGTCGCCACACTAGGCACTGCCTGCGGTGAAGAACACCTAAACATTGCATTCAGACATGTTAACGAAGTGGTTTTTTGCTTTGATGGTGATAATGCAGGGCGCAAGGCCGCGCGGCGCGCACTACTCAGCTCTTTAAGCGCCATGCAAGATGGGCGGCAAATACGGTTTTTGTTTTTACCCGAAGGCCAAGATCCCGACACGCTTGTTCGACAGATTGGCGACGAAAGGTTTCGCGCTTTAATTAAAAAAGCCACGCCTCTCGAAGAATTCCTCTTTGATATTGCGGCTGAAGATATCGACTTAAACAGCATGGAAGGGCGTGCCCGCTTCAGTAAAAATGCGGCCCCCCTTATTCACCAGCTACCCGAAGGCGTATTTCGTAGCTTAATGTTCGACAACCTTGCAAAGCGAACAGGCCTTAGTTCAGAAGTGCTATCTGAACTAACAGAGATCCCGGAAGAGCTCAATCGACGTGAACCAGAGCCCAAAGCGGCAGAGCACCCTACCGCGCCCGTCACACTCGATCAAAACCACGAATCTTTGGCGCCTGAATACTCTCAGGCATTCGATGAGCAACCGCATTATCCAGCGGATTACTATGAATCGCCTCCGCAACATCACGCAAGCCCGACTCAAAACAGAAAAAAAACGGAACTAAGCCCCGCGCGGCGTGCAACCATACTACTATTAGACCAACCCAAATTACTGGCCGAGCTAGAGACTCAACCTGCAGATATTCCGGAGTTATCGGAAAATCAAACCGAATGTAAAACACTATTTGAAATAGTTCGTTATTTACAGAAGCGACCAGAAGCCAACTTCAATAACATTGTTGGGTTCTGGGGTGGAAGCAAGGGAGTTGAGGCGCAACAAGACCTCGCTAACCTAATAGCAAACGAATTTTTTGGTAGCGTTAAGGCATTAGAAGCTTACAACCCCTTAACTGAGTTAGAAGGCTGCTTCGCGACACTCTCGCGCCAAGAACGACGCCTACAACAGAAAAAAGAGCTAAAAACCCTTAATAGCAAAGGTTTAAGAGCTTTAAATGAAGAAGAACGCCGTCGATACCTTGAACTTATTAAAATCGGCACCATTAAAGAAAACTAAATCTGATTAGCCTTGCGATCTGCTCAATATATGCTTTTATCAATAGCGATAAGTAAATATTCGCGTCGCGCTATAGCCGCATTGTCAATATGCCTATATAATCGCCGGCTTTTCCAAATTCGCCCTTCTTTGCAGGAATCTTAATGAGCGACCAACCGCAACCGCAAGCGCAGCAGTCTCGCATCAAAGAGTTAATTACTCGTGGACGAGACCAAGGCTATCTCACCTACGACCAGGTTAATGATCACTTACCCGATGAGTTTTCTGATCCCGATCAGGTAGAAGACATCATTCAGATGATCAATGACATGGGCATACGCGTGTACGAAGTAGCGCCAGATGCTGATGAACTATTGATGACGAACGGTGACAACTCTACCGACGATATCGCTGCAGCTGAAGCGGCGGCCGCGTTAGCCGCTGTAGAAACTGAAGCTGGGCGCACCACAGACCCTGTACGCATGTATATGCGAGAGATGGGCACGGTTGAGCTACTGACCCGCGAAGGCGAAATAGCCATCGCAAAACGCATTGAGGAAGGCCTGCGCGAACTTATGCACGCACTCGCATGCTGGCCCAATGTCGTTAGCCACATCGTCGAAGAATATGAGCTTGTTGAAGAAGGTGAACGCCGCCTAAGTGACGTTATTGTCGGCTGGTTAGACCCGGCCGAGAACGTACAAGCCGCGACGCCTATTTCCAGCGCGCCGGCTAAAACTAAAGAAGAAAAGAAAGACGATGACGATGACGATGACGATGAAACACCTAGCGGTGTAGATCCTGAAGAAGCTAGCGAGCGCTTTGGCCGCTTAAAGGCTCAACTTCAAGTCGTTGAAGATGAAATTGCTAACAATGGCCGCGATAGCAAGTCTGCGCTCAAAGCAATGGAATTACTTGGTGACGTATTCAAGTTCTTCAAGCTTCCGCCACGTCAATTCGATCCGCTTTACGACTATGTTCGTGGTGTACTCGATCGCCTACGGGTAGAAGAGCGCGCTGTAATGAAAATTTGTGTTTCGCGCACTGGCATGCCGCGCAAAACATTTATGAAAGAATTCCCCGGCAATGAGACAGATGCCGAGTGGGCTCCAGACATCGTTAAGAAAAAACGCGACTACTCTGACGCCTTGCGTGCCTACCAAGGCGATATTCAACGCAGCCAGCGCAAGCTTCTTCAATTAGAAGACGAAACCTCGCTTTCGCTTTCTAACATCAAAGAAATTAACCGTCGTATGTCTATCGGTGAGGCGCGCGCGCGTCGAGCCAAAAAAGAAATGGTTGAAGCCAATCTACGCTTGGTAATTTCGATCGCGAAGAAATACACCAACCGTGGATTACAATTCCTAGATCTTATCCAGGAAGGTAACATCGGCCTAATGAAAGCCGTCGACAAGTTCGAATACCGTCGCGGTTACAAGTTCTCTACCTATGCAACTTGGTGGATTCGTCAGGCTATAACCCGCTCGATTGCCGACCAAGCCCGCACCATTCGTATTCCGGTGCACATGATCGAGACAATCAACAAGCTCAACCGTATTTCTCGACAAATGCTTCAAGAAATGGGCCGTGAAGCCTCGCCAGAAGAATTGGCCGAGCGCATGGACATGCCAGAAGATAAAGTTCGTAAAGTGCTTAAGATCGCCAAAGAGCCAATCTCCATGGAAACGCCTATCGGCGACGATGAAGATTCGCACCTAGGTGACTTTATCGAAGATACCACCATCACCTCTCCTGTGGAATCTGCAACTTCATCAGGCCTGCGCGAAGCTACGCGCTCCGTACTCGGTGGCTTAACCGCGCGCGAAGCGAAGGTACTTCGTATGCGATTCGGCATTGATATGAACACAGATCATACACTAGAAGAAGTTGGTAAGCAGTTCGACGTGACACGCGAGCGTATTCGTCAGATCGAAGCAAAGGCATTGCGTAAATTACGCCACCCTTCTCGCTCAGATCACCTTCGTGGATTTATCGACGAACAGTAAAACACTAGCCTTTCACCGCGTAGCGCACTATAATCCTGCGCCGCGCGGTAAAGCGTTTTACGATGTAATTCGGTAGCTCCATACCGGATTTGTTTTTACTGACTTATCACAGTCAATAAAAACAGCCTTAAGTTAAGGGCCCTTAGCTCAGTTGGTTAGAGCATCCGACTCATAATCGGCAGGTCCCCAGTTCAAGTCTGGGAGGGCCCACCACTTAACTTAATATTCCAATCCCCACAAAAGTCGGATCGACTCACTCTCTACCCAAACTAATGGGCAGATCCCCAGCTCAACCCCGGAAGAACCCAGCACTTAACTTAATATTCCAATCCCCACAAAAGTCGGATCGACTCACTCTCTACCCAAACTAATGGGCAGATCCCCAGCTCAACCCCGGAAGAACCCACCACTTAACTTAATATTCCAATCCCCACAAAAGTCGGATCGACTCACTCTCTACCCAAACTAATGGGCAGATCCCCAGCTCAACCCCGGAAGAACCCACCACTTAACTTAATATTCCAATCCCCACAAAAGTCGGATCGACTCACTCTCTACCCAAACTAATGGGCAGATCCCCAGCTCAACCCTGGAAGAACCCAGCAATTAACTTAATATTTCAATTTCCCGAAAAACCTCCCCATACGCACTTGAAACCAGATCGCTCGGTAATTAAGCTTCGCTGATTAGCAACTAAACCCCTCCTCTTAATTATTTCCGCCTAGACAGATTTACAAGCCTTAAGCTTTCAATTGCGTACACCTGATTTACATCAAGACAAAACCTTCGAATTAAACTATATTAGTACCATCTAATATAGTTTAATTCGAAGGTTACATATGAATCACTACAAAGATCTAACTAAGCGCATTAATGGCAAGCTTGCAGATTTTAATAAGAACATTCCGGATACCATGGCAGGATTTGGGCTACT
>JBLIMQ010000150.1:0-10299 GCA_047638775.1 Flavobacteriales bacterium
GATGCTGACTTGCTCGAAACAGTTCACCGTGAAGGTAAACGTCTATTACAGGAAGAGCCGCAAATGAGCCTTGAGCTAGTACAGCGCTGGTTTGGTAAAAAGAAACTCTACGCACATGCCTAATGCCGTATGCCGTATGCCGTATGCCGTATACCGTATACCGTATACCGTATACCGTATACCGTGGACACAATACTCTGCCCATAGGGGGTTTTTACGAGTAAAACACCTTAAATAGACTAACTCGCGATAGCCGTCGCTCATATTTTAAATATCATTCTTCCGCGCTATGATATTCAACAAATTATAGTATTCTGCATATCGCAGCGCTCTACAATAATAGTATTCTAAAATCACAACGTTCGATCAACTACAGAACCGTCTTCAAATTCAGAGGAAACCCCATGGAAGCACTAGGCGAACTATTTGTTTTATTCGGCCCCTTCGCGTTATACAAACTGGGGCAATTAACATTACTTGTGTGTACTTTAGGTCAATACCGAGCCGAGAAGCTCGACAAGCGCACCCAGATTATGGAGCCTTCAGGGGACTTGGCACCGCGCGAACTATCGCGAAAGCAAACAATGCTAATTGGCTTCTTTACACTCTGTATAATTATTATTTTAATCGTACTAAAGACCACACCCTTAGCCGCAAGTTTTTAATGCTGTACGTTGAAAACGTCCGACTTAAATACTCTGCGTTTAAAACCCTGCTTTTTAAAACCCTGCCCTTAGGATTTGCATGAAGATCGTCATCATAGCTTCCATACTTCTACTCACATTGCCAAGCGTTGCAGCAACCCGCGCCATAACTGACGAAGGTTCTGTCGTGTTCCTTAATGAAGACGGCACCTGGCGCTATGAAAGTAATATCGCCGACAAAATTGTTAAAACTAAAACCAATAAAAACCAACAAAAAGCGATTCAAAAAAGCTAAATCCGCTACATTCCCCGTGAAAAGTACCATCAATACCTCACAAGTTTGGGTAACTCCAGGTGAATGGAGCTTTGAAAGAGACCCCAGCGGAGGAGCAAAGGAATATAACTTCCAACGCAAAGGCGCAGATTTGCATGCCATGATTATCAACGAGGCCATAGAGATCCCCCTCGACAACTTGGCTGAAATTGCTTTGGCTAACGCTAAAGCTGCCGCAGGTGATATGCGCATTGTCAAAAAAGAGTTCCGCAAGGTAAACGGCAAAAATGTCATTTTCATGTAAATGCAGGGCGTACTGCAAGGTATAGACTTCACCTACCTAGGGCATTACTACTCTGACAAGCACGGCTCAACACAACTACTGGTCTTTACAGGTACAAACCTTATCGACAAATACCAAGATGACATTTGGGCTTTACTCAACGGCTTTTCTGTCCAATAGAGTTTTTTGCTACACCAGCAGGTATAGGGGGCTATCGACCTCTATACCACACGCTATATCATCATTAGCGCCCGTTATTAAGACCCAAAAAGCCTACCTCACTGGTTTTTTAGAACAACTCTCCTACGATTTTTTCAGTATTTCCCATCAAATTCAAACTTCGGCACCCATAGCCACATTATCACTGTATTTAAGTTAGCGTATAAGTGAAATAGGGCTATATTTTCTATACAACGCTTATTTATTCGCCTGTAAAAAAAGCATCAATAATGAGCAATGACCTTGAACTAATTACGCTAAGCAAAAGCATCGATAGAGACTCACAGAGGTCTACAACCGCCAAGCTTTGAGCGTCATGGGATGAAAAATGCCAGTACCTACACCCATTCTCGAATTGCTCGAGCAATCGAAAAACGTGGCGTATAACATTACTAAAAACACCGAGAGTGTAAATGCCTTGTCTGTCGTGCCGAAAGAATCTAATTCAACACTCGTTCGTTCGCTAATCTTACGCGACGGTAATCAACAAGTTCAGGTGCTCATACCGTCGAACGCTATAATCGACTTAGATAGAATGTTTCGTCACTTTGGTCGCCAGTTCGAACCCATTCCTAGCCGTGAAGTATGTAAAATCGTTCAGGCTAAACAGTTAAATTCTATACCGGCGGTGCCCAAGTGGCAGGCTATGCAAACCTATGTCGATGATAGCCTACTCAAAAAAGATATATTGTTGCTCGATTCTGGCGATGCGAAAGAGCTGGTTCAAATGAGTAACTCTAACTTTAAAGCATTGATCGAAAATTGTGAGATCGGCTCATTCAGTAGCTTTGCCGCTGAAATGAATAGTGACCCAAGTTCTGATGAACAAGCGATAAGCAACTCCGTACAAAAATTTACTGAAAAGCGTATTCAACAGCGCCTTGACGATACCTTAGAGCTACCACCGCTACCAGAAACAGCCCAACGAATTATAAAGTTACGTGCCGACCCCAATGCCGACATTAGCGACCTTACGAACATTGTTGAAATTGACCCTAGCTTGGCGGCTCAAGTCGTCAGCTGGGCCGCATCGCCGTATTATTCAGCACCAGGAAAGATAAAATCTGTCCACGATGCAATCGTCCGAGTATTAGGTTTCGATATGGTTCTTAACCTTGCGCTGGGCTTGGCGTTGGGTAAAACACTATCGATGCAAGCCATCAGCAAAGATCAGCTCAATGAGTATTGGCGCAGTTCGGTTTATACCGCGGCCGCCGTAGAAGGACTCGTAACCAGTATTGCGCGGGAACATCGGCCCGCATTTGGTATGGCGTATCTATCGGGTTTATTAAACAATTTCGGTTTCTTAATTATGGCCGAAATCTTCCCGCCTTACTTAAAGCTGACCACCCGCGCGAGTGACGCAAATCCACATCTTCCGAATGCCGTAGTTGAAAACCATGTCATGGGGGTAAGCGGAGGCCAAATCGCATCATGGCTTTTGGATAACTGGAACATGCCCCAGGAGGTCGTAGTTGCCTTACGCCAGCAGGCCAATCCAAACTTTGATGGTGAGCACAGTGTTTATGCCAAACTGAACTTTGTAGCGCGACAAATGCTCTCTAATCAAGGCTTTGGCAATCAGCTACCGCGTGAGGTGCCCAGTGATATTTACGAGGAGCTACACTTGGATGCCGATATGGCTAATGTCACTATCGAGAACATTCTTGAATCAGCGGATGACCTTGATGCCATTGCCGAGAAGATGCGCAACTAAACATTGACACACGTATGCCTCAGCTAACAGTATCGGCTAAAGCATGCACCCTAAAAACCAAGGCTACGCAAATCAAGGCCACGCAAACCGTGGCTGCGTAAACTGTCAGCCGCGTCTATCAATCACTCGCGTTGTCAGTACCGTTTAAAATATCGGGATCAACACTAGGCTGACCTTCCTTGAACGGTAAATACCTCTGTGCGTCCTCGATGTACGCCTGAATGTGAGTCTTTTCATCGACACAAAACTCGCTTATTGCTCGACTAAAATCAGGATGCGCGACGGAATGATATGAGAGTGTTCGGACGGGCCGAAAACCCCGTTGAATTTTGTGTTCCCCTTGCGCTCCCGAATCAAAACGCTTTAACCCCTGAGCTATGGCGTAATCTATACCTTGGTAATAGCAGGTTTCAAAGTGAAGGCCATCGAGCTCCTCAAGCGCTCCCCAATACCGACCGTACAAGGTACTTGAATCACGAAGAAAGAGTGCCGCAGCAATAATTTCGCCCTCGCGCTTTACCTGCAGTAACGCCACGTTAGCCGGCAAGCCCTGACCTAACTGATAAAAGAAGCTTTGCCCTAAATAACCCGCCCGACCACTGCGTTTTAGATAGGTTTGGTGATACAGGATATAAAAACTCTGCCAGTCACTGTGTGTGATTTCAGTGCCATGCTTCCATTCAAAATCCAACGCTAAGTTGGCGATTTTTTGTCGTTCTTTTCGAATACTTTTACGCTTACGGGAACTGAATGAATTTAGGTAATCATCAAAGCTTGTATAGTCAAGATTGAACCATTGATACTGACACGACTCCCGTAAAATATACCCCTCAAAGTCAAGTAAGCGCTTACTTTCAGCATTAGGAAACAACACATGCGTACTCGAAACAGAGGTAGCCAAAGCATGCTCTTTGAGGGCGGACATTAACCGCTTGGCTAATCGTTCGCGCACGCTTACATCGCTGGAACAAAAACCCAAACGAGGGCCACATGATGGCGTAAAAGGAATAGCACAAAGCAGTTTTGGGTAGTACGACAAACCAGAGCGTTCGTAAGCATCGGCCCAGGACCAATCAAAAACGTATTCACCGTATGAGTGTGTTTTCAGATACAGCGGCATTGCTGCAACTACTTGCCCCTCGGCCTCCAAAAGTAAATGCTGAGGCTGCCAGCCTTGCTTTTGGCACACGGCACCGCTCTGCTCTAAAGCCAGTAAAAAGGCGTGTTTAATGAAGGGATAGTCGCTGGGCCACAACGCATCCCATTGTTGCGCATCTATCTCGCTAATGGAATATATACAACGGGGTTCAACAGTCACGCATAGCCTCTTAGAGCCTCTTCTACAGCCAGACAACACTGGCCTATTATTAGCGAACCACAAGCAGAAATGGGAAGTTGGGCTTAAGGGGATGGAGCTCGCTCAGAATGCTCTAGCTTAGGCAAAAGGCCGCTAAATGTCTTGTCTTTAACACTTAGCTTAATACATTTGAAGCGAGAAGAGCATAACTGGGCGGCTTAACTGGAAGGCGAAACCAAGAAACTGAACTAAAACGCTCAGCTAAGCCGTTGAACTCAGCCGCTGTACTAAGGCGCTCAACAGCCAAGGCATGACATAAGCCTCTCGGCATCCAGCTAACGCAAACCAACGCTACAAATGTTCTTCATGACTTGGTATTTCAATACGTGAAACCGGTAAGCAACAGGTAAAAACAGAACCCTTACCAAGTTGACTACGCACATTCAAATAACCATCGTGACGCAATAGAATGTGCTTAACAATGGCTAAACCCAAGCCCGTGCCGCCCATACTGCTCGACCGGCCTGCATCCACTCTGTAGAACCGCTCAGTTAAACGTGGGATATGTTTAGGGTCAATTCCTAAACCACTATCTTCAACATGCACATATAGGTGATCACCTAAGGTTTCACAAACCACATTAATTTTACAGCCGTCAGGCGAATACTTAAGTGCATTCATAATCAAATTACTAAGTGCACTGCGCAGCTCGTCTTCATTCGCCTGTAGATGCAAGTCACTGCTAATACCGCAAACATAAGTATGAAGCTCAGAACTAATCGCACGCGCATCTGAAAAAATACTTTCGACAAGCGATTTTAACGCAACACGACCCTGACTTTGACTGCGGTCGTCCGTTTCAAGCTTAGTTAAGGTCAGCAAGTCATTAATTAGAGACGTCATACGCATGCCCTGAGTTTGCATCTGCTCCAATGGACGTTTGACCATCGGCGCAATACCGGGGGCATCGATCAGGGTCTCAACATATCCGCGAATAACCGTAAGCGGTGTTCGTAATTCGTGAGATACGTTCGCCACGAAATCGCGACGCATTTGTTCAAGTTTTTTAACGCGCGTAACATCACGCACAACAATTAGACGCTCCCCATGGCCAAAGGAATGGATTTGATACTGAAGGAATTGTTCTTCATAGCGACTGGAATCAGTATCAAGAGGGTGCTCATATTCTTCGCTTTCAAAATACTGCTTAAAACCAAAGTCGCGCAATATATTGGTGCACATCTGGCCTTTATCGACGTCTTTAAAACCCAAGATATCGCGCGCGGCATGATTCCACCAATCAATATTGCCTCGTTTATCAAGCAATATAATGCCGTCATTTAATGCGGACGTTACATCTTGAACACGATTGACTACAGCCTGCAATCGAACACGATCTTTTTCAAATTTTGCGTGGATAAGCCTGATATCTTCGGCTATTTCAGCCCAAACACCATTGAAACTATGTTCATAGCTTTGACCACGACGCAGAGCAAAGACCCAGCGCTCCAAGTGATTTAGACGATAGAGAATCAACGCGAGATAAGAGCCCAAAGCCACGATTAGTGCGAGACCAAGGTGCCCCAATGAAAATCCGATAAATGCGATCGCTAAAATATAAGCAAACAACCAACGCAGCTCGGAAGACAATCCTTTTCGTAACATAGGGTAAAATCTTACAGTTATTCAGCTTTGCCGGATGGCTTACGTGAGAAGCGATATCCGGCCCCGCGCACAGTGTGAATAAAACGGTCCTGCGCTTCAAGCTCTAATGCTTTTCTTAAGCGGCGAATATGCACATCGACAGTTCTCTCTTCGACGTAAACGTTCCCACCCCAGACATGGTCAAGTAATTGGCTACGCGAATAGACACGCTCTTGATGTGTTAAAAAGAATTCGAGAAGCCGATATTCAGTGGGTCCAATTTGTACTGATTCCTCGCCGATCGTAACACGGTGGCTCGACGAGTCGAAACAAAGCTTATCGACGACAATTGGACCCGTTTCACCAAGAGACTCCGCGCGACGCAACACGGCCTTAAGCCGCGCAACCAATTCACGTGGAGAGAAGGGCTTGGTAATATAATCATCAGCACCCATATTTAGGCCCTGAATCTTGTTATCTTCTTCACCTTTGGCGGTTAACAATATGATCGGTAATTTTTGAGTAAGCTCATCGGCTCGCAAACGACGAGCCAAATCGACACCACTCGTACCGGGCATCATCCAATCTAATAAGAGTAGGTCGGGGCATTTATCAACAATAATGCTGTGCGCTTCGCGCGCGTCGCTAGCCTCGACTACGTCGTAATCAACCATCTCTAAAGCAACACGCAACATGTCGCGTATGGGCGCCTCATCGTCTACTACTAAAATTGTCTTTCGTGACATCGTTTTACCTAATGGCCGGTGCGCTGTATTCGATACCGGCCAATATCATGTTTACCGCAATGGCCAAACTTCTATGAATATTTAATAACCTTTATGTTGCAGTTGTATGACAATATTCTATTGTGCGACAATCCAATAATAGTTCAGACTTTATATTTTTAACCGCTATTCGTGACATTTTCCACTCTCTTAGCGTATATCGACGAGTAAGACCTATTATTTAGCGATAGATTTAAGGCATCTGTGTTCAAAGTATTGATTTGAAATAGTACACGCCCTATACAGTAGTGATGCTCAAAGCACTGATATTAGAAATATCTATGCCATTTTATCTAAAGCGATACCCATAAAAACAACCAGACCAACCCAATGATTATTCATGAAAGCCTTAAAGCAGGCGCTTCGCTCACGATCCCGGATCAAGTATTGTTGGTAAACAAATAAACCGGCCGCAACCAAAATTGACAGTTTATAAACCGTACCCAATTCAAAACGTTGCGCCATCATACCTAATGCAAAAATAACCATAAATTGTAATGCGCCGGTCATGACGCGATCTTGATCGCCAAACAAAATTGCCGTCGACTTCACTCCAATTTTCTCGTCATCGTCACGATCCACCATAGCGTAAAAGGTGTCGTAACAAAGCGTCCAGAGCACAACAGCCGTAAATACCAACCAAACCGAGTGCGGCAGTGTATTTTGAACCGCGCTAAACCCCATGGGGATTGAGCAAGCAAAAGCTGCCCCCAAAACTAGTTGCGGCATATGGGTATATCGCTTCATAAAGGGATAGCAAAAGGCCAAAGCCACTGCGCCAAAGGACAATAAAACCGTAAGCCGATTGGTGAAGAGAACAAGAATAAACGCCAATACGCATAAACCCGCAAAGAGCATAAGTGCCTCTTTGTCAGTAACGCGTCCGCTCACAAGCGGCCGCAATCGCGTACGCTCTACCAAACCATCCACGTGTCGGTCAGCATAGTCGTTAATGACACAACCAGCAGAGCGCATAAGAACAACTCCCAGCACGAAAATCACCAGTAGATGCCATGGAGGAAAGCCATCGGCCGCCAACCATAAACCCCATAGTGCCGGCCATAAAACTAGGTATATGCCAATCGGTCGATTGAGGCGCATCAGTTCGGCAAAGGCCAATAGCTTTGGGTTTTTGTCACAAAAAGCCGTGATTTTTGCGCGTATATCAGAGAGGTCAAATTTCATGTGGGGTGCGTCTTACAAGTAAAAACTAATAGGGAGAGCGAAGGCGAAAGAATACAGGAGCCAAGACCATAGCGTCTATCTACACATACGAAAAAGCCCCAATCAAAACCAGAACAAAGACAAGAGTACAGGGCCGAGTGTAAACCCAATTGAAAGCCCAAGTGAAAGCCCTTTACGGCCTGAACTGCTTTTGCTCTAATGACCGAAGTTTAGTGCCTTATCGTACACAATAGGTATGTGTTAAATAATGAATAAAAATCACACCTATATCGCTAAGTATCATGGCCTAGATCTAGGAGCCTGGATCTAGGTGCTTGGATCTAGGTGCCAAAATTCAGACCCTAGATACACATAATAGGCTCATGTACCTAATTCACACACCTAAGTTATGCAACTAGGTCATACACCTAACCTAAGTAGAATAAATAAAGCAATATAATTACTCCCCACAGTTAAAGTGAGTACTCACAATCAACACACAGAACCTAACAGGAAAGCCCTATGCGCAAAGCGGAACTCGTAGATAGCGTCGCCAAAGCGACTGACCTCAATCAGCTTGATGCCGACAATGCGGTATCGGCTATGTTCGAACACATCACAAATGCACTCGCCCGCGGTGAAGACGTCAGCTTAATCGGCTTTGGCAGCTTTACGGTTAAGCAACGTGCCGCACGCGCAGGTCGTAACCCTGCAAATGGCGAAACCATTCAAATTGCTGCGAGTAAAAATGCGCACTTTAAAGCCGGAAAGCGCTTAAAAGACAGCCTAAAAACTTAAGGAAAAAACATGCTAAAGATCCAACTACACTGGCAGATACTCATAGCAATACTGGCGGCATTATTTATTGGCTGGATTTTCAACGGCTCGGACTCAGCCTTAGCCAACGGTGTTGCCGCAACCTGCGCCTTTTTCGGCTCGATGTTCCTAAATGCTTTGAAAATGGTCGTTATACCACTGGTTCTAGCATCGATAATATGTGCTGTAACCAGCTTAGGTGGGCGCTCTGATTTAGGACGGCTTGGCGGAAAAACACTTGGCTTTTACATGCTTTCAAGTTTTCTCGCGATTCTCGTCGGCCTATTTTTTGTCAATTTCTTTACCCCCGGCATCATCGATGGTAGTCCGGCAAAAGACCTACTCGATTTAAGCAGCTCTGACGAAGTAACCCAAGCCCTTAAGAAAGTCGAAAACCGTGGGTCCGGCGATTTGGCCGCAGTATTTTTACGCATGGTACCGCCGAACATTGTTAAAGCCGCGGCCGATGGCCAGATGTTAGGCTTGATTGTTTTTGGTATTTTGTTTGGCTCATTTATGGTTCAAATTGCTAACCCAGGCCGCGATACACTTAAATCAATGTGGCAGGGCATACTCGATACCATGATGCGTATAACCATGTTCATTATGAAGTTCGCACCCTTAGGCGTCTTTGCTTTAATTTGTAAAACTGTTATTGCCACGGGTTTTGATTCACTGCGTCCAATGTTGCTATTTATGTTTACCGTCTCACTTGCGTTAGCGGCACATGTTTTTATAACTATGCCTATATTGCTCAAAGTCTTGGGCGGTATAAACCCCATCAAACATATAAAAGCCATGAGCCCGGCACTGTTATGTGCGTTTTCCACGGCGTCCTCATCCGGAACTTTGCCATTGACGATGGAATGCGTCGAAAAGAACGCAGGCGTATCGAATAAAACATCAGGCTTTGTACTTCCCTTAGGCGCAACTATTAATATGGACGGTACGGCTTTATACGAATGCGTAGCGGCTATGTTTATAGCCCAAGCTTATGGTTTAGAGCTTGGTTTTGCTACTCAGTTTTTAATCGTAATAACGGCCTTACTGACGTCAGTAGGTGTTGCCGGAATACCGGCTGCGAGCCTAGTCGCCATCACGGTAATCTTAGCGGCAATTGGTTTACCTGCCGAAGGCATAGCTTTGTTATTACTTACTGATAGGGTACTCGACATGTTTCGAACGGCGGTTAACGTCTTTAGCGATAGTTGTTGCGCCGCTATAATTGCTCGTTCAGAAGGAGAAGAGACAAAGGTTGTATAAAGCTGCTTAGTTAAGTAACTAAGGCTTAGAATAGTTTAGGTTTAGAAGGGTTTAGAAAGTTAAAAATGAGCCTGTAAATCAAACTGTGTAACTGCCCTTTTTAGATATGAGGAGCTAACTGCTCCTCAAACTCAATCATAAAGCGATTCAGTGCCGGTTTCCAATTCCTTATTGGCATTGTCCATTTTTTTGA
>JBLIMQ010000151.1:0-10267 GCA_047638775.1 Flavobacteriales bacterium
TCGGCCTGCCACGTTGTAGAACACCAAAACTCCACGGATTGTGAGCTAACATATTTACCCTAAACGGGATTTAATAGTCCGCTATAAGAAGCACTGTCACATTAAGGTTTCGATACACAAAAAAAAAGGCCGTATCATAGTATGACACGGCCTTTTGAATCACGTTGGTGCTTAAGTCTTATAAATCAAACGAAGCCTTATCTTTGCTGGCGGAGTTTTCACTTATCCAATACTCAAACGTACCGGGTTCAAAAACTTTCTTACCCTTACGGTTAAAAAATGATAGCTGGTCTCTATTCAACTCAAACTCAACCACACGACTTTCACCAGCCGCTAGCACTACTTGTTTAAAGTCTTTTAGCTCTTTAACTGGGCGAGTAATACTCCCTAGAACATCACGAACATATAACTGAACCGTTTCAATAGTTTTACGTGCCCCGGTATTACTCACTTCAACACTTACACGAACTGTTCCTGCAGCATCATTAACTGACTGCTTGTACTTACTGTATTTCACTGTGGAATAACTCAAACCAAAGCCGAAAGGAAACTGAGGCTCAAAACCTATATCGATGTAATGCGTTGCGTGCCCCAAGGTATGCTGATGTGCTTCTTTAGTGTAATCAGCCATAAATGTAAATGGACGTGAATGTGCCGGACGACCGGTATTCTTTTTGTTGTAATACATAGGAACTTGACCCGTAACTTTAGGCCAGGTTATCGGTAAACGCCCAGAAGGCTCCGCATCACCATAAAGCAAATCTGCAATCGCTGGCCCAGCCATCGTGCCTGGGTGCCAGGCCATAACGACGGCGTCCATATCTGCAATCACATCATTCAAAGCCAATGGACGCCCAGCCATTAATACCACAACAACCGGCTTACCCAAAGCACTCAACTCTTTTACTAACGCTTCTTGCGCACCCGGCATGCGTATATCTGAACGGCTGTGTGCTTCGCCAGATAGGGTCGATTCTTCACCGCCAACATAGACAATAACATCAGCTTTTTTGGCGGCTTTTAACGCGGATTTAAATCCTGTATGGGAATCGCTTCGACTTGTGTCTAGACCTTCAATATACCGGAAATTTTTAGCTCCTAATCTATCTGTAAATGCACTCAATACTGTTACAGAATGTTTCTTTTCTCCATCTAGTGCCCAAGTACCCATCTGGTCATGTGCTGCATCGGCCATGGGTCCTATTAAAGCTACTTTTGTTGCGGAGCTTAACGGAAGAACATTATCGGTATTTTTTAGTAATACTAAACTTCCGATTGCCGCTTGCTTAGCGGCTTCAAGATGTGCTTCACTCAGTATTGATTTTTGACGCGACGCATCGGTGTAGGGGTTTTCAAATAAACCTAGTTCCGATTTTAGGCTTAAGACCCGCTTAACCATACGATCAATTTGAGCTTCGCTGATTTTGTGATCACGCAATAACTGCTCACCATTTTCTTGGTATGAACGGCTAACCATTTCCATGTCAACCCCGGCATTAATTGCCAATCTAGCGGCATCGGCTTGATCAGCGGCGACACCATGAACGACAGTTTCAACGACTGAATCCCAATCACTAACAACCATACCTTTAAAGCCTAATTCATCGCGTAAAATTCCTGTTAGTAAATCGCCATTCACAGAGGCCGGAACACCATTGAGATCATTAAACGCACTCATGACCGTGGCGACATTAGCTTCTTCGATTGCCGCTTGAAACGGTGGCAGATATACATTATGTAACAATGGCTCTGGGATATATGTGGTGTTGTAATCACGTCCTCCCGTTGCCGCCCCATAACCAAGGAAGTGTTTTGCACACGCCGCAATTCGTTCTTCATTACTCATGTCTTCACCTTGATACCCTTTAATGGTAGCAACGCCAAAAACTGAATTTAGTAGAGGATCTTCACCATAAGATTCCGCAATTCGCCCCCACCGAGGGTCACGTGAAATATCTATCATTGGTGAGAAAGTCCAACGAATACCCGCAGAACTTGCCTCACGAGCAGCAATCTGGGCACCGTCCTTGGCACTTTCGGGGTTCCAAGACGCTGCTTGTGCTAGAGGAATAGGGAATATCGTTTTATAACCGTGAATTACATCGCGTGCAAATAGTATCGGAATGCCGTTACCCTCTTCTACAGCGATTTTTTGTAGCGCGTTAACGACCTCTACTGAAGTCGGATTGATGAAGGAACCAATTTTCCCGTCAATGATCGATTGACGTAATTCATCATCGATTTCATCGACTGAATTAAGCGACAGGGCTCCTTGGTATATCTGACCGAATTTTTCTTGAAGGTTCATCGCTTTAATACGGTCATCTAAGGCATCAGCCATTGCGGCGTGACTAAAGAATACAGACCCACAAACAGCAGCAATTAAGCCTTGGGTAACGCGTTTTATTGTTATAGACATACGGTTATCACACTCACATTAATAAATATGATCTTAGTCTATGTGCAAAACGTTAGATAATCGCTCCAATTTCAACAAAAATCGAAAGTGATACTCTGTAGGTCAGATTCTAATAGAGTCTTTCACGTCAAACGAATACAAACCCCAGAACTCGGGGTTACCATGAACAGGAAGCAAAGTAGTATTTATTGCACATGCAATAACTCACACATTACTCAAGTACCAGGATCCAACGACTTCGTTCTCAGGCACCAATAAAGAATATTATTTCAAGCTATGACTCAGTGGGTTTGTTTGGTTCGACAGGTTCGACAGGTTCTGTAAATCCTAAATCCTCAAGGATAGCGTAGGCACTGGGCAGAACTAGCAGTAGCAAAACAGTCGAGGATATCATGCCAAAAACCACACTAACGACCAAAGGTACCAATACCTGAGCCTGAAGGCTTGTTTCAGATAACAAAGGCATCATACCCGCAACGGTAGTAATCGACGTCAGAAAAATTGCCCGAAAACGATCCCTAACAGCTTGACCCGCGGCCTCATGTAAATTCATTCCTTCTTTAGTGCGTGTTTTAACGTATTCCACTAGAAGAATCGAATCGTTTACTACAACGCCAGCTAGCGATACAAAGCCAATCATACTGGGCATGGTCAGGTCGAGCCCCATAAGTAAGTGACCCCAAATTACACCGATAAACGCTAAAGGTATGTTAATAAGTACAATGACCGGCTCACGATAGTTTTTAAATTGCAGGCTAAGTAGTAAATAAACCCCAATAATACCCAACAAAAACCCTGTAAATATTGAGGAATTAGTTTCGCCACTATTTTTGACCTCGCCCTCTAGCGACAAATTTACATTAGGGAAATCTTCCTGTAATTGTGCAAAAAAGCGTTGCTTCGTATCACTAATAACTTCATTTGTATTGGCAAAATTGGTATCAATATCGCCACTAACAGTCACGGTACGAATATGATTTACACGCTTAACCCGTGAATACTCTCGCTCCTCTCGTATTTCAGCAATTGCCGATAGCGGCATACTTATTCCGGAATCCGAGAAAATAGCTAAGCGCTCAAGGTCGGCCAAAGAGCTAATAGGCGCTTCAGATAAACGTACATTCACCTCATAGGACTCTCTGCCCAAGTACACCTCACTAACTTTCTCGCCTTGATAGGCCGCACGCAATTGAGCCGATAGTGACTGGGACTTTAAGCCCGATGATAAAGCACCGGCTTGAAGGTTGATCGAAAACTGGGGTTTACCTGGGCGTAAATCGTCCATCACATTTGACACCCCCTCGTAGGCATTTAACCAATTTTGTAAGCTCCAACTCGCTTGCGACAACTCATCTAAGTCATCACCTTGCAGGCGAATAGATATAGCTTGGCCCTGGGGGCCTGTTGCAGGCTCTTTAAATTGGATAGCTAGTGCATCGGGAATCTGCGGAGTTTTTTCTATCCATTTGCGCCGTAAAGTATTTAAGGAATTATGTCGTACTTCTGCTGCGAGTAGATCAAGCGAAATAGTCGCTAGGTGCGCACCACTAACGCCGGCATCCGTGTTTTTTGAGAATGAAATTTGAATGTTTTTAACCAGCTCAGCATTATCTTCCTCGGGCAAATCGGCAAGACTTTCATGCAAGCTCGACAACAAGGTATTAACCAATACTTCCGTTCGCTTAAACGGTGTGCCTGCCGGTAAAATCACACGAGCTTCAAGAGTATTACCCTCAAGGCTTGGGAAAAATGTGAATTTCAATATACCCGCAGGAAGTAAACTAATTGAAACAACTAGTAATGCAACGGCTGACCCAACAACAAAGTATCTCCGTACAATTGCGGCATCGGCAAGTTTCCCAACAAATTGACGTAAGCGCTCGAAATTATTTTCTACCCAGTTACGCCAGTTCGATACACTTTCCGAATTCTGCATTTCAAGCGAGTGTTTTAAATGATGCGGCAATATAAGAAAAGCTTCGATTAAACTCACACACAACACGGCCAATAAAACCATGGGCAATACTCGCATAACCTGCCCCATGTCTCCATTTATAAATAAAAGGCTCCCGAATAATAATACCGATGTTGCAAATGACGACAAAACGCCTTTCCAAACTTTAGACAAGCCCGAAATAGCCGCCTCGGATGCACTTAGACCTTTGGCATGTTCACTAGCAATACTTTCAGAAATGACGATGGCATCATCCATTAATATTCCAATGGCCATAAGTAATGCGACCATTGATATCATATTAATACTTACGCCAAGAACGCTCATAACAAGTAAGCCACCTAAGAATGAAATAGGTAGTCCCGCGGCCACCCAAAATGTATAACGCCAACTAAAAAACAACATTAATACCAGTACAGCTAACAACAATCCTTGCCAGCCATTTTTTAGTAATAAATCAAGTCGATCCTGAACGATCGAGGCTGAATCTTGAGTAATTATTAATTGTGTTGTGCTAGGTAGTCGTGCATTTTCGGCCACAACAAACTCTTTTACCGCATTAAAAACAGCCAAAGTATCATCGCTAGAATTTTTACTCACGTTCAATAATGCAGCAGGTAATCCATTAATTTCCGTTCGTAATGCATCATCACTAAAACTATCGCGAATTATTGCAATATCGCCAAGTCGTATTTGCGCACCATTTTCATTACTTAGAACTACAAGGTCACTAAGCTCCTGCACCGTTCTACGTGTATTTTTAAAGCGTAATTGGTACTCCGTATCAATGCCTTTCACCACGCCCAGCGGTAAATCAAGCGATTGCTGTTTAATCAACTGAGCAATACTATCGACACTTAATTGATATTGACCTAAGGACTCAGCTTTTAATTCTACAGAATATTCGTGAGTTGAAAATCCATTTACTGTAACCATAGGAATAATAGGGTTTTTTAATAATTTCTCACGATAATATTCCGCTAAAGACTTTAACTCACTCGGCGTAATTTCGGCTGCCACAGCGACCGTCACAACAGATTGAGACTGTCCTAAATGCGTAACAATGGCGTCTTCGGCCTTATCGGGGAAATTCATAATGCCATCAATATTTGACTTAACATCATCAATAAATGAGCGAATATCACCCGATTCTTGCATTTTGAGTTTTAGCTCACCAACACCTTCTTGTGCAATACATATCTGTTCTTCGAGATAATTAATGCCATCGGTAGCGTCTTCTAGCGGGTTACAAATAGCCTCTTCAACTTCCAGTGGACTTGCGCCGAGATACACCACTCGCACGCTCAAGTCGCGGCTTAATATTTCGGGAAAAGTCTCGCGTTTAAGCGATGGTAAAGTAGCAAGACCTAATAAAATGATGACAAGCATTAAGATATTGGCTGCGGTTGGATGAGAGGAGAATAAACGCATCATAGGTTTACTCTCCCACTGCAGATGTAGTTAGTCGCACTTGTGTCTGCGCATCGTATTGCGCCGATACTGGCATACCTTCTATAACTGGATAAACATCGCTAACAATCAATTGGTCGCCTTCGCTTAAGCCACTGCGAATAACCGCTAGTTCGTTTTGATAAAACTGAACATCGACATTCCGGATAACTAACTGAGATTCTTCACCCACTAAATAGACGCGGTTTTCATGCACAGCTTTTCGTGGAATAACCAATGCCCTACGTTCTGGGCCACGTAGTTTTACAGCGGTATACATACCTTTTAAAAGCGGAGGCCGACGACCAGGAACAACAAGTTCATAAGGATTATTAACACCGACGACTAAACCTATAGTTCGTCTAATTGCATCAACAGATTCACTCAAACGCAAGACTTCGGCGGGCCATACCGCACCCTCTAAACCACCAACCAATGACACTTTGGCCGTTAAATTTAACATCTGCGCCGTATCGTTAGAGCTCATCTCACGTAAATCTTTAAGCTCAACATTTTCTAAATGTGAAACCAATGCTGACATATGCAATATAGGTAATTGAGCATTAATCTCTATGCCCGCAGTATTTAATGCTTCGAATAAATTTTTACCAACAGCTGCAAATTCGTTTTCTTCGACGTAAACATCACCAATACGTGCAGCAAAAGGTAAGATTATTTCTGTTCGCCCTAAGTTTGTCATCTGCCCTTTAACTTGCTGCTCTGAACGAACAATATTGGCCTTTACAGAATCTTTTCGACTACTAAAGCTGTTTATTTTTCCCTGCAGCTCCTGAACGGATTGTCGCAATTGATTTACTTTCTGTTTTTCGGCATCTAAGGTAGAGCGTGAAACAAGCTTTCGCTCCCATATTTTTTGTATTCGTGCAAATTCCTGTTCGCCGAAGACTAAGTTTTCACGCGCAATCATTAAAGATTTTTGAGTTGATTTTTCTTCTTCTTCTAGCTGTAGCAAGGCTTGTTTGTTTGCATTCAAATCGGCCTCTGTTTGGCGTAATGAAACCTTATAATCACTTGCGTCAATTCTAACTACGACCGTTCCCGCGGCGATACTGCCGCCATTTTTAAGCTTCGGATGGACATAACTAATTCGTCCGCTTACCTCAGCCTTTCCCTTTAACGAGATTGTCGGCTCAACAGAGCCGTAGGCCGTAACTTGAGCCCGAAAAGGCAGGGTTTGAACACTCAGCACTTCAACATTGCGCGTCGGCAAGCTCAAGCCATGATGTTTTACGGGAGCACTCAGTTTCACAAGACTAAAAGCTATGACAATTCCGAACGCAATCATGACAAAGAGGATTAGGGGTTTACGCATTAATTGGTTCATAGAGCTTACCTACTAGAAAAGACACAATTCAGGTGAGAAATAACTACAGATGGATTATAGTTGATATTATCAAGTATATTTTATTGGTTGATATAGTCAACTTGTTTTGAGGTTCGCATGTCAAATAACACCATCCAAGACGATCTATTCCGCTTAGTGCATACCGTTAAAACCGTTATGCTACAGCGTGTAAAACAAACATCGCATGAGATTGCGCCCATGCACTTACGCGCGTTAAAAGTTACTAGCGTCATAGAGAACTGCACTAGCCAAGACATCGCTACCATGCTGGTACGTGATAAAGCGCAAATAGCGCGTTTACTCAATGACCTCATTCAACAAAACTTGCTAAAGAAAACACCCAATCCAAAAGATAAACGTAGTCAGTTTATCGAGCTTACCGACCAAGGCCAAATCGCATTAAATACCCTTACGGTTGTCGAAACTGACGTATTTGACCGCATGCTTTTAGGGCTAAGTGAGCAAGAACAGCAGACGTTTAACGAGCTCACGCGCCGAATGTATAATAATTTGCGTGATTAATGCTTATTTTCTCAGCCCTTGAGGGCCTAGCCCCAAACATTTGATCTATACCGAAAGTCCAAGCGTTCAGTGATACTGAGTTATCAACTTTACTTACTTTGACTGAAGCATTCAGTTCGCTTCTTCACATTTGTGCGATGACGATTACGACATTCCTCAACTGTTGGAGGCTCTTTGGCCGCGCCCCGTCGCTGATTAGAGTTGCTCGAATTACCGGCCTGATTCTGGGTCTTATTTTCATTCTGTTGCTCTTTGGCGAGCCGGTTAAACGTCGCCCTATTTTGACGGCTGATATCCGTTTCCGGCGTCACAATAGATATAGTATCTTCTTTAATAGTTTCAGCTTCAGTTTTATATTGATCTGGAACTCTATCACCAAAATGAACATTACCCTCATCATCAACCCATTTGTGCACTTGCGCCGCTACAGGAACAGCAAATAATAAGATCAATACGGTCGATATTTGGCGTAATTTAAACATCTCTAACTCCAAGCTGAACTATCACTCTAGGCTTAACTCTAATCAGCTTAGACCGAAATCTAAAACGAAGACATCACAATTTTTTGTACGCAAGTAATAACTAGGCAGCAAATAGATCATTTCAGTGATCTAAGTCCTATGAGGAAATCTATAGGCAGCTTAAACTAAGGGTAACTACAATAATCATAATCAGGGACACACACATGTCCGTACTTCGCGCACTGGTCGTTGACGACTCAAAGACTGCACGCTTTCGACTAAATAAACTTCTTTCTCGTTATGATTTAGAAGTTGATACCGCAAGCTCTGCTGAAGAGGCACTCTCTTACATCAGTCACACACAGCCTGTAGTAATCTTCATGGATCATCATATGGAGGGAATGGACGGCCTAAACGCACTTAAAATCATCAAGGCCAATCCGTCTACGGCGACTATCCCCGTCATAATGTATACCTCGCAGGAAGGTGATGTATATGCAGGACAAGCCTATGCACTTGGCGCCCTCGACATACTTTCCAAAGACTTGATGAAACCTGCAACGGTTAACGAAGCCCTATCGAAGCTACACCTGCCCATTCCATTAAAAGGCAGCATTCATAAAGATGGCTTTGGAAAAAACAACTTTGGGCATGACTCGAGCACTCTAAAACCTGGAAATGACGCACAGAGCGCTGTAGTACCAAAGCGAAGACGTTCAGATCATGAACCAAAACCCGCAGAATCTTCTACCGAACTAAAACAACAGATATCACGCTTATTCGAGTTACATGTAGCGGATGTTCGAAGCCAATTCTCGGAACATAGTCAATTCATCGTAAATCGTCTGCAGAACGAAATTGAAACTAGCAAACGTGATAATTCTGAACTCGACAGTAATCTACCTATTGAGATAGTCGAACAAGAAGCCCGTGCTGTAAGTATTAAAATGGGGATAGTATCAAGCGCATTGCTTAGCGTTATCCTCTTAGGGTTAGCGGCCTTGTCGTACCAAATTTACCACGCCCAGCAATCGCTTAACCAAATAAGCCTTAAAACTCAGGCATTGGAAGATCAAAGCCTACAAGCGCCTATGCCCCAACCACAAGCCCATATAGTACAACCGGTATCGGTAACCGACTCTCAATCGGCTCTTTTCGCCATATTAAGTTGGTCAACTCAAATTAACTGGCAGTACTCTTATAGCGAAGAGGCCTTAAATCCCCGTCAAATACAAAACCTTCAAGACTTCATCTATCAGCTTGACGACGCCGGCTTTGAAGGAATAGTGGAAGTGAACCTACATTTAGGTGATTACTGCCTGGAAAACAATGACTTACTTGGCGGCTTAAAACTTAAAACACGCGGAGCAATGAAAGATTGCCTACTACGAAAGGAAGGGACTGATGATATCGACAGTACCGACCAGGCTGGCAGCACATTGGCTCAACTTGAAAACAACTTCCCGCCTCTTAAGCGCGGCCATATTCGAATCGAACTCCACCAGTTAGCGTTCGATTCGCCTACGCAAAATTACCCTGACGCCTTTTCAGCTTCGGTTGAAAGCTGGAATAGCATTGCACAACAAAACAACCGCATCGATTTAAACTTAAGAGCTTTTGAGCCCTAAAGTTTTGTTGAAATAGGCTATTTAAGACCAAGGTTTGGCGCACGTTTCTCAAAAAATGCTTGTCCAGCTTCTGCAAATTCTGGCCCGCTAAGGGCCTTAGAAAAACAGCTTAATTCACGCTGCATCACGTCATCAACACTCAAATTTTGCGATTCCCGCAGGAGTCGCTTACTGCTACGTAAAGCCTCAGGAGCACGCTTAACAAGTACATTGGCAATCAATAAGGCCTTTTCTAAAGGATGGTCAACAATCGACGTCACCAAACCACCTGCGTACGCTTCATTCACATCAAAGGGCTCGGCAAGCAATAACCATTCTGTAGCCCGCAACATACCCGCCAGTCTCGGCAACAGAAGCGAAGATGCAAACTCGGGACACAAGCCCAATTTGGCAAAAGGAAGGCTAAACATCGCGCCCGGCCCTGCGTAGACGAAATCGCAATGAAGAAGCAAGGTTGTGCCAATACCA
>JBLIMQ010000152.1:0-10095 GCA_047638775.1 Flavobacteriales bacterium
AGCAGCAACTGGAAAACAACTAGCCCTCCAAATGAAGTGAGTTTTTCCTCTTCAAAACGGACGTCGGGGATGGCATGGGTTTTACTGTTTATGTCGATGTTGCTATACTTCATCGTGAACGGCTCTTGGTTTTGTTATTTTTGTTTTTTTGTAGTGAAAAAATAATAACAAAATTGGAGCCGTTTTTTTGGTTTTTTATCATGACTTTCATGTGCTCTGGACTTCACTCTGAGTGAAGTCCAGAGCACACCACGAAATCAGCGTTTCACGCCGTATTTATCGGGGGTTAAGCTAAGAGATTCTGATTATTTATGCATCTATAGGGTTAAGTCAAATGGGATTAATCCAGAGCAATATCCGGAATATGAAGAATAGAAGTGCTGGCAACGCAGTCAATCTGACCTGCGAACATGAAAAACGTTGCCATCAACAAAAATTAAAAATACCCTTCGCGTTTTTTCTTTTCCATCGACGCAGACTGGTCTTTATCCAACAGGCGCCCTTCGCGCTCACTATTTTTGGACAAAAGCATTTCTTGTACGACTTGAATTACCTCGGTAGCATCACTTTCGGTCGCCCCTGTTTGTGGATAGCAGCCAAGTGTACGAAAGCGAATATCCCGCACAGCTAAGCTTGCAAATTCCGTTTCACTTAAATGCTCACGCATACGATCGTCGTCCATGGCTAAAATAACACCGCTATCATCATGAATCCAACTTAGGCGGGGTTTTGACAAATACAACGGAACGATATCGATTTTTTCGCGTAAAATATATAACCAAATATCAAGCTCCGTCCAGTTTGACAATGGAAATACCCGCACTGATTCACCTTGATTAATTTTAGTATTAAAGGTATTCCATAATTCGGGACGTTGCTGTTTAGGATCCCATCGATGATATTTATCTCGCACAGAGAAAATCCGCTCCTTAGCCCTCGACTTCTCTTCGTCACGCCGCGCACCGCCAAGCGCCGCATCAAATTTGTAGTGATCTAACACTTGCTTGAGTGCGGTCGTTTTCATTTGATCGTTATAGACAACTGATCCTGAAGTAATGGGGTGAATACCTTCAGCGAGAGCGTGCTTATTCGTATGAACAATAATATCAAGTTCATGTTTTTCAGCCAGATCATCACGAAAACTGGCCATCTCTGAAAACTCCCACGTAGTATCGATATGTAATAACGTAAACGGAACTCGCCCTGGCCAAAATGCTTTTCTGGCTAAATGAAGCATTACGGTAGAGTCTTTACCGATTGAGTAGAACATACAGGGTTTATCAAACGACGCGGCCACTTCTCTAATAATATATATCGCTTCGGCTTCTAATCTATCTACTCTTTTTTCTAGCTCATCATTATCCATAAAGATACTCTACTAAACGGTTTTGATACTCGACCAGTTTGGCCGAACACGAATGGTTAATATTTACGTGCCCCATTTTTCTTTGATACTTAAGGGATTTACCATAAAGACATACAGTGTGATACGAATCTTTTGTGAAATCCGGCGTTTTATTGACACCCAATAAATTAACCATAGTCGTAGGTTCCGATATCTCTGGTTCTACTAACGGCATACCGGTTACAGCACGCATATGATTTTCAAATTGGCTGACATTACAGCCATCTAGCGTCCAGTGCCCACTATTATGAACTCTAGGTGCTAGCTCGTTAATAACTAGCCCCTTCTCCGTCACAAAAAATTCGATACACAGAGTGCCGACATAAGACAAATCGTCTAAGAGTTTTCCAATAATCGACTTCGCCTTTTTTACATGGACGCTTGAAGCCTCATCTTTGAGCGCCAGTATTTGAGCGGCCATTAGACCTGCATTGAACGCACCGGCTGCACCGACAGCTTGTGTCGCAACGGCAACACCTCGAGGCATTTGCACAATGGAAAGCAGGCTATCTAAGCCGTCCGAAAACTGACTTTTAACGGGCACCGCAACCACGGGAACGGTTGTCATTGCAGCAATCATTCCTGTTAAGTGTGCCGAGCCACCGACGCCTGCTATTATCACCTGAACACCTTCGGCTTTGGCTTTGGTCGCGAATTCGACAAGACGCTCCGGTGTCCTATGCGCCGAAACCACGCCGGCTTCAAACGGAATGTTTAATGCTTCTAAAACGGTGCATGCTTCTTTTATTGTTGGCCAGTCGGACCTTGAACCCATCACAATGCTGACGGTGGAAAAACTAAGGCTGTTCACATATTTAGCTCCAAATTTTAATTAATGAGTAATAAACTGGTATCGCGACCAGTACGTTAAAAGGAAAAGTTATCGCTAGTGACGCGGTGATAGACACACTCGCATTAGCTTTCGGTAAGGCCACTGCGAGGGCCGCCGGAACGGCAATGTACGATGCGCTGCTACCGAGTACTGCCAATAAGGTTGTTCCACCCACGGATAAATTCAAGAAGAAACCCAATAGTGCTCCAAGGGTGCCACCGATCACCGGCATAGCGATACCAAAGGTCAACAAAAATGCGCCATGTTTACGAATGTCTCCTATTCTCGATGCCGCAACGACGCCCATTTCGAGAAGGAATAAGGCCAAAACACCGTGGAACAAATCACCAAAAAATGGCATAACCGACTCGGTTCGTTCGCCAGCCCAGGCGCCAATCGTAAGGCCACCTAAAAGCAACACAACACCTTTGTTTAAAAACGCTTCGCTAAACACAGGTTTAAGGCTTTTAACATCGAGGCTGTTTTTAGCCAATATAATTCCCACAATAATAGCCGGCACCTCTAGCAGCGCTACAAAAAGCGGGAAATATGCTTCGTAAAATTCGTTTTGCGCACTCAGAAATGCCACCGCAACAGCGTAAGTTGCGACACTCACTGAGCCATAATGTGCCGCCGTGGCGGCAGCGTCAATACGCTTCCAGCGCCCAACAAAGCGCAACAAGGAAAACGCAATTAGCGGCAAGAGAAGCCCAAAAGCAATAATAGCTAGGGCCTCTACCAATACTTGCGTTGAAAAGAACTCCCGTAACGCTACCCCCCCTTTCAAGCCAATTGCCATCAGTAGAATAATCAAACATGTCTGGTAAAGCCCTTGCGGCAGTCGTAAATCAGACTTAACAATACGAGCGATAGCGCCAAGAACAAAGAACGCTACAACAATATCAATCTGCATAGCTGCGATTATTTAAGCTTCTTACTTTATAGGGTTTATCATTTTTATCGACGATAATTACGGCGCTATACTGCGGAGCAAACTGAGAACGAAGGGCGTACATAAGATTAACCGAAAATACGGCTAGACCCGTCAGCATCAAGGCACTATTAATTAACCCTAGAGCCAAGAAATAGACGCCAAAAGCTGTAAGAGTCGCACCGAAAGTCGCACCGAATACAAGATGTCGTGAAGACATAAATCCTCCTAGTTATGTGATTTACATGCACTATGCCGAAAAACTATAATAGGTAAAAATAGATATTTATTATGATTTGCATAGATAAATAGTTATACTACTAGAGAGTCCTATCAACTCTTACGCGCTAAAGCGGCCCGAATTCCACCGCCCTTTACCCAAGCCGATTAAAGCCAGCCGCCCAGGTACCAAGCAATGAAAAAGACCCATTCAGCTATTGGAACTGTACGCCAGTTAGAAATCCTACTAAGTGTCTATAAGCACCAGAACATCAGTAAAGCCGCTGCAGCCCTCCACTTAACTCAGCCATCGGTGTCTATGCAACTGGCAAAACTTGCGAATACGATCGGCTTACCGCTGTATTACATAGTCGGCAAGCAACTACGCTTTACTGAAGCCGGTGAGGTCATTGTTAGAAATGCACAAGAAATTTTAAAACGCTATGAGTACCTAAACCTGGAGATAGCCCAACTTAAAGGCTTGAAGGCAGGCAGCTTGAATCTATCTGTTGTCACCACGGCCAAGTACTTCATCCCCCATCTGATAGGCGATTTTAGCCGCAGCCATCCAGGTATCAACATACAATTTAAGGTGGGTAATAGACAAAATATTATCGCGCGCACAGAGCGTGATGATGACGATTTTTATGTATTTAGCCATCCACCGCAAAACCCCGATCTAGAGCTGATCGATTTCTTACCGAATAGATTACATGCCATCGTCCCAGAGACACATGAATTAGCCGATCACAACAATATATCTCTTAAAGCATTTAGTAATGAGCCGTTTCTGATGCGCGAAGAGGGTTCGGGAACTCGCTTAGCCATCGAGAACTTCTGTAAAAAAAATGGTCTGACCATTACCGAACGTATGACCATAGAAAGTAATGAAGCTATTAAACATGCCGTCATGTCCGGTCTTGGCGTATCAATACTGTCCGAGCACACCTTGACCTACGGTGGGCTTGCGGGATTAAAAATTTTGAAGGTCAAAGGTCTGCCCATACTGACGCAATGGTACTTGGTAAGACGAAAATCACGGCCAAGCTCCCCGGCCGCCGAAATATTTTTAGCCTATGCGAAAGCGCAGGGTGAAGCCCTATTTCAGGATCAATTAATATAATACATCGGCTTTTTCGATGAATTTAAGAACTTAATTCGAGTTTAAATTTTTTTCCCGTGTGCGTATAACTGCTCGTATGTTCCGAAAACGAGAAAATCATGACACACAACACCTATATACAAAAACTACTACATGCAATGCACCATGAATCCGCAGGTGGGATAGCGCTTGTAGGCATGGCAATACTCGCCATCATACTTTCTAATAGTATTTTGGAGCCTTTCTATACGGTTTTTTTGGCCATCCCTGTCGAAATACACTTTGGGGATTTCTCGATTGCAAAACCGACCCTACTTTGGATTAATGATGGTCTCATGGCCATATTTTTCTTTCTCGTAGGTTTAGAAATAAAACGCGAAGTCCTAGAAGGAAACTTATCATCATTTTCCAAAGCAACACTTCCAGGTCTTGCCGCGATAGCCGGGGTCGCTCTGCCAGCTACGATTTATTGGTTACTAAACAAAGACAATAACATTGCAAGCCAAGGCTGGGCTATTCCCTCTGCAACCGACATAGCATTTGCACTTGGAGTACTCAGTTTATTTGGTGATAAAGTTCCCACGTCATTAAAAGTATTCCTACTTGCCGTTGCCATCTTTGATGATTTAATGGCGGTATTGATTATTGCCGTGTTCTATTCAAGCGATATTTCCGTCACTTCTTTGGCTATCGCCAGTATGGGTATTTGTGCCCTATTTATCTTAAATCGCCTTAATGTAAATAAATTGGCCGCCTACATTATTATCGGTGTAATTATATGGGCTTCGGTTTTAAAGTCGGGGGTTCATGCTACCTTAGCCGGATTTTTAATCGCACTATTCATTCCCCTTAATACAAAGAACGAACATGGCCAAGCAATGCTTCCCTCACTAGAACATGCGTTGCATCCATGGAGTGCATTTTTGATTCTTCCTTTGTTTGCCTTTGCTAACGCGGGTGTAACATTAACAGGCATACGCTTGGAGAATATTCTAACGCCAGTGTCCGTCGGGATTGCACTTGGTTTATTTCTAGGAAAACAGTTTGGTATATTTGGCATCTGCTGGTTGGCCATCAAAACAGGATTAGCCGAACGACCACAGGGTGCAAATTGGATGCAGATTTATGCCGTAAGTGTTCTATGCGGTATTGGTTTTACCATGAGTCTATTCATTGGATCGCTCGCGTTCGAAAATGTCGACGCCCAATATACAACCAATGTAAAAATCGGCGTAATTCTTGGCTCACTCGCCTCAGCGATTCTCGGCGGCACACTTCTACATCTATCAACTAGAAAAAACATCAGAGGATAAGCACATGAAAAACACTATTATAAAATTTGCTTTATCAAGCATAGTAACGTTTTCAGTATTTCAATCGGCTCAAACGTGGGCGCAAGTTCCGCTATTAAATGATACAACACCGAAAATACTCAAGGCATGTAATCCGTCAAATAATAAAGGGGTCGTACAAGACCTATGTATTGTCTACACAAAAGGTTTCATAGAAGGCGCCAAACGCATTGACGATATATTTGTTACGCATGTTATTAATGAACGTAAAGTTCGGTCAGATTTTTTAAACCGCGTCTATCAAACACGCGTTAATGACAGGTCTGATAAATATGACCTCGTTGAGAAAGCGCCATTTTGCATGAGTGGAGATGAAAACCTTACAGAAATTGCAACCACCCTCATTCAAAGCGGACTAGACACAACCAATTTAACATCAATTAATGACAGTATTTACAACTACGTGACCAAAAACTACGTATGTACTGACAAATGATTTAGTGATTTAGTGATTTAGTGATTTAGTGATTTAGTGATTTAGTGATTTAGTGCATATCACGTTCACACTACCTGAAAACTATATTTTGTCCGGCATACCGTAACTAGGGTGCTCATATTTCACTACTAATTTGACTACTAACTTCACTACCAATTTCTCTACAGCATTTGGAGAAAAAAATGAAAATTCATATACACGCCAAAGGGTTTGATTTAACCAAGGGAATAAAGAGCCATGCAGAAAAACGTATTCACTTATCTCTAGCTAGAATGCAGGCACATATCACCAGCATTGAGCCTAATCTGTCGGACATTAACGGTCCCAAAGGAGGAATAGATAAACAATGTAAAATATCGATTCATTCAAACAGCATTGCAAGCATCACAATACGGGATACCAAAGCCGACTTATACGAGGCCATTGACAATGCAATTAATAGAGCGAGTTATTCCCTTATAAGAAAAGTTTCGCGCTCGCAGAAGCTATCTCGAATAAACCGAAGACCAGCGGTCACCGAGGTGATTGAGGAGGAACCACTCTTAGTAGATACACCAGATGACATTGAAGAGCACTACTATTCACACTAAATTTATATACAACCGTATTAGGAGGGTAACATGAACACCAATCAGAATTATGGCTCCCATCAAGATGGTGGAACAGTCACTACCAGTAACGCCAGTAAAGTACTTAGGAATACCTACTCCTTACTTTCCGCAACACTGCTCTTTAGTGCGCTGATGGCCGGCCTATCAAGTGCACTAAATCTACCCCACCCGGGTATAATTTTGACGCTCGGTGGGTATTTTGGATTACTTTTTTTAACTACCAAGTTTAGAAACTCATCCAAGGGACTATTGTGTGTATTTGCACTAACAGGCTTTATGGGATACACACTAGGACCGATAATTAACGTCTATTTAAAGCTTCCCGGTGGAGCCAGCATAGTATCAATGGCCATGGGATCAACCGCGTTAATATTTATGGCACTTTCAGGCTATGCACTCACAAGCAAGAAAAACTTTAGCTACTTGGGTAATTTTTTAACAGTAGGGATTATTGTTGCTTTCGTTGCTGCTATCGCTAATATTTTTCTCAACATACCGGCATTATCGATAACAGTCTCGTCGGTTTTTGTCATTCTAATGAGTGGTCTAATACTGTATCAAACTAGTGAGATCATTAACGGTGGAGAAACCAATTATATAATGGCTACAGTCACTCTATTCGTTTCAATATTTAATCTATTTACAAGCTTACTCCATTTGCTAGGGATATTTAACAGTAATGAGTAATGAGTAATAAGTATTAACATGCCGGCCCCTTGGCCGGCTTACTTTTCTGATATTATCTTGTTCAAACTTATCTTGTTCAAACTTATCTTGTTCAAACCTATTTAATTCAAACCTATTTAATTCAAACCTATTTAATTCAAACCTATTTAATTCAAACCTATTTAATTCAAACCTATTTAATTCAAACGTACCATATTTTAGTTAATGTAGTGATTTAACAACCCCTCTACCTTCAGCTAAACCGAACAACTCAACCGCGCAGGAGTAGACCTGACTCTCTAATCAACATCATCTCTACCTCTGTAACATTCGTCCAGCTGCGATCAAACACACTACATGGCTCCCCGGGTTATCAATTTTATAATACGCCCAACGATTCACTATTCTTAATGAATATACAATCAAAAAACTAACAGCTCCGCTAGCGCAAGATGTAAAACAAATCGAGAACAAGAAATAACCTAAGATTAAATTTTGGTATGGCGAAAAATACAGCCAACTCGCGACATGCCCGCATGAACTATATAGATAGGAATTGAATTTAAAGGAACTGTATTTAAAGGAACTGTATAGAAAGGAACTGTATCAAAAATCACTAAATTCTCTTTGTCATTCATAGAGAAACCCGAACCTGCTGGAGCCACCGTAGGTGCATGGGTTGGCATATCACTATACTCGGCTTTATCACTTGGTGGCTCCAAGCTTAGTATGCACAATAGCCTATGCGGGCTACAGCCGCTATACCACCGACTTTAAGCGCGCCACTGGTTTGCTCCGCCCGGTCTTAGTACCGACTAAACTTGCCACTAAAGACGCTGATATCAATGGGCTCTCTTTTGCCATACTACCCACTTTCGAACCGCCGCTTTACAAGCTATCTGCTAGTGATCTTGTGTGCCCACCCATAAGCTGCCCAAAGAGTGTATTTGCATCAAACATCATCCTACCTTGCGTAGTTTAGTGCTATCCGTTAAGGAAGCCCTGAACAACTAAAGCCATTTTGGCCGAAGGTCTATTTTCACCGATCAACACCGGCTGCTACGGAAAAATCTAACTTTACCGAATACTTGCTAGTGTATTTATCAACACGAATACGGTAAATTCGTTTTATCAGATCTAAAACATCGAAAATTACGATCAATAGAGAGGTGCCACCATGCCCGATTCATTAAACTATAAGCACCTTCAGTATTTTTGGGTAGTCGCTCATGCCGGCAGTATTGCAAAAGCGAGCGAACGCTTACATATCACCCCGCAAACAATCAGTGGCCAAATAAGCATGCTGGAAGAGCGTTTAGGTGTTTCTCTTTTTGAGCGTGTCGGCCGAGGATTAGCACTGACCGAAGTCGGAAAGGTAACGCTTCAGTATGCTGATGAGATTTTCGAATTGGGCCAAGAGCTCGGCGATGTTTTGCGCGGCGCGCCAACCTTTGGCCCCACTGAATTTATCGTAAGTGCCGCGAGTGCGGTCCCTAAAACTATCGTATATAGAATACTAGAGCCTGCATTGGCGCTTGATTCAAATATGAAACTAACCTGCAAAGAGGGGCCTGTCGATTCGATTCTTGCCGATCTTGCGGTACATAAAGTTGATTTAGTCATTAGTGATCAAGCTATTCCCAGTGAGTTTAGTATTAAGGCGTTTAATCATAAACTCGGCGGTTGCGGCGTCACATTTTTCGCCTCACCTAAACTAGCGCGAAAACTTAAGGGTTCTTTCCCGAACAATTTGAATAATACCCCAATAATTCTTCCTACATCACAATACGGTATTCGCAAGCAATTTGATTTATGGGCTACCGAGCAAAACATCTACCCTTGCATTACAGGACAATTCGATGACTCCGCCTTAATGAAATCGTTTGGGGAACGAGGAATGGGTGTATTTTTTATGCCGACAATAATCGCCACAGAGGTATGTAAAAACTTTCATGTTAAGGTTATTGGACAAACTGACGATATAACAAATAATTTTTATGCCATTTCGGCCGAACGAAAAGTTCGCCACCCGGCCGTAGTAGCGATATGTGAAGCGGCAAGAGAAATGCTATTTACGCATTAATTCAGGTTTCAAGTCATTTCTAGGCAAGCCCGCCGAATTTGGAGCCCATATTATCTATATTGAAGGTCTTTAGGCGAACCGAAATCTTGATGGCTTATCCTGAATTATATTGTTAGGGTGGCGTATGGAAATGGAACGGAAGCCGCGAATGAAGATAATGATATTTACCATCTACGCTGTTACGATAACGGGCGGTTTCTTATCGTTCTATATCGTGGGGGGAATTCCCAGACTTACCAGTGACGTGGGCACTTCGGGCGCATGGGGCATATCGATGTTCCTTCAACTGATGTATGCCACACTAATTGCAGCAGGCTTCGCAATTTATAGTGCCTGAATTCAACTTGTAAGTGCAATTTTTTAGGAAGATGGCCAACTGGTATAATCCACGCCATTTTCTGACCAAAGGAAATTGCTAATGATTTATACACAGTTGACCGAAATAGAACGATACCAGA
>JBLIMQ010000153.1:0-10015 GCA_047638775.1 Flavobacteriales bacterium
AAGTCTTTGCTGATCTGCAAGCGTACAGTAGTATTATTAGATGGGAGGATTACGCCGAGGCGCGGGAAATGTTAGAAGCTCATTGCGCCGACAAGCTACCGGATGATGGTGTGGCGATATTTAATCGCCAGATATCGAAATTTAAAAATTCTCCACCGGCAGGCTAATGGAATATCTATCTGCCTGTGAAGATCCTTAATGTTTTTGGTTTAGTCTAAAATTATCTGTCTGACGCGAAAAGCAGCAAGGCGGTTTTTGATTTACACAGATAAAGTTAGGAGCGTCCATCTAATCACCCGCTCGTAGAATTTAGATAAAATCCAGTTATATCAAAAGGTTATGGAATTCATAACGAGTGGGTGTCCTCGTATTCAGTATTCACTCTTCTGTTACTTTGCATATGTGTTACTCGTCTAGGCATGATTGAGTCGTTGCTTATCTGTATGAGCCAAACGATAAAGCACCGGCAACACAAACAGCGTTAACAACGTTGATGAAATAATCCCACCAATAACGACAGTGGCAAGTGGACGCTGGACTTCTGAGCCTATACCGGTATTTAACGCCATAGGTACAAAACCTAAGGACGCAACCAGTGCAGTTGTTAGCACCGGGCGTAGGCGCGTCAACGCACCTTCAATAATGGCTTTTTCAAGACTCAAACCTTCGTGGATTAACTCGCGAATAAACGACACCATAACCAAGCCGTTTAAAATAGCGATGCCCGACAAAGCAATAAAACCAACCGCTGCGGAAATGGAAAACGGGATATCACGCATCACCAACAACAAAACGCCGCCAGTAAGTGCGAGTGGCACTCCCGTGAAAATAATAAGGGCATCTTTGAACGAACCTAGGGCGAAAAACAGCAAGCCCACAATCATTAATAACGTGATCGGTACCACCAGCGTTAAACGTTTTGAAGCGGATTGTAACTTTTGATAAGTGCCACCGTATTCCACCCAATAGCCTGCTGGAATATCTACAGAGTCATTTATTTTGGTTTGAATATCTGCAACAAAAGAGCCTAAATCACGCCCGCGTACATTGGCAGTAACAAATACACGGCGTTTACCGTTTTCACGGTTGATTTGATTAAACCCTTCCACAAGCTCCATTGTTGCTAATTCCTGTAATGGAACAGCGCTGTTGTTCGATAGTTGAATGGGCAGGTACTTTAAGCGATCCATGTCTGTTCGACGTGCTTCGGGCAAACGCACGACAATATCCGTGCGTCGGTCGCCCTGATAAAATTGTCCAGCAACTTCGCCGCCCAATGCAATCGCCAGTTGGTCCTGTAAATCACTCACCGCTAAGCCGTATTGCGCAAGCACATCTATTTTGGGCTTCAAGGTCATAATAGGTAGACCGGTGGTTTTCTCCATTTGCACATCGGCAATACCTTCCACACTGGAAATGGCCTGCTGAATATCTTTACCGAGTTTATCTAATTGCTCAAAATCATCACCGAATATTTTGATGGCCAATTCTGCACGAACGCCCGATAGCAACTCATTAAATCGCATCTGAATGGGTTGTAAAAACTCGTAGCGATTGCCAGGAATAGGTTCAACCAATGCGGCTAAATCGTCAACTACTTGAGCTTTAGACTTATTCGGATCTGGCCAGTCACTACGAGGTTTTAGAATAATAAAGTTATCGGCCACGCTAGGAGGAACAGCGTCAGTGGCTACATCGGCCGTACCCACCTTGGCAAAGATGCGTTCAACTTCCGGCATCTCTTTAATTTTTTCTTCAAGGATTTTTTGCAGGTCTACGGCCTGACTCAACGAGGTTCCTGGAATGCGCAACGCGTGCATAGCAATATCGCCTTCATCCAAGTTGGGCACAAACTCACTACCCAAGCGCGTAGCCAGCCAAGCGGAACCAACCACCAATACCAACGCAATCGCCACTACCGTCCAGCGCGCTTTTAACGCGATGTTCAATAGCGGTTTGTAAACGGAGCGTGACACTTTAATTATCGCACTGTCTTTTTCTGTCACAGGTTTTTTGAACATTAACGCGATACAGGCAGGAACAAAGGTAATCGACAATACAATGGAGCAGAGTAAAGCGATCACAACGGTCAACGCCATGGGATGGAACATTTTTCCTTCCACTCCGGTCAGCGCAAAAATGGGCAAGTAAACAGCCGTGATAATAAATACCCCGAATAACGCGGGACGAATCACTTCTCGTGTAGCGTGAAAAACAATGTCAAAGCGTTCTTTTGTGTCCAAGGGTTTGCCGGGCGAAGACGCATGACTAAGTCGTCGCAAACAATTTTCGACAATGATAATAGCCCCATCCACGAGCAAGCCGAAATCCAAGGCGCCTAAGCTCATTAAGTTGGCACTGACACCAGCATGCACCATGCCGGTCACCGTCATTAACATAGCGATCGGAATGACTGCGGCGGTCAATAACGCCGCACGCACATTGCCCAGCAGAAAGAACAATATAACGATGACGAGTAATGCGCCTTCGAACAAATTGGTTCGAACCGTTTTTAAGGTTTTATCGACCAGAGTGGTGCGATCATAAACGGCCGTTGCCGTAACGCCTTGTGGTAGCCCTTGTTTAATTTTATCCAGTTTTTCTGCCACGGCTTTGGCCACGGTGCGACTGTTCTCACCCACCAACATAAACACGGTGCTCATGACCACTTCGCGACCGTTTTGCGTGGCCGCGCCGCTGCGTAATTCCTTACCCTCTTCAATGCTGGCAATATCCTTAATGCGCAGCGCTACGCCTTCATGGCTACGAATCACAATATTGGCAATGTCACTGAGTGTTTCTTTTTGGCCTGGGACACGTAACAACCATTGCGCGCCATTGTGTTCAATAAAGCCAACACCGCGATTTTGATTGTTATTTTGAATCGCCTGAATAACATCTTGTTGAGTAAGTTCGAACGCCAGTAGCTTTTCAGGTTCAAACGCCACCAAGATTTCACGCTTGTAGCCGCCGATGGGATTCACTTCCACAACACCAGGTACTCGTAGCAATTGTGGCCGGATAATCCAATCGTGCACAGAGCGCAAATCAGTGGGCGTTACCAGTGAGCCGTCTTTATTGAGTGCGCCGTGTTCGGCGTCCACCGTAAACATAAAAATTTCACCCAAGCCGGTAGCGATAGGGCCCAATTCCGGCTCGAGCAAGCGAGGGAGATTTGATCGAGCGCTTGATAGGCGCTCATTCACCAACTGCCGGGCAAAGTAAATGTCGGTGTCATCACTAAAAATAATCGTGACCTGCGAAAGTCCGTAACGGGAAACCGAGCGTGTGTATTGCAAATTGGGCAAGCCCGCCATTGCGGTTTCAATGGGAAACGTTACCCGCTGCTCAATCTCTTGTGGTGTATATCCGGGAGCTTCAGTGTTGATCATCACCTGTACGTTGGTGATATCAGGAACAGCATCAATGGGCAATTTGGTAAAATTCCAAATGCCCAAACCACTGATGGCCAGTACGGCCACCATAATTAAGGCTCGACGTTGGATAGCAAATTGAATTAGATATTCAAGCATGGTATTTCCTTAAAACGGGTAAGCCTTAGTGGTCGTGAGAAGCGCCGGACTTTTCTACGTCGGCTTTGATGATAAAACTGTTTTCTGTCACATATTCGGTGCCGGGGTTTAATCCCCCCAATACCTCCACCCATTCTCCGGCTTCACGTCCAAGCTCCAACATCCGCACCTCATATTCGTCACCCACTTTTGCATACACCACAGTAAAGTCTCTGAAAGCCTGCAAGCCAATCCGTTTCACAGCCAGTGGTACGGTGTAGCGTGAGACCTCAATGTCACCGGTAATAAATTGACCTGCAAACCACATATTTTTTGCATTGTCGATTTCTACACGTACAGTACTGGCTTGATTTGGCTTTAGCCGCGCATCAATCGCGTTGATTCGTCCAGTCAATGCCGCTTCTTGGCCATTAACATGCAATCTGACTTCGGCTCCTACAGCAACGCGTTGACGATCAGTCGGGAATACTGATAACTCCGCCGTGAGTTTTGAAGTATCAACAATTGACATCAAGATGCGGCCGCCACTTTGTTCGCCAGGATTGGCTGCTTTGCTAGTGACGACGCCATTAATCGGTGAGCTAATGGTGAAGCTTTTTAAGCTCTCATTGCTGTTGATGGTGATGAGCTTATCTCCAACCTTCACCGCTTGCCCTAAGCGTGCATGTACTGTTGTAATCTCCCCCTCAAAGCGCGCGCTAATTTTGCGCTCGGCATCGGCTTGCGGGACTAGCTTGCCAAACGCTTCAATGGTTTCAACTAAGGTAGCTTCACCGGCTATTTCGGTTTGTATATCCATTGCCTTTGCAACGGCGGGTTCAATACGTGTTCGACCTTCAAAGTTATCGTATTGCCAATGGTACTTCTTGCCTTGGTACCCTGCCTTTATTGTCACCACAAACGAGTGCGGTTCATAAATTTCCATATCGCCGCGTAAAAAATCGGCTTCTGGCTTGAAGTTAATCGTATCAACCACATTGCCTAAACGAGTGAGCGTTACCACCAGCGAAACTTCTTCCGGCTTGACGGGCTCTCCATCATTCATAACCCACACACGAAATTCCGGCGGCACACCCGTTTCAAAAATAGCGAGTTCCAATACAAAATTTGCATCTTTTAATAGTCGTCCTCGATGCTCTCCTTTTTCAGGTTCCGCTTCTTTAACTTCTGTTTCAACGGCAAGACTTATAGCGGTATACCCGAGAAAAGTTAAAACAGTAAGCCCTACCATAAAAGAGCGTAAAAGAGTGTTGATCATTGGTTATCCCCGTTGTTTTCAAATTCTGCGGTTTGTAAGCTTGTTTTATCGGCTATTGATTCTACAGAAGATGATTCCATTAAATTCAGCCCCGTTAAACGCTCAATTTCCGTCAAATTGTTGTGCGCTTTTAAACGTACATCGATCAATTCCATTCTCGTATCCAAGACTTCGTTTTGTAGGGCATACCACTCTCTGTAGCTGTATTTCCCGAGTGAGTAGGCTTTTTGTGTTTCAACAAGCGCTCGCTCTAGGCGTGGCAATATAAGTTGTGTGAGTGCGTTGTTGAGGTGATAGCTGTGTTGAAGCTCTTCGTATAACACATAAAGCTGGGTAGACAATTGAATCTCTTTAGCACGAGCATCAGCTGCATAACGAGCTTGCTCGGCGCTAAGGGCCGAAATTTGATGTCGGTTACGCGTGGATTTGCCAAGCGGAAGAGATACACCGAAGGTTAAGCCGTAATCTTCCGTCGCTTCGTAGCGCCGAACCCCAGTATTGAATCGCCAGCGATTTTTTACCTCTTCACGCGCTAACGTGACCTCAGAGTCGATAACCCGTTGTTGCGTTAAAAAATATCGTACTTGAGGATTATTGTTTATCCCGTTTTCCAAGGTGTCATAATTGATGACTTGTTCGTTTAACGTTATCGCTCCGTTAACCCGAAGAAAATCGACACTAGAGCTTCCCCATTGCGACGCCAGAACCTTTTTAGCTGATTTTAATTCGTGCTGAATATCTTCTACCTCAAGTTTACGTCGCTCCAAATTAACCTCGGCTTGCAACTTATCGGCAGAGGGAGAACGGCCTGCATCCACACGTTTTTGTATTTCTTTCAGTATTTGAATAGCGTGTTGTTGCGCATTTTTAGCCACAACTAATCGTTCCTGATAGGCCAGAACCGTTAAAAATGCATGCGCCGTTTGCGCTGCAACATCGTAACGTTGAATGTCACGCTCAATTTCCAGTACGTTAGCCTTGGACTGGGCAGACTTGACGCGTTGATCAAGCAGGCCACCCTGCAAAACCCAACTGATGCTGAGCGTTGATTGCGCATTGTCGAGGCCTGTGTGTTCGCCAGTACCGAGCGCATCTTCAAGCGTTAGATTGATTTCCGGCTTTTCACGAATAGCGGCTTGTTGAGCCCACGCATTGGCACTCTTTACGCGGTATTGATAAGACGCAAGCGTAGGGTGGCTTTGCAAACTAAGCTCTACCGTTCGCCTGAGCGTCAATTCGTCACGAGGAGTTTCATCTGCCATAAGGGGGGCTGACAGAGCGAAATAAATTGCTGTTCCGGAGAAGCCTGCAAGCTGAAGTAAACAAGTAAAAAACCGATTGGTAGTCGGTTTTTTACTTGTGCTAAAGGGTATAAACAATCGCATTAGCGCTCCTTTAAAAGCGTCGAGTTAAAATAGCTGATTTAGTGGCTAAATAGCCGTTCAAGCGCGTGATGAAGTAGATCTACAGACAAGGTACTAAGTAGGGCCAGCGTTATGGAAAACGAAAAAAATAATAAGATCGGAAATGACTGACCTTTGTTATCGTTGAGGAGATACTCAATGCGTAAAGTCAATGGATGGGTAGAAAAATGGCAATTTGACAAGGGCATCGAACTTATAGGACGTTGACCTAAACTAGAAACTTTAAGCAGAGTTTTAGCGATTATTGTTTCATCGCTCACCGTAGGCAACACAGATTCATCTGCGGCCTGCTCCAAGGCGAGTGAAAAATCACTATTCAGCTGTTGCGCAATAGACATCGGGAAAAAAGCAGCCAATAGTGAAAATCCATATTTTCTCAGTGGATCGTACGACCTTGCATGCGCTAATTCATGCTCAGCTACAATGGTTGCTTCTTGTGAAGTTAACTGAGTGCTAAGCCCACTTGTAATGTATGACCTAGGGCTAAAAAGACCTGAGGTGAACGCCCGCGACTCCTCAGATTCGATCACCGTCAGATGCTGCTTGGAATTAGTATTCTGTATAAAGAAATCGAGCTGATTAAGTTGCGCATTGGCTTTTACGGCTTTTACGATCTTGGTTAAACATACGCTAAAAAAAACTATGCAAAATACACCTATCGATGCACCGTGCCAGCTTAGAATTTCAAATTGGTAAACGTGATGCCAGTGCACAAAAGTGGATAGCAACGAATCGCTATTTGACGTTAATTCTGGAAGCATGAGCAAAATGACACTGAATAAACTAATAACCCAGGGAAGAATGCCGATGCACCACAAAATACCGATTTTGGTGTTAGCCTGAAAGCGGTTTAGTGAATTCGAAATGAAGTATATCGTCACGCTGATAAAGATCAGCGACGCGCTGAGACTGACAAAAATAATTGACAATATATTCAGGCTAAGACCCCAATAGCCCAAAATCATTTAGCGTCACCAGCCCGTGAAGCCGCACGCTTTTCCTCTATAAGTCGTTCCAGTTCATCCAGTTGTTCATTATCAAGATCCGAAGACAGAGAGGAGAAGGCGGCGAGCAAAGGACTGTCTTTTGTAGAACCAAAATCACTGGCGATATCATTGATTAGCTGCCCTATAAAAGCATCACGATTTATCGCTGCTTTATATAGATAAGCATGCCCTTGTTTTTCTCGACTTAACAAACCTTTTTTGAACAGGCGATCTAGGGTACTTTGAATCGTATTTAACGTACCGCCGCGAGTTTTTTCAAAATGTGCGAATACTTGTTTGGCATCTACTTCGCCAGTATCCCAGATGCGCTGAAGCACTAATTTTTCGAGTTCGCCAAGATTCATGATATCAATTACGCTGAATTTATACGGACGGTAAGGTAACACGACAAAAACCGATCGGCTATCGGTTTTTGTCGTGTTTTTGAACCGAAAAGTATGAGTGCTACTTGATTAAGCCAGTAGTTCAATCAATGAAGCTAAGTGACTAGGCAAGCTGTAAGCCTTTATTTCGTACTAGCGTCCTTCGAGGACACCCGCTCACTAAATCCGCTCGCTAAATCAAAATAAAACTAAACTAAATCAGTAGGTTAAGGGGGTCATGACGAGCGGGTGTCCTCGTTAACGATAAACTTTACTATCAGACCACTGCTCCCCATTAGTCCGCTTTATCACCTGCCACTTTTCATAGTTACTGGTCGATTCATACCCCCATTTATTTAGTGTTTCTTCTGAGACAATTACGTCCGCTATACTTACAGAAGGAATCGATACTAATATTAGAAAAAGTAACTTATTCATAAGACTACAAAGCTGTCGCCGTTGCTGGACTTGTTATAATATTTTTTCTCAAGGAAGAATTTCAACGCTTGATGGGTTTAGGGCCATTGATAACTCCCGAAAAACTCTATCCTCTATCTGCGAAACACCGCCTTCTATTAGTTCTTTTGGTACCACGATCACTTTCGGCTTTTTCTTGAATAACCCTTTGATTGACAGCTCTTTCTCTGCTTGCTCAACACACTTCCAGGCTGCTTCAAAATTACCAACTAACAGTCTCTGTGTTGAGAAGGGTTCATCCGCGCTTATAGATATTTCGTTAACCCCATTGGATACCAAAATTCTGTTTTTAAATATCTGTAGCTTTACTTCCATAGGAATTCTACTATTGGGTCATAACGCCGCTGTATAGGGCATTTTTTGTGTAGTGGAGTTTTGGGGTAAAATGGCGAAGCCGCCCAGAAACGGAGAGAAGAAAAAAATGTCCCTATGGCGGCCTTGTTACATGTGGAATAACTCATAACTCTGACAATATGTTTTCTGCTTCTTTGATATCCGCACCACACATGTCTTGGTGATTAATTGCTACTGCTAAGTATTTCTTTGCGGTGGCGATCTCATTATCGCTTACCAAATATAACTTTGCCAATTCCAGAGCACCACTACCATTACCAGCATCAATTGCTTTAAGAAACCATTTTTTAGATTTACGTATATCACCTTTAATCCGATAAGTAATCCCCAGATTAACCAGCCCGGTTTTATCTCCTTCTTCAAAAGCTTTAAGCTCAAGTTGTTCAGCTTTGTCGTAGTTACATAGCACACCTTCACCACAAGTATACATTGATGCCATTCTAAGCATAGAGCTCGTATCACCTTTTTTCGCAGCCTCAGAAAAAAGTTCAAAAGCCGAAGTGAAATCGCCTTTTTCATAAAGTTCATCGGCATTATTAAAAAGAGTTTCTATGTGCATATTTTGGCCATGTAACGCAAGCTGGAGCGCGCCGTTTTTGGTGTCGCCTTTGAGTTTTTTGTTACAACTTTTTTTGGATAGAAATAGGTAAAAAATACCAGAAACCAAACCTGTTAAGCCACCTAAGTAACTCGCATTGTGCATAAAACCTACGCGTACAAATTGAATAGGATCTGTGACTTCCGGCTTAAGCCATTGAGTATAATCTGATATTGTACTTTCATTTACATGAGCATAACCATACACCAAACCAGCAACACCCGTACACAAAGCTACAGTCACTACCACACCAAAAGATTTAAGTAGTTCTAGTGCCATTTGTTTTGGCGAATAAAACATGAACCCGAATAGACCCAATATGAAGAAGACGAGTACTCCCATCCACCACGTAGCTAATGCGCCAACTATCGCAGCTCCAAATCTTGGAGATTCATGAGCCCAAGGGATAGAGAATTGAATAAATTTGAAATGAGTAAAATACTCATGAGAAAACGAATAGCTTATTTGATCGTGTACGGAACCATATATTCCAGCTATTAGAGCTGCTGGAATAAACATAATTAAATACATTCCAAATTTCGTGAATATGTTCATCGTTTACCTGAGTTATAACATTTGTATATGGAGACCCCCTCAGTACCTACCTAAGCCACTTTCTTTAAAGATCCAATAACTCGTTATTGTGCAATAAGTTATACGGAAAATTATAGGATAAGTAAAAACAAACTGGGGGGCTATTATTCAGATAATAGGGGGGTCTCATTATCTAACTTGCATATTTTCTATCTTATTGATTCTTCTACATATTTACCTCTCATTCTAAAGCTAAACGAGCACTTTTTCATGTGTTTTCAAAATAAAGTGAACCCGTGACAGTCGGGCCTGTCATCTACGTACGCATGTAAGTCGCTGGTATAGAAAATACTTTCCTTCAAAGCCGAATCAACAACTTCAAATAATAGTTGCATAGAATCTGTGAGCATACCTACGTTACCCGGTAGCTATCGATTGTGTTGTGTCGAACGATCAGGCTCAAGAGTG